>NZ_LN831024.1:2184411-2496470 GCF_001457615.1 Pseudomonas aeruginosa | reverse complement strand
CACCAGGCCGATCACCACCACACAGAACAGGATCAGCACTACGCCCTGCCAGATCGCCCCGGTGAGCAGGAAATAGGCCGCCACCGGCGCCCAGATCAGCGCCGCGCCGATGGCCGGCAGCAGCGACAGGAAGGCCATCAGGGTGCCCCAGAGCAAGGCGCCCTCGATGCCCAGCAGCCAGAAGATCAGACCGCCGAGAGCGCCCTGGGTGGCAGCCACGGCGATGTTGCCCTTCACCGTGGCGCGGATCACCGTGGTGAACTTGGCGAACAGGTGGTGCTTGTGTTCCTGGCTCAGCGGCACCGCCTGCTTGATCCGCCGGCCGAGCACGCGACCGTCGCGGAGGAGGAAGAACAGCAGGTAGAGCATGATGCCGAAGCTGATGACGAAGTCGAGGGTGTTCTGGCCGATGCTGAACGCCTTGGTCGCCACCACCTGGCTGGCCTGCATCGCCACCGAGGAGAGCTTCTCCTGCAGGCTCGAGAGATTGGCCAGGTCGAAGCGCTCCAGCCACTGGTGCACCGATGGCGGCAAGGCGGCCACCGCCTGCTGCAGGTAGGCGGCGAAGTTCAGTTCGCCGGACTTGACCCGCTGGTAGACGCTCGCGCCTTCCTGCACCAGCGAACCGGCGATGAAGATCACCGGGATGATCACGATCAGCACGCAGATCAGCAGGGTGATCAGCGCGGCGAGGTTCTTCCGATCCCTCAGGCGCACCTGCAGGCGGCGTTGCACCGGGGCGAAGATGATCGCCAGGATGGTGCCCCAGAACACCGCGCCGTAGAAAGGCAGCAAGAGCCAGCCGAAGGCGAGCGTGACCACCGCCAGCAACAGGAGAAAAGTCCGGGATTCCAGTTTCGTGTCGAGCATGTCCAATCCATCTGGCAGTGGGAAGCAAAGCATTAGTCAGCCGGCGGACGTGGATCGTTCACGACTGCCGGCCGACTCCGCCGAATAATGACAGGAAGGCTCTGTGGCGCACCACTGCCGGCTGGCTCTTTTGCCGGCAGCGGTCGCGCGGGGGAAGGGTCAGATGCGGAACTGACCGACCAGTCGGCCCAGGCCCTGGCCCAGTTGCGCCAGGCTGCGGGCGGTCTGCGCGCCCTGCTGGGCCTCGTCGGCGACGCTGTCCACCGCGCCGGCGATCTGGTGCACGCTGCGGTTGATCTCCTCGGCCACCGCGGTCTGTTCCTCGGCGGCGCTGGCGATCTGCGCGTTCATCGCGTTGATGGTGGCGATCAGCTGGGCGATGGCATCCAGCGAATCGCCGGCCTGGTTGGCCTGGTTGCTGGTGCCCTCGCCGGCCTCGCCGGAACGGCGCATGGCGTCGACCGCGGCGTTGGTGCCCTGCTGCAGGCGATCGATCATGCCCTGGATTTCCTGGGTACTCTGCTGGGTGCGGCTGGCCAGCGCCCGCACTTCGTCGGCGACCACCGCAAAGCCACGTCCGGCCTCGCCGGCACGGGCCGCCTCGATGGCCGCGTTGAGCGCCAGCAGGTTGGTCTGTTCGGCAATGGAGCGGATCACCCCGAGCACACTGACGATGGATTGCACGTCCTGCTGCAGGCTATCCAGAGAAGTCCCGCTGTCGCGGATCTCGTCCACCAGCGCGTGGATGCGCTCGATGCTGCCGTCCACCACGCGCTTGGCCGCCTGGCCTTCGTGGTCGGTCTGCTGCGCGGCCTCGGCGGCGCGCTGGGCGCTCTGCGCCACTTCATGGGCGGCGGCGGACATCTCGTTGATCGCGGTGGCGACCTGGTCGGTCTCGTGGCGCTGGCGCTCCATGGCCTGCTCGGAACGCTCGGCCTGGGCCGACATCTGCTCCACCAGTTGCTTGAGGTCGCCGGTCATCCCGGCGATCTGCCGCACCAGACCGTGGATCTTCTCGACGAAGCGGTTGAAGGAACCGGCCAGCTCGCCCAGCTCGTCGTGGCTGGTCACCGGTAGGCGACGGGTCAGGTCGCCTTCGCCGGCGGCGATGTCATCGAGGTTCTGGCGGATCTGGTGCAACGGCCGCAGCATCGCGTTGGCCACCGCCAGGCCGATCACCAGCAGGACCACCAGAAGGACGCCGGCGATCCCCACGATACTGGCGATCAGGGTGCCGATACGCTCGTCGATGTCCTGCTTGATTTCCACCAACTGGGCCTCGACGCCGTCGAGGTTGATCGCCGAGCCGATAACCATGTCCCACTTCGGCAGGTACAGGGTGTAGGACAGCTTGGGCACCATGACGCTCTCGTTGCCCGGCAGCGGCGAGGTATAGGTCACGTAGTGGCTGCCGTTGCGGCCGGCCTCCACCAGTTCGCGGTTGAGGTAGACGCCGCTGGGATCGCGGCGGTCGCGGAAGCTCTTGCCGACGTCCACCGGGCTGTCGCCGCGAAACAGGCGCACCACCTGGGAGTCGTAGCCGAAGATATAGCCGTCCTTGCCGTACTTGATCTTCGACAGGCGCGCGATGGCCTCGGCGCGGGCATTCAGGTCGCCGTTGGCCGAGCGGTCGTACTCGGCCTGGATACTGCCCATGGCGATCTGCACGTAGTGCTCGAGTTCGGCACGACGGTCGCCGAGCAGGCGCTCGCGGGTATCCTTGACTTCGGCATCAGCCTGTTTTTTCAGGATCAGCACCGCTCCGCCGCTGAGCACCAGGGCGAAGAGCAGCACCGGCACCATGGCCAGCAGGAGGACTTTGGATTTCAGGGTCAGACGCATCATCAACTCCTAGCATGACGCCCAATAAAAAACGGGATTCCCGTTTCATCGGCAATCCCGTCGGAAGCTTAAGCGGCCGGCCCGACATTCCGTCAGGCGACCGCCCGAGATGGAACTCAGAGCAACATCGCGGCGGCCCAGCCGAACACCAGCAACGGCAGGTTGTAGTGCAGGAAGGTCGGCACCACGGTGTCCCAGATGTGATTGTGCTGGCCGTCGACGTTGAGCCCGGAGGTCGGCCCAAGGGTCGAGTCCGACGCCGGAGAACCTGCATCCCCCAGCGCGCCGGCGGTGCCGACGATGCTGACGATGGCCAGCGGGCTGAAGCCCAGTTGCACCGCCAGCGGGACGAAGATCGCGGCGATGATCGGCACGGTGGAGAACGACGAGCCGATGCCCATGGTGACCAGCAGGCCGACCAGCAGCATCAGCATGGCGCCGACCGCCTTGCTGTTGCCGATCCAGGCCACCGAGGCGTCGACCAGGCTCTGCACCTCGCCGGTGGCCTTCATCACCTCGGCGAAACCGGCCGCGGCGATCATGATGAAACCGATGGTGGCCATCATCTTCATGCCTTCGGTGAACAGGTCGTCGGTCTCCTTCCAGCGCACCACGCCGGACAGCGAGAAGACCACGAAACCGACCAGCGCGCCGATGATCATCGAGTCCAGCCACAGCTGTGCGACGAACGCGGCGACGATGGATACCCCGGCCACCGCCAGGCTCTTCGGGTTGTAGCTGACATCGACGCGTTCGGCCTGCTCGATCCGCTGCAAGTCGTAGACGCGCTTGCGGCGGTAGCTGAACAGCACCGCGATGAGCAACCCGGCGAGCATGCCCAGGGCTGGGATGAACATGGCGTGGGTGACGTTGATCCCGCTGACGTCGACGCCGTTGCGCGCCACGTTGGCCAGCAGGATTTCATTGAGGAAGATGTTGCCGAAGCCCACCGGCAGGAACATGTACGGGGTGATCAGGCCGAAGGTGATGACGCAGGCGATCAATCGCCGGTCGATCTGCAGCTTGCTCAGCACATAGAGCAGCGGCGGCACCAGCAGCGGGATGAAGGCGATATGGATCGGCAGGATATTCTGCGAGGATACCGCCACGCAGAGCAGCAGGCCGACCAGGATCCACTTGAACGCACCGGCGCCCTTGCCCTGCTCGTCGTGCCGGCCGAGCAGCGCCAGGACCTTGTCGGCCAGCGCATGGGCCACGCCGGAGCGGGCGATGGCCACGGCGAAGGCGCCGAGCATGGCGTACGACAGGGCCACCGTGGCACCCCCGCCGAGGCCGCCGTTGAAGGCCTTGAGAGTCCCCTCCAGGCCTAGGCCACCGAACAGTCCGCCGACCACCGCGCCGATGATCAGCGCCAGCACGACATGCACACGGCAAAGGCTGAGGACGAGCATCACCCCCACCGCCAGCACCACTGCGTTCATCGTTGAACTCCTTGCAAATGAAACGAACTCGGCCGCCTGCGACCGAAAAAAGGGGCGTACTCTGCTACAGCCATCCCCGCCTGTCAAAGCCGCGCATGCGCGAATGTCGCCTGGTTATAAACCGTTGTGCACGGTTCTTGCGTGCGATTCGCCGAACGACGGCAATCCGGCGCCAGCGAACGGACCGTCGTCAAGAATGGGCGAGCCCTGCCGATAAGCCTTGGGCCCCCGCAGTTTCTTCGTACAAGGACCCCTCCCATGTTCCTTCGCCGCCTGTCCATCCAATGGAAGATCACCCTGCTGGCAGGCCTCTGCCTGCTCGGCGTGGTCGCCTTGCTGGTCGGCCTTTCGGTCTACCGCATGCAGCACAGCAGCGTGCTGGTGAAAAGCGCCAGTACGCAGATGCTCGACGAATCGGCGCGCCTGCGCCTGGAAGCCCGCGGGGAATTGCAGGCGTTACGCATCCAGCGCTATTTCATGGATGCCTTCCAGTACGGCAAGGGCTTCTCCCGGCAGATCCTGTTCCTCCGCGACCAGGCGCAGAAGCGCTTCCTCGATGCCTACGACCTGCGCGAAGACCTGACCCGCCAGGTGCGCACCGCGCTCGCCGCCAATCCCGAGGTGCTCGGCCTGTACGTGGTCTTCGAACCCAATGCGCTGGACGGCAAGGACGAACTGTTCGTCGACCAGCCCGCCCTGGGCAGCAACGACAAGGGACGCTTCTCCCTGTACTGGGCGCAGGCCACGCCGGGACAGCTGGAATCCGAGTCGATGATCGAGTCCGAACTCGCCGACACCAGCAGCGGGCCCAGCGGCGCGGCCTACAACGCCTGGTACACCTGCCCGAAGGAAAGCGGGCAACCCTGCGTGCTCGATCCTTACTTCGACAAGGTCGGCGAACGCCAACTGCTGATGACCAGCATCGCCTTTCCCCTCGAACTGGATGGCAAGGTGATCGGCGTGATGGGCCTGGACATCAACCTGAGCAACCTGCAGGCGCTCAGCGAACAGGGCAACCGCGAACTCTACGACGGCGTCGGCCAGGTCGGCATCCTCAGCCCCGCCGGGCTGTTCGCCGGCAACAGCCGCGACGCCGGCCTGCTCGGCAAGAACCTGGCCAAGGCGGATCCGCAGCACGCCGGCGAACTCCTGCAACTGCTGGCCGCCGGCAAGAGCCGGTTGTTCAACGAGAACGACGACCTCAAGGTGCTGCAACCGTTGCAGCCGATTCCCGGCGCCAAGCCCTGGGGCGTGCTCCTCGAAGTGCCGAAGAGCGCCCTGCTCGGCCCGGCCCTGGCGCTGGAGCGGCAACTGGACGACATGCGTCGCGAAGGCACCTGGGTCGAACTGGGCCTCGGCCTCGGCGCCGCGGTGCTCGGCCTGCTGGTGCTGTGGCTGAGCGCCCGCGGCGTGACCCGGCCGATCCTCGGCGTCGCCCACATGCTGCGCGACATCGCCAGCGGCGAAGGCGACCTGACCCAGCGTCTGCCGCACACCGGGCGCGACGAGCTGGGCGAACTGGCCGGTTGGTTCAACCGTTTTCTCGACAAGCTGCAGCCGATCATCCGCGACGTGAAGGTCTCGGTGCGCGATGCGCGCAGTACCGCCGACCAGTCGGCGGCGATTTCCAGCCAGACCAGCGCCGGCATGCAGCAGCAGTTCCGCGAGATCGACCAGGTCGCCACCGCATCCCACGAGATGACCGCCACTGCCCAGGACGTCGCCCGTAGCGCCGCCCAGGCCGCCGACGCCGCGCGCGG
The DNA here is from genome assembly GCF_001457615.1 of Pseudomonas aeruginosa. Classification (GTDB taxonomy): domain Bacteria; phylum Pseudomonadota; class Gammaproteobacteria; order Pseudomonadales; family Pseudomonadaceae; genus Pseudomonas; species Pseudomonas aeruginosa. The sequence goes on along the minus strand of NZ_LN831024.1, from coordinate 2,490,556 downwards.
TGCCGACCAGGCGACCCGCGACGGCCTGGCGCTGATCGACCGCACCACCCAGAGCATCGACAGCCTGGCCGCCAACCTGACCAGCGCCATGGGCCAGGTCGAGCAACTGGCCAGCAGCAGCGAGGAAATCGGTTCGGTGCTGGAAGTGATCCGCGCCATCGCCGAGCAGACCAACCTGCTGGCGCTCAACGCGGCCATCGAGGCGGCCCGCGCCGGCGACGCCGGCCGCGGCTTCGCGGTGGTCGCCGACGAAGTGCGCAACCTCGCCCGGCGCACCCAGGACTCGGTGGAACAGATCCGCGGGGTGATCGAAGGCCTGCAACAGGGCACCCGCGACGTGGTCGACGCCATGCATGGCAGCCATCGCCAGGCCCAGGGCAGCGTCGAGCAGGTGGATGAAGCGGTGGCCGCGCTGCAACGGATCGGCGAGGCGGTGACGGTGATCAACGACATGAACCTGCAGATTGCCAGCGCCGCCGAGGAACAGAGCTCGGTAGCCGAGGAGATCAACCGCAATGTCGCGGCGATCCGTGACGTCACCGAGTCGCTGTCGAGCCAGGCCGAGGAATCGGCCCAGGTCAGTCAGTCGCTGAACCGCCTGGCCAACCACCAGCAGGGCCTGATGGAACAGTTCAAGGCCTGACCGTTCACGGCCTGAATAGCGCCGGGGGGCCGTAGGTCCCCCAGATCGCCAGGCGGGCCAGCGAGCGCAGCCAGCCACGCAGACGCGCCGGGGCTCCCGCCTCGGCCACCTTCGCTGCCGCTGTCCCGGCCTGTCGCGGCTCGCCGCGCTCGCTGCGCAACGCGTTTTCCACGGCCTGCTCGTAGCGAGCCTGCGCGGGTAACCGCGGCGACCGCCCCTCCTCTCGCTGTCCACTGGACTCGCCCAACAGGAACACCAGCACCGGCAGCATCAGCGCCCAGCGCCAGCGGCCCGTACCCGTCCGCCGTTTCATCGTCCAAGACCTCCTTGCAAGAAGCCCGGGATGCTAGGGAAAGCGCAGGAGGAAATCTTGCCGGGACTGTCGGCAAATGGTGAAGAACTGTTAAGCCCTGGCGGCGCGGCCGCTCTTCTGCAACGGCAACTCGACGCTCACCCGCAGGCCGCCCAGCGGGCTGTCCTCGAGACTCAGGCGGCCACCGCAGGCCTCGGCGATGTCGCGCGCGATGCCCAGGCCCAGGCCATGGCCGCTGACCTGCTCGTCGAGCCGGGTACCCCGCTCGAGCACCGCCTGGCGCTGGTCGGGGAGGATGCCGGGGCCGTCATCGTCGACCTTCAGGCGGACCATGCCCTCGCCCTGCGCGACAGTCAGGCGGACTTCGCTATCGGCCCACTTGCAGGCGTTGTCCAGCAGATTGCCGAGCATCTCCAGCAGGTCCTCGCGGTCCCATGGCAGGCGCAGCCCCGGTGGCGCGCTCCAGCTCACCTGCAGGTGCGGGCCGTGGATCAGGCGCAGGGTGTCGCACAGCGACGGCAACTCCTCGGCGCAATCGAAATGTGCGCCAGGCAGGGCTTCGCCGACCAGGCGCGCCTTGCCCAACTCGCGACCGAGGCGCTGCTGGATCTGTTCCAGCTGTTCGCGCAGGACCTGTTGCAACTCCGGCTGGCGCGCCATCTCCTCGCGCTCGGCGAGGCTGACCAGCACCGCCAGCGGCGTCTTCAGGGCGTGACCGAGGTTGCCCAGGGCGTTGCGCGAACGCTTCAGGGTCTCCTCGGTGTGCGCCAGCAGGTGGTTGATCTGCTCCACCAGCGGCTCCAGTTCCTCGGGAGCCTGGTTGTCCAGTTGGCTGCGCTGGCCCTGCTGCAGCTGGGCGATCTGCAGGCGCACCTCCTCCAGCGGACGCAGCGAACGACGCACGGTCAGGCGCTGCAACAGCAATACCAGGAGCAGCGCCAGGGCGCCGGCGCCCAGACCCATCCACTGCACACGGGCGAAGCTTTCCAGGATCGGCGTATAGTCCTGCGCCACCACGATCCGCAGCTTCTGGCCCATGCGCTTGTAGTGGCCGCGGAACACCAGCAGTCGCTGCTCCTCGGGCCCATCGACCAGGCCCTGCACCAGCCCTTTCTTGTGCGGCACTTCCAGCTCGCTGTCCCACAGGGAGCGTGAGCGCCAGGTGTCCTTTTCCAGCTCGATGACGAAATAGCGCCCGGAATACGGGCGCTGGAACGCCGGGTTGAGGCGTTGCTCGTCCAGTTGCATGCCGTTCGGCCCGCGCACCATGGCCACCAGCAGGTTCTCCGCCTCCTCGCGCAGATTGCCGGCGAAATAGCGCCGCAGGCCCTGGTCGAACAGCCACAGGCCGGTCTGCGCGAGGACCAGCCCGACCACCAGCAGCACCGCGAACAGGCCGACGCTCAGGCGCCGCTGGATCGACCTCATCCGGCGGCCACCCCGGCGTAGCGGTAGCCCTGGCCACGGCGGGTCTCGATCACCTCGCGGCCGAGCTTGCGCCGCAGGTGGTTGACGTGGACCTCGATGACGTTGGAATCGCGTTCGGTCTCGCCGTCGTACAGATGCTCGGCCAGGTGCCCCTTGGACAGGACCTGGCCGGGGTGCAGCATGAAATAGCGCAGCAGGCGGAATTCGGCGGCGGTCAGGTCGACGTCGGCGCCGTTCAGGCACACGCACTGGCGCTGCTCGTCCAGGCGCAGCCCAGCGGCCTCCAGCTGGCTCTGGTTGGCCAGCCCATGGGCGCGGCGCAACAGGGCCTGGATGCGCAAGGCCAACTCTTCCGGATGGAACGGCTTGGTCAGGTAGTCGTCGGCACCGGCCTTGAGCCCATCGATGCGTTCGGCCCAGGAACCGCGCGCGGTGAGGATCAGCACCGGAGTCGCGAGTCCCAGCCCACGCCACTCCTGGAGTATCTCCAGGCCGGGACGCCCGGGCAGGCCGAGGTCGAGGATGATCAGGTCGTAGGGTTCGCTGGCGCCCTGCACCGCCGCGTCGCGGCCGTCGGCCAGCCAGTCCACCGCGTAGCCCTGGCGGGTCAGGCTGGCCATCAGTTCGTCGGCCAGGGGAACGTGATCCTCAACCAGCAGCAACCGCATCAGTCGTCTTCCTCGTCCTTCAGGATGCGGCCGTTGCGGGCATCCAGTTCCAGTTCACGCACGACGCCGTCGCGGGTGAGCAACTCCACCTCGTAGACATACACGTCGTCTTCCTCTTCCAGCTCGACCTCCAGCAGGCGCGCCCCGGGGTAACGCCCCAGGGCTTCCTGCATGAGGGATTCGAGCGGCTGTATCACGCCGTCCTGGCGCAGGCGCAGGACCTCGTCCTGGTCCAGGTCGCGCGCCATCGCTTCGAGGCTGATGACCGCCAGGACCAGTGCGACGATCCCGGCGTAGCGCATGAGCCACTTCATCAGTCGTCCTGGTGGTCCTTGAGCACGGCGCCGGTAGCGGCATCCAGCTCCAGGTCCCATTTCACGCCCTGCGGGTCGCGCAACTCGACCTGGTAGATGTAGCGGCCGTATTCCTCTTCCAGCTCGGTATCGTGGACGCTCGAGCCGGGATGCTTGGCGATGGCGTTCTTGTTCAGCTCTTCGAAGGACTTGATGGTCCCGGCGTCACGCAGCTTCAGCGCCTCGTCCGGGCCGAGGTCGCGGGCCTGGGCCAGGCCGGCAGTCAGGGCGATGGCGGTGGCGGCGAACAGGGCAGTCAGTTTCTTCATGGGAATCTCTCCGTGGGAATCAATCGTGTTGCTTTCGACGGTTTGCAGATTAACCGGGCGCTCTTAATTGAAGCTGAATTTGCCGCAAGGACATGGCCGGGGCGCGCCATAGGGTAACGGAAAGCCTCTGCGATGGGGCTCGCCGGCGTTCGAAAGCGCTTGGTCCTGCGACAACTCGTCCTATAATCGCCGGTCCGCAAGGGAGAAGACCAGCATGCCAGCCATCCAGATCAAGTCCCCCGCACTGACCCTCAAGGCCGGTCGCCGCGCCCTCGCCCGCATCCGCGAACGCGGCCTGCAGCCGGCCGACGTCGGCATCGTCCCCGGTGCCGCCGGCGGGCCAAAGGCGCTGGGCATCCAGGGACTGGACCTGGCGATCTTCGGCGAGTGGCTGCCGCGCGCCCCGCGTGAACGCTCGCTGATCGGCGCCTCCATCGGTTCCTGGCGCTTCGCCAGTGCCTGCCTGCCCGACGCCGTGGCCGGCCTCACCCGCCTCGGCGAGCTGTACACCCGGCAGCGTTTTCCCAAGGGCGTGAGCATCGCCGAAGTCTCGCGCAAGTGCGCGGCGATGCTCGACGACCTGCTCGCCGGCCAGGACGCGCGGATCCTCGACAACCCGCTGTACCGCCTCAACGTGGTGGTGGTGAAGAGCCACGGGCGCCTCGCCCACGACCACAAGGCCAGCCTCGGCCTGGGGCTGTCCTCGGTGATCCGCGACAACCTGATCGGCCGCCGCCATCTGCACCGCCACTTCGAACGGGTGATCCTGCATGACGCCCGCCAGGCGCCGCCGCTGGCCGCGCTGACCGACTTCCCGTCGCGCTACCTGCACCTGGACGGCGGCAACCTGCGCCAGGCGCTGCTCGCCTCCGGCTCGATCCCGATGGTCATGGAAGGCGTCCGCGACCTGCCTGGCGCCGGCCCCGGCACCTACCGCGACGGCGGCCTGCTCGACTACCATCTCGACCTGCCCTACGAGGACCGCGGCGTGGTGCTCTACCCGCACTTCACCGACAAGGTGATCCCCGGCTGGTTCGACAAGGGCTTGCCCTGGCGCCGTGGCGACGCCGGGCGCCTGCAGGACGTGCTGCTGCTGGCGCCGTCGCGCGAGTACCTGGCGCGCCTGCCGCACGCCAAGCTGCCGGACCGCAAGGACTTCACCCGCTACCTCGGCGACGACGACGGCCGCGAGCGCTACTGGCGCCAGGCGATGGCGGAAAGCCGCAGGCTCGGCGACGAATTCCTCGAACTGGTCGACGGCGGCCGGCTCGGCGAACGCCTGCAAGCGCTGGACTGAGCCGCCACCGACGAGAAGGATCCTGCATGAAACTGGCCGTAGCGCTGATCCACGGCATCGGCGACCAGCCCGATAGCCGCGACGAGGACGGTCTGCACAGCTACGCCCGCGAACTGGTGGCGGCGCTGCGCCGACGTCTCGGCGCGGAAGCCGGCGAGGTGGCCTTCCAGAGCCTGTACTGGGCCAGCGTACTGGACGCCCGCGAGCTGGACTACCTCAAGCGCATCGAGCGCGAGCCGCTGGGCTGGCGCTGGCTGCGCCGGGCGGTGACGCTGTTCCTCGGCGACGCCAGCGGCTACCGCAAGGTCAGCGCCGCCTACGACACCACCTACCAGCAGGTCCACCAGCACGTGCGCAGCGGGATCATGGCCCTGCGCGCGAAAGTCGGGCCGCAGACGCCGCTGGTGATCCTCGCCCACTCCCTGGGCGGGCACATCGTGTCCAATTTCATCTGGGACCAGCAGAAACTCAACCGCACGCCGAGTTGCTCGATCGACCCCTTCCTCGGCCTGGAAACCCTGGCCGGGCTGGTCACCTTCGGTTGCAACATCCCGCTGTTCACCTTCGCCTACGAGAAGGTCTGTCCGATCCGCTTTCCCGGCCACTGCCTGCCCCCGGCCATCCGCCAGCAGGCACGCTGGCTGAACGTCTACGCGCCGGCCGATCCGCTCGGCTATCCGCTGCGGCCGTTGCAGAACTACGCCGCGGTCGTCCACGAGGACCTCGCCCTGCCGGTCGGTCCCTGGTACAAGCGGCACACCCCGTTGAGCCACATGGAGTACTGGAACGATGCGCGCTTTCACGATTACCTGGCGGACTACCTGCGCCGCCTGTTGGCTGCTGGCCTCGAGCCTGCCGGCGCTGGCCGCGCCCTCCCCGCAGGCGAGCCAGGAGATCGGCCGCTTGCTGAGCTTTGTTGAAGACAGCGGCTGCACCTTCATCCGCAACGGCAGCGAATACCCGGCCGCGGAAGCCCGCGCCCACCTGCAGAAGAAGCTCGACTACCTGGAGCGCAAGGACCTGGTCGCCAGCAGCGAGGACTTCATCGAGCGCGCCGCGACCCAGAGCAGCCTCAGCGGCAAGCCCTACCAGGTGCGCTGCGCCACGCAGACGCGCAACTCCGCCGACTGGCTGAACCAGGAGCTGCGGCGTCTGCGGCAAGCCCCCTGATCAACCGGGATGGCCGTCGACCCGCGGACGACACAGCATCGGCGCATAGAACCAGGCGAACAGCAGGAACGCCAAAGCCCACAGTCCGCCTGCCAGGGGCAGCGCCCAGTTCGCCGGCAACAGGCTGGGCAGGAACACCCGCGCCGCGCAGCCGAGATTGAGCAGAGCGAAAGCCCAGGGCATCGCTGCCGGCGGTTGCAGCGCGCGACCGGTATGGCCGAGAGTGACCCGTGCCAGCATCGCCAGGATCAACCCGCCCATGCCGCCCACCGCCAGCGCGTGCAGCGCCTGGCTCGGCGCCAGCGCCAGGCCCAGGCTCCAGAGCGCCATGCCAAGCGGCGCCACGGCGATCCAGAAATATGCCAGGTGCAGAGACCAGAGCAGCGGCACCTGCCAGATGCCGCGATCGCGCCAACGCCACAGGCGCCACAGTTGCGCACCACCGAGGGCGGCGAACAGTCCTGCAAGCCAGGGCGTCGGCTGCGTCGTGACGCCCGCGGCGGTGAGCAGCGCCACCAGCACGCAGCCCAGCAGGATGCCATTGTCCAGCCAGGCGATCGCCGGCACCTGCTGCTGACGGCCGAGACCGCGCTGGGTGAAGAACGGGATCACCCGCCCGCCGATCAGGTTCATCATCCCGGCGATCAGCCATAGCGCGGCGATGGAGGCACGCCGTTGCCAGTCGTCGTTGCCCTCGAACAGGCCGAGCAGGACCAGGGCGTCGGCCAGGGTCAACAGCAGCAACAGGCCCACCACCGGGTAATTGCGCTTCTGCCGCACCCGCCACAGGCTGCGACCGATAGCCCAGGCCAATAGCGGCAGGAAGCTCAGTTGCAGCACCAGCAGCAGCGCCAGCGGCGCATCGAATAGCCAGGCCAGGCGCGCCGCCAGCCAGAGCCCGGCGAGCAGGGCCAGGGGTTTGCCCTGCAGGCCGGGTACGCCGGTCCATGTCTGCACGGCGGTCAACAGGAAGCCGGCGATGATCGCCACGCCGAAACCGAAGAGCATTTCGTGACGATGCCAGGCCAGCCAGCCACCGACCGGTTGCCAGCCGCTCCAGAGCCCGGCCAGCGCCGCCAGCCAGAGCGCGATGGCGAGGACCGCGAACAGCGCGCCGCCGAGGAAGAACGGGCGGAAGCCCAGGCGCCAGATCGGCGGTATGGCCATCAGCCTGGAACGATCAAGCACTTGCACAGCAGACCTCCCAACCGGGTCGACGCATGCGGAACAGCGCGCTCAGGCGCATCACGTAGCCAATCTTCAACAGGGTCGGGCCGAGGATCACCAGCGCATGGGAAAACACCAGCGCCGGCATGTTCAGGTAGCGGTCGAGGAAATAGGCGGCGATCACGCCGGCGACGAGCAGCGCCAGGCCGGCCGCCAGCAGCCCGTGACCGATCCGCAGCACCCGCCGTGGACAATCGAACAGAGCGTTCATCTCGATCTCCTTTTTCCGAAAAAGGGCCGACGCACCTCGCGCCGGCCCGTCGCTTCAGGCGTCCAGCGCGGCGGCCGGACCGAAGAACTCGTAGTGGCATTGCTGCGAGGGTACGCCGAGGTCGGCCAGGTGGCGCTTGACCTGCGCCATGAAAGGCCGGGGTCCGAGGAAGTAGGCGTCCAGGTCGCGCTCCTGCGGCAACCAGTCGGCCAGTTTCTCGCGGCTCAGCAATCCCTCGGCGTCGGCACTGTCGCCGGCGCGCGGTTCGCTGTAGCAGAAGAAGTGCTCGACCTGCTCGTGCTGCGCCGACACGTCTTCGATCCAGTCGCGGAAGGCATGCACGCCGCCATGCCGGGCGCAATGGATGAAGCGGATCGGCCGCGCCTGCGGCAGCGCTTCCTGCAACATGGCCAGGGCCGGGGTGATGCCGACGCCGGCGGTGATCAGCACCAGCGGCTTGTCGCTGTCACGCAGGACGAAATCGCCAGCCGGCGGAAACAGATCCAGCTCGTCGCCCTCGGCGACCCGGTCATGCAGGTAATTGGAGACCCGTCCACCCGCCTCGCGCTTGACGCTGATGCGGTATTCGCGGCCGTTGCTGGCAGCGGAAAGCGAATAGTTGCGGCGCACTTCCTCGCCGTCGATGTCCAGCCGCAGGCCGATGTACTGTCCCGGCTGGAACGCCAGCAGCGGCTGGCCGTCCACCGGCTCCAGGTAGAACGAGGTGATTTCCTCGCTCTCCGCCTGCTTGCGTGCCACGCGGAAGCGCCGCACGCCGCGCCAGCCGCCATCGGCCTGGGCGCTGGCGGCATACACCGACTCCTCGGCCTCGATCAGCAGGTCGGCCAGTTGCTGGTAGGCCGCGCCCCAGGCTTCGAGGACTTCGTCGGTGGCGATCTGTTCGCCGAGGACCTCGCGGATCGCCCGCAACAGGCAAGTGCCGACGATCGGATAGTGTTCGGGCAGCACCTGCAGGGAGACATGCTTGTTCACCACCTTGGCCACCAGCGGGCCGAGTTCCTGCAACTGGTCGATGTGCCTGGCGTACATCAGCACGCCATTGGCCAGCGCCCGCGGCTGGTCGCCGCTGGCCTGGTGGGCCTGGTTGAACAGCGGGCGAACCTCGGGGTACTCGCCGAGCATGGTGCGGTAGAAATGGGTGATCAGCGCTTCACCGCCGGTCTCCAGCAGCGGTACGGTGGCTTTGATGAGGGCACGTTGGGCATTGGACAACATAGATGACTCCTGACGCATGCAAGGTTTTGTTTCACCTCGAAGCATTTCAGGAAGCGTGCCAAGGCAAACTACCAGAATTCACGGGCCTTGCAGACCGGCATAGGTCATAATGACTGCAACCATTCAGAGTCATTAGGACTGCAAAGAGGTCGAAATGACCACCAATCCCTTGCTTGCCACCCTGATCCCGCTGGTTGCCGACCTGTCCCGCGACCTGCCGGAAGACGAACGCTACCGCCGCCTGCTCCAGGCCCTGCGCGACCTGCTGCCCTGCGACGCCACCGCGCTGCTGCGCCTGGACGGCGAATACCTGATCCCGCTGGCGGTGGACGGCCTCAGCCCGGACACCCTCGGCCGGCGCTTCCGGGTCGGCGAACATCCGCGCCTCGAGGCCCTCCTGGAGCGCCGCGGGCCGACCCGCTTCCCCGCCGACTGCGGCCTGCCCGATCCCTACGACGGTCTGGTGGAAGGCCTCCACGGCCACCTGGAAATCCATGATTGCCTGGGCTGTCCGCTGTACCTCGACGACCAGCCCTGGGGCTTGCTGACCCTGGATACCCTCGATCCGTCGCGCTTCGCCAGCGCCGACCTGGATACCCTGGAGGCCTTCGCCAGCCTCGCCGCCGCCACGGTCAAGGCCAGCGAGCGGATGCGCGACCTGACCCGCCGCGCCGAGGACGAGCACCAGCGCGCCGAGGCCTATCTCGAAGCCGCTGGCGAGCGGCCACGGGAAATGATCGGCCAGAGCGCCGCGCACAAGGCGCTGCTGGAAGAAATCCGCCTGGTCGCCAACAGCGACCTGAGCGTACTGATCACCGGCGAGACCGGGGTCGGCAAGGAACTGGTGGCGCAATCCATCCACCGGCATTCCATGCGCAGCGGCAAGCCGATGATCAGTCTCAACTGCGCCGCGCTGCCCGAGACCCTGGTGGAAAGCGAATTGTTCGGCCATGTGCGCGGCGCCTTCTCCGGCGCGGTCAACGAACGGCGCGGCAAGTTCGAACTGGCCGACGGCGGCAGCCTGTTCCTCGACGAGGTCGGCGAGTTGCCGCTGGCGGTGCAGGCCAAGCTGCTCCGCGTGCTGCAGAGCGGGCAGTTGCAGCGGGTCGGCTCCGATCGCGAGCACCGCGTCGACGTACGCCTGATCGCAGCCACCAACCGCGACCTGGCCGAGGAAGTGCGTGCCGGGCGCTTCCGCGCCGATCTCTACCATCGCCTCAGCGTCTATCCCTTGCGCGTGCCGCCGCTGCGCGAGCGCGGCCGCGATATCCTCCTGCTGGCCGGCTACTTCCTCGAGGAAAACCGACCGCGCCTGGGACTGCGCAGCCTGCGCCTGGACCACGAGGCCCAGGCCGCGCTCCTCGACTATCGCTGGCCGGGCAACGTGCGCGAACTCGAGCACCTGGTCGGCCGCGCCTCGCTCAAGGCCCTCGGCCACAATCCGGAGCGGTCGCGGATCGTCACCCTGCATCGGCAGGATCTCGACCTGCCCGCGGAAACCCCCGCGCCACCTCGCAGCGTGGTCGAGCCCGCGCCCGCCGCGCCAACGACCGGTCACTCGTTGCGCGCGGCCACCGACGCCTACCAACGCCACCTTATCCAGGACTGCCTGGCCCGTCACCAGGGAAGCTGGGCCTCGGCTGCACGCGAGCTGGGCCTGGATCGCGCCAACCTGGCGCGCCTGGCGCGCCGCCTGCAACTCAGGTAAACGACCGCCCGGTCGGAGCAGACCGGGTCCGGCGCGCAAACCTGCTACCATGGCGCCCCCATTCCGGTTGTCCGATAACCCCGATCCAGAGCGCACTACAGTGGAACTCTTCAAAGAATTCACCTTCGAATCCGCCCATCGCCTGCCCCACGTCCCCGAAGGCCACAAATGCGGGCGCCTGCACGGCCACTCGTTCCGTGTCGCCATCCACATCGAAGGCGAGGTCGATCCGCATACCGGCTGGATCCGCGACTTCGCGGAAATCAAGGCGATCTTCAAGCCGATCTACGAGCAACTCGACCACAATTATCTGAACGATATTCCAGGCCTGGAAAACCCCACCAGCGAAAACCTCTGCCGCTGGATCTGGCAACAACTCAAGCCGCTGTTGCCGGAACTCTCCAAGGTCCGCGTCCACGAAACTTGCACCAGCGGTTGCGAATATCGGGGCGATTGATTCGCCCGACTCTCCCCTGGCGCTTCGCCATCTGCTCTAAAACGGGCTTCCACACAACGGGCCCGTTCTGCCGTCTCTCTCCCATGGGTTGTACGAAGCATTATCCCCACGGACATAAAGGTTTCATATTCTTCCGGGAAACATCCGGCAAGCTGTCCCTACAGTCCGTTAGTCAATAAAACCGTGCAACTATATTGTTCTTCCAGTAGATAAAGACTTATCCTTTGCCGCGGACACGGAAAGTCCGTAAATCCACTATAAATGCACCAAAACCCAGCACCATATTTTTAGAACGGGAGTGAAACGAATGTCCAAACTTGCCGAGTTCCGCGAGGCAGAGCGCAAACTTCAGGAGCAACTGGCCCTGCTGGAAAAGCTGAAAAGCGACAGCAGCCTGAAGCAGGAACTGGAATTCAAGGACAAGTTGCAGGCGTTGATGGACAAGTACGGCATGACCCTGCACAACATCATCGCCATCCTCGACCCCAAGGCTCCGGTCACCGTCAGCGCCGCTCCGCAGCGCCGTGCCCGCGCCCTGAAGGTCTACAAGAACCCGAACAACGGTGAAGTCGTCGAAACCAAGGGCGGCAACCACAAGGTTCTGAAAGCCTGGAAAGAACAGTACGGTTCCGAAACCGTCGAATCCTGGCTGCAACGCTAAGCCGGTTTTCCCGACGGCATCCTGCCGATGCCGTCGGAAACCCCACTGGCTACTTTCGCTCCCCTCCTCGCCAGATCAATTCTGCGACTTCGATTCGCAAGCGCTCCTGATCTTCTGCGCCGCCAGGTTGTTCTCCACCCCCGGCAGGTTCTCCAGCAGACACTCGTAATAAGCCTTTTCCCGCGACAGCAGGAAGGAGCCGTCGTTATACAACTTGTCGCAGGCCTGGGTGATGAAGTGAACCGCCACCCCGCTCTTCGCCGTGCGTTGGTAGTCGAGTATGCATTGGTCGTAGTCCTTGTCGTCGGCGAGAGCGGAAAGCGGGAATAACAGCAGCAGGGGCAGCAGGAACTTCATGGCAATGGTATCCATGGGAAAGTTGTGCTCCAGCATGGACGAGCCGGCTCGGAGTGCCAAGCCGACCATGAAGTAAAATTTTGCACTTGTTTACAGGGCGGACCAGACTGGCCGTTCTTCGCTGCGCGAATGCGACAATGGCGGGCCGGAGAGCCGAATCGCAGGCGTCCCGAGCGGATTCGGTTTCCCGGCCGCCTGGCGGCAACTCGCTCCATCGAAGGGCACCGCCCTCCGCCGAACTCTTCCGGCAAACGGGTGCTGCCCGATCCGCATCCGCTTCAATAGGCCGCTACGAACAGGAACGACAATTGTAGATTGAGCATGGGCGACAACATATTGTTCAGTTCCAGAAACTCCACCGATACTTGCCGCTGCTCCGCTTCTATATCCTGCAACAACCGACTGAACGAGGCTGGCTGCAACTGCCCGCGAACCTGGGCCTCGATACGCGCGATCGTCCCTTGCTTCTCGAAGCCGCGAGGAAGCAGTACGCTCACTTCCGCGTCAGGGACGCCCGCCAGGCGAACCCGCTCGGTCAGCCAGGCCTGCACATCGGCCCTCGCCTGCGACGCATTCGGCGCCTGCCAGAAGCGCTCTCGCTGAAGGTTCAGGACCTGCTCCGCCTGCATCGCCCGCTCCGGCCAGGCGATCTGCCGGGAAACGTCCTGGAGCTTGAGCCATTCCCCGGCCAGACGACGATATTCCTCCCCTCGTTCCTCCCTCCAATCCATGCTGAGCATGACCAGATGCACAACCAGCAGCAGGCACAGGCTCCAGATGGCCATGCGCAAGAGTGGTTTTTCCTGCCATTGTCGTTGCAGGTTCCGCCCCTGGAACTGCAGTGATCGCTGGAAGTCCGACATCAGGCACCCTCCCCCGGCGTACGCAGGACCAGGCTCAGCGATAGCCCCTCGCTCTGCGAAGGTTCCACCCTGACATCTTCGAAACTCCCCGACTCCATGAAACGCCTCACATAGAGACGCGGGTCGACACTGTCGGTGCCAATCCGCAACTCCAGCTCGGAGCCTCGATAGCGCCAGGCGAGCAACCGACTGTCCTTCGGCAACAGTTCCGCTACCTGTCCCAGCAGCGCCACCTGCGAGCGATGCTGCAAAGCGCGCCCCAGCTCCGTGGCCATCCGATTGGTCTGCAAGGCCTGGTTGCGTGCGCTGAGGATCGGCGAGACCTGGCCGCTCAGCTGGTCGTACTGCGTTCGCAGCGCACGCTCGGCCCACCACCAGGACAAACCTTCCCCCAGATTGAATCCGCATCCCAGCAACAGGGTGGCTATGAGCCCATGCGGCAACCAACGCTCCCATCGCAGCAGCGTTGCTTCCGCCGCCGGAACGGCCCAGGGACGGCCCAGTGACTCTCCAGGCTCGGCAACCAGGCTCTCCGGGATGCGTATTCCCGCCAGCCCCCGGAGCAACCGAACCCATTGTTCTGGCTGGGGTGGGCTGGGAAAGAAATGGCTCAGGACAAGGCAGTCATCTCTCCAGACCTGGAGATCCAGCCCGGAGCGAACCCGAAGCAGCCGAACCGTCTCGCCTTCCGCGATCGACCGAGGGGGAGCCTGCAGCAGGGATTCGGGGATACAGCGATAACGCCGAGGTTGGTCGACGCAGTCTTCGGCAACGGCCTCCCGGACCTCCTCATCCCAGAACCAGACCAGAGCATGGCCACCCCGCCAGGCTACGTAATGGCCCGCGCGGCGAAAAGGCGCCAGGGCGGCAAGCTTCAACGCCAGTGCCTGATACCGGTCAGAGCGCGGCACATGATTGAGATCGAGACAGCGATAGACACACCACGCCCGATCCACGATCCACTGCGCTGGGGCGCGCCGCGCCAACCCTGTACCTCTACGTACCCACTCAAGCTGCGCCCGGCCATCCTTACCACGGCCTTGCCACAAGCGGGGCGGCAAGAACCCCGGGGGCGATATCGGGATGCAACGGAGGATTCGAGTAGCGATCATTTATCTTCACGGACCTCTTCGAGAGAAGCTGCCAGGGTGGCAGCAGGCGGTGCTCTGAGTTGAAGCGGACCTCGTATTCCGTCCCCTGCTCGGCTCCTGGCGGGTAGAGCCGAATCGACAGGACCGGACTGGCCAGGCGCGCCCATCCATCCTCGGGAACCAGCCTCGCATGACCCCCGAGGACGTCATGCAGGTCCGACATCCGGGTGAACGGACGCTGCCAGCGGGCTTGCAGCAGTCGGCCGACAGCGTCCTCCGGTAGTCCCCAGGCAAGAGACAGGATTCGGGCATCCGCGGTGTTGATGTTCAGCGCCGCCTCGTCCGCCGCGACCAGATCGCGCCAACCGGCGTCGAGCAAATGCGCTTCCCAGGGGCGCCAGGCCTCCAGCCGGAAGACTTCCATCACCGAGCGCAACGGACGGCGCCGGGCCTGGCCCGGAGAGGACCTGTCGCTGGCTTGCGCGGCACTACCCAGTCGTGGAGCGGCGCCGGGATAGAGATAGCTGAACCATTGGGCGACCATGACCTGCACCTGCTCGGCGGGAACCCCCAACCCCGCCAGCAGCCTGGACAGTACCCGCGGATCGATGCCGGAAAGACTGAGGCGCGCAGAGCGATCGAGCAGCGCAACGCACCAGCCATTGGCCATGCAGAACTCCCGGCCATCCAGAGGCAGCTCCCCGCCAATGGGCAGGATCGAAGTGTCCATGTCCACCTTGCTCGGCGCGGCGCCAGCATTTCCCGGTACGCTCAGGCCCGCGACGGTATAGCGCTGGGTAGCCACCAGCCATTGGACCCGCGCCAGCAAGGCATGCTCCTCCAGCTCACGAAGCAGCGCCTTGCGCCGGTTTTCCGTGGCATCCAGCGAGCGCCCGACCCAGAGTACAGCGGCACTGGCCAGCAGGGTCATGATGGCCAGGAACCAGACCACTCCGACCAGAACGAAGCCAGACGAGCGGGCAGACGCCGCATGTCGGCGTGCGCCATCAGAAATCATGTTCGGCGGGCCTCGCTCTGGGCAGTGCGACCGCGACAAGGACAAACAGACGCTCCTCGGGAGCCGCCAGTGCCATCGCCTCGGGAAGGGTATCGGCCAGTTGCGCGCTCGGCGGCCAGTCCCGGTGCCACTGGCCGTGACCGTCCAGATAGCGGAAGCGAGCTTCGCCGCGCAGATGCAGGAGGGGCCAGCGACTGTCCTCCAGCCTTCGCACATAGATCAACTCGGTCCGGTCCTCTCCTGCCCGCCGCTCAAGCCGGAAGGCCAAGGGCGTCGGGATGCCCGCACGGCGATCCAGGGCCGCGGCAGACATGGCCTCGAAACTGAGTTCGTCCCCTCGCAGACGCCAGCGGACCTCGCCAGCCTCGGGAGCGACCAGGTTCTCCACCGCATCACGGAACCAATCGAAGGTCAGCGCCCGGACCTGTCCGCGCCCCAGGCTCTGGTGCAAGGACTGGTTGGCCTTGCTGGCATAGCTCAACCCTTGCATGAGCAACGTGCCGATGAAGGAAACGACCAGCAGCACCACGATCATCTCGAGCAGGGTGAATGCACCCTGTTTTCGTCGCGAGCGGATCATGGTCCATCACCCAGTCGCGCTGGGATGACCACGTATCCGGGAAGCTCCAGTTGCAGCGTCTGCGGCGTTCCATCGCCGGCCCGGATGCTGGCGACGACCCTGAACAAGGTCACGTCGTAGATGCCCGGACTGCCGCTATGGCGGCCCACCGCCGCTTTCGACGCGGACAGCGGCGAACTTCGCCACTCCAGCCGGTAATGCCCCAGCCGGACCCTGCCTGCGGGTTCGAGCGCAGGGTTCATGCGCTCCAGATAGGCCATCGCCACCCAAGCCGTCTCGATGCGCAGCTCGGCCGCCTCGACCCGCTGCATGCTCCGAAAGGCACTGTTGAGCCAGGCGAAAAGCGCACCGCCGACCACTGCCAGGAGCGTCAGCGCAACCACCGCCTCCAGGAGCGTGAAGCCTTCCTGCCGCGCCGGCATCAGCGGATCGTCCCGGGCGCGCAGAGGGGGGGCTGAAGCAGCAGCGTATGTGTCGCGCGCCCATGATGGACCTGCAACTTTCCGCCCAGGCAAACTCCGTTTGCCATGTAACGTATCGGCGGCCGAGCAGTAACCGTCCAGCCATCGGGCAGTCGCAGCAACTGCTCGGGAACCGCCCCGCTCTCACCAATGAGCAGCTCCCGCCCATCGCTGCGCACGCGATAGCCCAAGGTCTGCAATTGATTGAACAGATCGTCCAGCGCGGTCCTGCGCGCCCAGGTCTCCTGCATCCTCACCAGGCCGGGCAACGCCACCGCAGCAATGGCCCCGACGATCACCAGCACCACCAGCAGTTCGAGCAAGGTGAACGCGGCCTGGTCAACGTTTGGGCGCGTAACCGACATCGGCATCCAGGCCTTTCCCACCGGGCTGCCCATCCGCGCCCTGACTGTAGAGAGTGAAGGGTTGTTCGGCACTCGGCCTGTCGCTGTACAGGTAAGGCCGGTTCCAGGGGTCCAGCGGTACGCCGCCCTCGAGGTAGGGCCCGTGCCAGAAGGCCCCGAGACGTTCATCGGAAGGCGGCGTGTTGAGTAGCGCCAGGCCTTCTTCTTCGGTCGGCAGCCGGCCGATGTCCAGGCGCATGGTGAGCAACGCGCCCTTGAGCATCTTCACCTGGGTATCCGCCGTCTGCGCCTTCGCCTTGTCGGCCTGATTGAACAGTCGCGGCCCGACGAGCCCCATCAGCATGCCGATAATCACCAACACCACAATCATCTCGAGCAGGGTGAAGCCCTGTTGTGCAGCTCTGTTCATACGGTTTCCACTTCACGTCTCATCCAACCAGCCGCGGCATCGATACCCGGCATTCAAAGCACCATGTCGTTGGCGCTGGTAATCGCCAGTACCACGCCGGTAATGATCAGGCCGAACACAGAGCCGATCAGCAGGATCGCCAAAGGCTCGATCAGTACCAGGGCCTTTTTCATTCGCGCCTGCCCGGCCTCTCCATAGAGCGTCGCCAGGCTCTGCAGCATCTCCGCGAGCTGCCCGGAGGCCTCTCCAACCCGCACCAGGCTCGAACCGATGGACGTGACCGCCTGGCGCTCCTCCAACGCTGCCGACAAGGCGATGCCGGCCCGCACATCCTGGGTGACTCGCTCCAGGGTCCGGCGCTGCCGGGCAATGCGGACGCCAGCGGCGGAAAGCGCCAGGGCCTCCACCAGCGGCACACGATTTCCCAGCAGGGTTCCAAGCACCTTCGACCATTGCGCTATTTCCGCCTGCATCAACCATTCCCCGACTACGGGCAGGCGCACCAACTGGTCGAGCGCATGGGCGCGGAGCGCCGGATTGCGCAGCGCCACGGCAATGCCGCCAGCAAGCAGCAGGACGGCGAACGCCAGCAAGCCGGAACTCTCGTTGCTCCATACCCCGATGCTCAGCACTGCCCAGGCAAGCCACGGGAGCTGGGCGGTCTCGTTCAGGAGATTGGCGAATTTCGGAACGACGAAGACGAACAGGGTCGCCACGGCGAGCACCCCGCTGAGCACCAGAATCGCAGGGTAGATCAGCGCCCCTTGCAACTCGGCGCGGGTTCGCCGTTCGTATTCCATCTGCGTGGCACAGTCCCTCAGGGCTCCTGCGAGGTTTCCGGTCATCTCGCCGGCCGCCACCAGTTGATATACATAGCGCGGCAGGTCGAGGCCGGCGCTCTCCAGCACCACGGGAAAGGATTGCCCCTGGCGCAGACCATTGGCCATCTCCTGCAGGGCGGAAATCAACTTCGGGTGGCGCGCGCCTCGCTCCTGGGCCTCCACCGCGTCGGCCATGCTCACTCCCGCCGCGAGCATGGTGGCCAGCTCATGGATGGCCATGTTCAATTCCTCGGCCTTGAGCCGACGTCGCGAGCCCAGGTTGCGGCGTTTCACCTCCAGGCTGAGCGGGGTGAGCCCCTGGCGCTGCAACTGCCGCAGCGCATCCTGGCGCGTTGGGAGGCAGAGTTCGCCACGAACGCGCCTGCCCTTGCGATCGACGGCTTGGTAGATGAAATTCATGGGCTTAGCCGCTGGTCACGCGATGCACCTCGTCAAGACTGGTCATACCCAACCAGGCCTTGATCAAGCCATCTTCACGCAGATTGCGCTGTCCCTGGCTGGCGGCAAGCCGATGCATCTGTTCGAGGGAAGCTCTCTGCACGATCAGGTCGCGCATCTCGGAAGACAGATCGACGAGTTCGTAGATGCCCACACGGCCGCTGTAGCCGGTACCTTCGCAGCGGCCGCAGCCTCGCGCCACGCGCCATTGCGCTGCCTGCCCCGGGAACAGCCGCGCGGTGGCCGCCTCGGTCGCTGCCAGATCGGCCGCAGCAAGGGTTGGCTCGCAAGGTTCCGCGCAGTGGGCGCACAACCTGCGCACCAGTCGCTGGGCCTGGACACCGCGCACCGGCGAAGCCACCAGGAAGGGTTCCACGCCCATGTCGATCAAGCGCGTGAAGGCGCTCACCGCATCGTTGGTATGCAGGGTCGAAAGCACCAGGTGACCGGTGAGCGAGGACTGTACGGCGATCTCCGCCGTCTCCAGGTCGCGTATCTCCCCGATCATGATCACATCGGGATCCTGCCGCAGGATCGAGCGCAAGGCGGCAGCGAAGGTCAGGCCGATGTCGGCATGGACCTGGACCTGGGTGATATTGGGCACCTGGTATTCCACGGGATCTTCCACGCTGATGAGCTTGCGCACGCCATCATTGATTTCCTCCAGCGCGCCATAGAGCGTGGTGGACTTGCCCGATCCGGTGGGGCCGGTCACCAGGATGATGCCGTGGGGTTCCGCTACCCATGCACGCATCCTCCGCAAGTGGTCCGGGAGCATCCCGAGCCGGTCCAGGCGCAACCCCTCGCGCTCCTTCGGCAACAGGCGCATGACCACCGATTCGCCATGCACCCCTGGCAAGGTGGAGACCCGCACGTCGAGCTCCGTACCGCTGACCCGGATGCTCATGCGTCCATCCTGCGGCAACCGTCGCTCCGCGATGTCGATGGCGGAGATCAGCTTGATCCGCGAGACAACCGCCGCGAATCGCTCGCGGGGAAGGCTCAGTTGGTCGTGCAGGACGCCGTCGACGCGGAAGCGGATACGGAAGTCGAACTCCCGGGGTTCGATGTGAATATCCGAAGAGCGCTTTTCCATGGCCTGGCTCATCACGTTGTTGACGAGTTCGACTACCGGCGCCTCCTCCGCCAACTCCCGCAGGTAGCGGATGTCTTCGCTGCCGTAGGCGTGCCGATCCGCACCTTGCCGGGCCAGGTCCAGGGAGTGCTCCAACCAGCCGTCCAGATCCTGGGAGCGGCACAGCACTGCTTGAATCGAGCGCTCCGGATAGAAATAGCCCAGGGTTTCGCGTATCGAAGGAGATAACGGATCACGCGCCGCGAACAGCAGTTGCTCGCCCTCCTCCCAGACCACCAGTTGCTCTTCGACGAACCAGTCGGTATTGATCGGGGTACTGAGCAGGAATGCGGCGATGGACTCTTCGCTCGGCTTCCGCAGGTCGTCCCCCACCAGCGGCAACCGCAGTTGCTCCGCCAGCACCTGCATGAGGGTATTTTCCGAGATGGCTCCGGAACGCACGAGAATGCCTCCCAGACGGCCGCCAAGCCGGCGTTGCAGGTCGAGCGCCCGCTCGAGTTCCTGGCCGCTCACCAACCCGCGTTCGAGCAAACGCTGCCCCAGCGGTATCCACTCGGCCGTCATCTGCGGGCCCGGGGAAACGGCCTCAGAGGACATCTGCAAAACCTTCCTGAACCCGACGGAACCAGAGGAAGCCCGATGAACAGACCAGCAGAGACGCAACGCAATAAACGCTGAAGACCCCAAGGGTCGGATAGGGAGCATCGAAAAGGATCGCCCTGACCATTTCCACCGGGATCGTCAGCGGATTGAGGTACAGGTAGGGCTGCATTACCGGTGGCAAGGAAGACAGCGGATAGAACACCGGGCTGATGAATAGCAGAAGCACCAGGAGAAACTGGACGAACTGCCCTATGTCGCGAACATAGACCCCGAGCCCCGCGAGGAACCACGCCAGCCCCGTCACGCAGAGCAGGAAGGGGAGCAGGGCAAGCGGTAGCAGAACCAGTTGCCAGCCCGGCTCGACGCCGCTGAAGAGAAGAAAGATACAGAGCACCAGGTAGCCGAGCATGGCGTTGAAGAAAGCGGCCAGCAGCGGTGTGAGGGGAAGTATCTCCAGGGGAAAAACCAGCTTCTTCACGTAGTTGGCGTTGGCCTGGATGATAGTCGGGGCCCTGGACAGGCTTTCAGCGAGGATCCCGTTCAGCAGGAGTCCGGAAAACAGGGTCAAGGCGAAGGAGAGCGTGCTCTGGCTTCCGCCCCAGCGCGACTTCAGCACGAAGCCGAAGACAAACGTATAGATCAGCAAGAGCAGGAACGGCGAGACGATGATCCAGATGCGGCCCAACATGGCGTCGCGATAACGCAGTTCGACCTCGCGCCGGGTCATGACCAGCAGGAGCCTGATGCGACTGGCGAGACTGGCCGGTACCAAGAGGGAACCACTCACAGAAAACTCTCCACGGCGAAGAAGAACAGAACCCGCTAACCATGAAGGATCGAAACGAGCGGGGCCATCAGCCCCCACTACTTCTGGCGTAAGGTTTTTCTGATTCAAGAAGAGTCTTCAGAAGGCCGGAGCAAGCCGGCACTCTCGCCAACTCGATCTCCCATCGGCTCCGTACCTGCTGGAAAGCACGTGGGTAACCCCGACAATGGCAACGGCTCTCAAGGTGAGGGGCCGGACTGCGCGGAGTGCACCCTCGATTCAGCAGCCAGCGGCAGTGAAACCGGGACGAAAGCAAGACTCATCCTGCAATCGGGGCGATTTCTTCATAGCGCTGGAAAACCTGGCTCAGTGAAACGAAAGCACGCACTGAGCGGCCCGTACGCCAGGGACTGGCAACCTGCACGCCGATCCGGCCTGGGGCGGCATGGCGAGTTCGACGAATACGACTCGGCGCACCACCTGCCCCCTGCCCGCGCTCAAGCGACGCCGCGGCTGCCAGGGGGTTGCAGCGACCTGCGTAGACGGCAGGCGGACGCGATCGGCGCTCTCCCCGCCGTCATGGTTGAGTTTCGGATTGCGTCCGATGGCTCAGCGGATCACCCCGGCGCGCACCGTCAGCGGCCAACTGACCCGATAGCGCGTCTGCGGGTCGCCCCAGGCTTCGCGCAGCTCATCGACGAACGCGGCGCCCGGATCCTGGCCAAGGGCCTTGCCGGCTTCCTTCACCGCCGACCAGGTACCGACATAGCCCAGCAGTTCGTCCAGGGTCCAGGCCACCTCGATGGCCAGGTCCGGCAGGCGACGCTCCTCGAAGGGGAACGGCAGATTGCGGTAGCCCTCCTCCACGTGGCACCGCTCGGCAGGCCAGTAGGGGCCGACGACCTGGTGGTAGAAGTGCTGGACCAGCGGTTCCATGGGTCCGTCGACATGCAATACGCCATAGGTAACCAGAGCCAGGATGGCGTCCGCGCGGGCCACACGCCGGACCTCCTCGTAGAAGCGCGGCAGGTCCAGCCAGTGGGCGGCCTGGGCGATCGTCACCAGGTCGGCGCTGGCTGCCGCCAGCCCGCTGTCCTCGGCCAATGCCACGCGATACTCGACCCGCTCGCGAGCCTGCGCCTTGTCGATCTGCGCGGCGCTGGCGTCGGTACCGACCACCCGTTCGAAACGCTCGGCCAACAGCACCGTGAGCTGTCCGGTGCCGCAGCCGCAGTCCAGGGCCAGGCGGGTGCCGGGGCAGAGCGCGGCCAGCTCGTCGACCAACCGCGCCGGGTAGGTCGGACGATGTGCGGCGTAGTTCGCCGACCCCGTGGAGAAATGATCCTTGAAAGGTACCGTCATGGGACTCTCCCGAAATGATCCCGGCGACCACAGGGACCATGGCCGTCCAGGCTGCCGCCTTACACTAGGCGAATCCTGTCGATACGGAAACACGACTTTCGGTCACCTTGGAGCACCGCCTCACTACTGCATGCGGTGCAGCAATCAACTGCAAAGAACCTACCTGGTCATCCCCGGATGCTTCATTAGACTGCCGGAACGACGAACGCAGCCAAGGAGACCGCCATGCCCTGTCGCATCACCCTCAACGCAAACGGAGGCCCCGAGGTCCTGCGCCTGGAGCAAGTCCAGGCGCAGCAACCGGGCCCCGGCGAGGTCTGGCTGGAGCAGGCCGCCATCGGCGTCAATCCGCTGGACCTCGGCCAGCGCTCGGGAGCGGTACCGATTCCGCTGCCGTCCGGCCTCGGCCTGGAAGGCGCCGGAGTGGTCGCCGCGCTGGGTCCGGGAGTCTCCGGACTGGCGCCGGGCGACCGCGTCGCCTATGCCACCGGCCCGCTGGGCGCCTATGCCAGCGCCCGGCTCTACCCCGCCGAGCGCTTGCTGAAGCTGCCCGACACACTCGCTTTCGAGGACGCGGCGGCGCTGCTGTTCAAGGGCATCACCGCGCACTACCTGCTGCACGCCACCTACCCCGTCGGGCCCGGCACACGCATCCTGCTGTACGGCGCGGCGGGCGCCGTCGGCCAGTTGATGGCGGCCTGGGCCCGGCACCTGGGCGCCTGGGTGATCGGCGTGGTGTCGAAGGCGGAAAGTGTCGAACGGGCCAGGGCTGCCGGCTGCGACGAGGTGCTGGTGTTCGACGCGGCCAGTCTCGCCGCCCAGGTCGCCGAGCTGACCGCCGGGCGCAAGGTCGATGTGGTCTACGACCCCATCGGTCGCGCTACCTTCGAGGCGTCCCTGGACAGCTTGCGTCCGCGCGGCCTGCTGGTGTCCTTCGGCGCTACCTCCGGCGTGCCGCCAGCCGTCGAAGTCGCCACCCTCAACGCCAAGGGTTCGCTGTTCCTCACCCGTCCCTCGCTCGCCGCCCACACCGCCAACCCGGAGGAATACCGGCTACGCGCGCAGGCTGTGCTGCGCGCCCATGCAGACGGTGTCATCCAGCCCCGGGTCTGGCGGCGCTACCCGCTGGCCGAGGCGGCCGTGGCGCATACCGATCTGCTGGAGGGACGCTCGCAAGGCGCGCTGGTACTCTTGCCCTGACCCACCCGCAAGAGGCGCATGCATGCAACCGTTCGACAGCCGGCAGGCCGATGAAGTCGCCACGCTCCTGGCCCTGGCCGAGCACGGTTCGTTCGCCGCCGCCGGCCGCGCCCTGCAACGCCATCCCTCGGTGCTCTCGAAGCGGCTCGGCGCACTGGAGCGTCGCCTCGGCATCCGCCTGGTCGAACGCACCACCCGGCAACTGCGCTTCACCGATGAAGGCGAGCGCCTGGCGAGCCGCTTCCGCCAGGCCGTCGACCTGCTCGACGAGGCCGAGCACGAAGCCAGCCTGGGCGCCGCGCAACTGCGCGGACGCCTGCGCATCGCCCTGCCGTCGGCGATGGGCCGGCTCTGGCTCGGTCCGCTGCTGGCGGAGTTCGCCCTGGCGCATCCGCAGGTGGTGCTGGAAACCGACTATTCGGAGCGCTTCGTCGACATCATCGCGGAAGGCTTCGACCTCGCGATCCGGGTCGGCGAACTGGCCGACAGCCGCCTGGTGGCCAGGCGGCTGTGCGCCCATCGGCGCATCCTCGGCGCCGCTCCCGACTACCTGGAGCGGCATGGGGTACCGCGTATCCCGGCCGACCTGGCGGCACACAATTGCCTCGGCTTCAGCGGACTGCACTCGTACCCGGAGTGGAAGCTGACCCGCCAGGACGAACAGCAGCCCGTGCGGGTACGCGGCTCGATGGTTAGCAACGACAACGAGGCCCTGCTCTGCGCCGCACGCCAGGGCCTGGGCATCTTCGCCGCCGGCGAGTGGCTGATGAGCCGCGACCTCGAAGCCGGCAGGCTGGTACGGGTGCTGCCGGAGTGGCAACTGGACGCCGACGCCGGCGTCTACCTGGTGCGCCCCTCGGCGCGCTACGCCACGGCGGCGGCCAGCGCGTTCCGCCAATGGGTGGAAGCGCGGTTCGCCGCTGGCCCGCCCTGGCAGCGCCAGCGGGCCTGAGCGGTATCCGCGAGCGGCTCGCCGAGGATCGCGCCGCCTCCCGCCCCTCGCTCCCGGACAATCCGGATACCCTCCCGCCAGCATGCGGATAGCCAATGACCCGCCGGCCGGTTCCTACTAGGCTGGTTCGCTTCGCTTTCCCGTTTTCCCACTCCAACAACAACCCGATGAGGAATCCAGGCATGGGACAGTACGTCAGCATCGCCGCGTCCGACGGCAGCGGCCGGTTCGACGCGTATCTCGCGCTCCCCGCCAGCGGCAAGGGGCCGGGCGTGGTGATCGGTCAGGAAATCTTCGGCGTCAACGCGAACATGCGCGCGGTGGCCGACCTGTACGCCGAAGAGGGCTACGTGGCCCTGGTCCCCGACCTGTTCTGGCGGCTGCAGCCGGGGGTCGACCTGGGCTACGACGAAGCGGCCTTCGCCAAGGCCATCGAGCTGTTCCAGCGCATCGACCTGGACGCCGCGGTGGACGACATCGCCGCCTGTATCGAGCACCTGCGCCAACGCGAGGAGGTGGTCCACGCCGGGATCGGCTTCGTCGGCTTCTGCATGGGCGGCAAGCTGGCCTACCTCGCCGCGACGCGCACCGACGTCTCCTGCTCGGTGGGCTACTACGGCATGGGCATCGAGGCGCTGCTCGACGAGGCGAAACAGATCAAGGGCCGGCTGGTGCTGCATTTCGCCGAACAGGACGCCTACTGCCCGCAGCAGGCCCGCGACGCGATCCTGCCCTGCCTGCGCAACCTGCCCAAGACCGAGTTGTACCTCTACCCCGGCGTCGATCACGCCTTCGCCCGCGTCGGCGGCATGCACTTCGACAAACCGGCCTACCTGATGGCTCACGAACGCAGCATCGCCGCCCTGAAGCGGGAGATCGGGCCGAACTTCGACCTCTCCGCGCTGTGGGACGAGCATGTGCGCCACGAGTTCGATACCCGCGACGTCGCCGCGACCATGGCGACCATGGTCGCCGAGCCCTACGTCAACCATGTCCCGACCCTCACCGGCGGCGTCGGCCAGCGCGAACTGAGCCGCTTCTACCGCCATCACTTCATCCACGGCAACCCGCCGGACATGACCCTCACGCCGATTTCGCGGACGGTGGGGGCGCTGCAGGTGGTCGACGAGTTCGTCATGCGCTTCACCCACAGCTGCGAGATCGACTGGCTGCTGCCCGGCGTCCCACCCACCGGGCGCTTCGTGGAAATCCCCATGCTCGGCGTGGTGCGCTTTCGCGGCGACCGCCTTTACCACGAGCACATCTATTGGGACCAGGCCGGCGTGCTGGTGCAGATCGGCCTGCTCGACCCGCAGGGCCTGCCGGTCGCGGGGGTGGAAAGCGCGCGCAAGCTGCTCGACGAAAGCCTGCCGTCGAACCGCCTGATGGCGCGCTGGGCAGCCAGCGAAGGACTCGGCCTCTAGCGGCCGGCTAGCCGCCGAGCAAGGCGCAGAAACGCGCCAGGTCGACGTTACCGCCGCTGAGCAGGATCCCGACCCGCTTGCCGCGCAATTCGTCCTTGCGCTGGCGGGCGGCGGCCAGGCCGAGGCAACCGGTGGGCTCGACCAGCAGCTTCATCCGCGCGGCGAGGAAGCGCATGCCATCCACCAGTTCGGCGTCGCTGGCGGTGAGGATGTCATCGACGTTGCGCTGGATCAGCGGGAAGGTGAGATTGCCCAAATGCTGGGTCTGGGCGCCATCGGCGAGGGTCTGCGGCGTATCGATATGCACGATGGCGCCGCTGCGCAGCGAACGCTGGCCATCGTTGCCGGCCTCCGGCTCCACCCCGTAGATCCGGCAGGCCGGCGCCAGCGCGCGGATCGCCAGGGCGCAGCCGGAGAGCAAGCCGCCGCCGCCGAGGGGCGCGAAGAAGGCGTCCAGCGGACCGACTTCTTCGAACAGTTCCTTGGCCGCGGTGCCCTGCCCGGCCAGCACGTCGGGGTGATCGTAGGGCGGGATCAGGGTCAGGCCATGGCGCTGCGCCAGGTCGCGGCCGATCTGCTCGCGATCTTCCGTATAGCGGTCATAGAGCACTACCTGCCCGCCGTAGCCACGGGTCGCCTCGATCTTCACCGCCGGCGCGTCGGCCGGCATCACGATGGTCGCCGGGATCCCCAGCAAGCGCGCCGAGAGGGCGATGGCCTGGGCGTGGTTGCCGGAGGAGAACGCCACCACCCCGGCGGCACGCTGCTCGGCGGAAAACCGCGACAGCGCATTGAAGGCGCCGCGGAACTTGAACGCTCCCATGCGCTGCAGGTTTTCGCATTTGAAGAAGACTTCCGCGCCGAGTTCTTCGTCGAGGGTACGCGAGGACATCACCGGCGTGCGGTTGGCATGCCCGGCGATCCGCGCGGCGGCGGCGATCACATCGTCGTAGGTAGGCAGGTCGTGCATGGTCGGCTCCTCGGACCTTGGCAAAGAAGACAGGCAGTTCGCCAGGTTACCAGGCGAACGCCGCCAGCAGCGCCTGCGCGACAGCATCGGCGGCGGAAGACTGGCGGAGCCATTGACGAAGAGGCCCTGCATGGGTCGATGCTCCGCGATGCCGGGTCGGCCTCACTCGTCCAGGTAGCCGTCCCTGATGCCCTTCGAGCGGCGGTAGAGGTAGAGCCCGAGGCGCAGCACGACGAGCACGCCGAAGAACACCCCGACGGTCACCCAGGTGTTGCCGAAGAACCATTCCAGGCAGACGTAGAGCAACGCCAGCGGTATGCAGACGAGGGTCATCAGCAGGTAATGCTTGATCATTGCGGCGGACACTCCTCTTCTTCGTCCTTCAGCGGGCATTTGACGATCTGCTTGCCCGTCTGCCAGGCGGCCTGGGTGGCCACGGCCTTCTTGATGGTATCGGCATGGGCGGCCTTGCGCGCGGCCAGCTTGGCCGCGCGGTTGGCGGTGTTGGCCGCCTGTCCGGAAAGGGTCCTGATCGCCTTGGCGGACTGCACCACGGTCTTGCCGGTGCTGAGCATGCCCGGCGCCACGGTGCCGATGGCCGCCGAGGCGCCGACGTGTTTCCAGTTGATGTCGATGCACTTCCACTTGATATCGGTGAGGTCGCGATCGCTGTCCCAGTTGTCCTTCATCTGCCCCAGCACCTGCTTGCCGGTCTGCATCCCCAGCTCGATGCCGGCGCCCAGCGCCGCTCCGATCGCGGCGCGGGCGGCGAAGGCGCCGATCACCACCAGCGGGATGATCAGGCCGGTGGGATCGTAGGCCAGCGTGGGCGCGTTCAGCGCGTAGGCATAGGGGTTGGGGCCACCGCCCAGGCCGAGCGGGTCCTGGCTGGCATAGCGCCCGGCTTCCGGCAGGTAGTAACGGTAGCGGTTGTAGTAGAAGCCGCTTTCCTCATCGTGGTACTGCCCCTGGAAGCGGATCGGCTGCGCACCCGGCTGTCGTTCCGGCGCTACCGCCCGCCAGTCGTCCGGAACGCCCTGCCAACGCAGTTGGCCACGTTCGTCGCTCAGCTGCAGGGGGGTACCGAGGTGATCGGTGTGGAAGAAAGCGATCCGCGCCTCGCCCAGCGCCGGCACGCATTGCGCCGGCAGCGGCTGGCCTTCGGCGGCGAACGCCTGGCGCAGTTGCAGCAGCTCCGGGGGATCGGGCTCGCAGGCCTGCTCCAGGCGCAGCAACGGGACGAAACCGCCCGGTTCGTGAACGGTGGTGCGCAGTTCCCGCGCAAAGGCTTCGGCGCATTGGCGATCGCCGTCCCAGCCGAAGCGCACCTGCTGCTCGACACCGTCGCGCAGCACCACCTTGGCGATCCGTCGCGACAGCGCGTCGTAGCGGTAGCGCGCCTCCAGCCGCGTGCCGTCGGCGTAATCGCGCGTCAGATGGACCAGGCGCTGCGCGCCGTCGTAGGCCAGGCGCAGGCGCTCGCCGTCGGCGCCGATACGCTCGACCAGGTTGCCCAGCGCATCGAAGCGATAGCGGTTGCCGGCGATCCTCTCCACGCGGTTGCCGGCCCAGCGCGCCGGGCCTTCGCCGGCCTGGTTCGCGCGCGCCTCGGAGCGACTGAAACCGGAGCGGTACAGTTCGTTCTCGGCGAATGCCTGGCGAGCGTCCTCGCGCGCGTACTCGCCGACGCCCTCCAGGCGGTTGCCGGCGGCGTCGTAGCGGTAGGTGCTGGCCGCCGCGCCAGCGCGCCGGCTGGCCAGCAGGCGACCGCCGAGGTCGTATTCGTAGCGCACCGACGGATACTGGTTGTCGTCGATGCCGACCAGTTGTCCAAGTCCGTCGTAGCGATAGCCGCGCTGCCAGTCGAAACCGCCGGCCAGACGCAGGCGGCTGCGCTGCAGGCGTCCCAGCGGCGCGTGCTGGCGCTCCTGGGTGAACAACGCGTCATCCTGCCCGTCGCGGCGGGCGTCGCGACGCACCTCACGGTGCAGGGCATCGCGCTCGAAGGCCAGCTCGACCGCACCGACCAGCGCGCCGTGCAGATGACCCGGGCCATAGGTCAGCCAGGCGACCGGCGGCGCGTCGCCATAGCGGCTGGTCTGGCGCACGCCTAGCGCGTCGTGGCTGTGCTCGACGCTGTAGACCCAACCGTCGGCATGTACCTGGCTTTCCAGGCGCAGGTTACCGACCTCGTCGTACGTATAGCGCACCTCGCAATCCGCCCCGCCGGCGCTGGCCAGGCGGCCGTCGGCCAACCAGCGGTAACGCTCGACCAGGGCCGGTGCGTGCTCGGTGGCGGGAACCCGGATGCTCGCCAGGCGGCCGTCGCGGTCGTAGGCATAGGTGGTCTCGCGACCGTCGGCATCCTCGCGGGCGATCAGTTCGTCAGCGGCGTTGTAGCGATAGCGTTGGCGACGACCGTCGAAGCCGGTCTCTTCCACCAGACGGTCCAGCAGGTCGTAGCGGAACTGCGCCTGGACGCCGTTCTCGTTGGTCAGGGCGACCAGCCTGCCGGCTTCGTCGTGCAGGTAGGACAATTCGCCGCCGCCGGCGTCGGAAACCCGCACCAGCAGATCGCCGTGCCCCCAGGAAAACAGCGTGGCGTGCCCCTCGGCATCGGCGATACGGGTCTGCCGCCCAAGGGCGTCGTATTCATAGCTCAGGGCGCTGCCGTCGGCCAATTCCAGGCCGATCAGTTGCCCCAGCGGGTCGTAGCGGCGCCGGGTCAGTTGTCCCAGCGGGTCGCTGCTGGCGACCAAACGTCCTTCGTTGTCGTAGTCGTAACGCCAGACCTGGCCGGAACAATCGGTCAACGCGGCCAACAGGCCGAAGCGGTTCCACTCCAGGCGCCGCTCGCCGCCGCGCGGGTCGACGATTCGCGTCGGCCGGTCGGGCAGGCGCGGGTCTTCGTAGGCGTAGCGGGTGCTGCCGGCCGGGCCGCGCACCGTCGTCGCATTGCCCCGTTCGTCGCGCTCGAAGGTCCAGCGGCGCTGCATCGCGTCCTCCAGCTCGACCAGCAGCCCGGTCTCTTCGTCGACGCGCTTGCGATAGCGCGCCTTGCCCGGCGACTCCTCCTCGAGCATCCGCCCCTGGCCATCGCGCCGGCGCCGCGTCTCCCGTCCCAGCGGATCGCGCATGGCGACCAGGCGGCCGAACAGGTCGTAGTCGAACTCGCTACGGCTGCCGTCGGCCCTGACCAGCGCGGTCCAGCGCCGCTGCCCGCCCTCGCCGGCGAACTCGTAGCGTTCGACGCGGCCGAGGCTGTCGCTGACCTCGGTGGCATCGCGCAGGTAGCGGAAGGTACGGGTCAGGCCGCCCGCCTCGATCTGCTTCACGACCCGCCCGTGCGGAGCATGGACATCCCACTCGTAGCGAACCTCCAGCCCGCCCGGTTCGCCGTGGGCGACCAGCATGTGCTCGCGCCAGGCGAATACCCGGACCACCTGGCCAAGACGGTCGCGCACGGCGATCAGATCGCCGCTGTCGCTGAACT
Source organism: Pseudomonas aeruginosa (assembly GCF_001457615.1). GTDB lineage: Bacteria > Pseudomonadota > Gammaproteobacteria > Pseudomonadales > Pseudomonadaceae > Pseudomonas > Pseudomonas aeruginosa. The sequence continues at coordinate 2,460,625 of NZ_LN831024.1, read as the reverse complement.
GGTAGCGCACCAGCCAGTCGAGCCCCGGGCTCTGCGGATCGATGTAGTCCGGAGGCGGTCCGTCGTGGCTGGCCAGGATCACGCCGAACAGACGCAGGCCGTCGTCGCCCTCGCTCGGCTCGCAGGCTTGCTGGTAGACCAGCGCATAGCTGCGCCCGGCGCTGTCGCGCACGCCGGTGAGCAGGCCACGTCCGCTCCAGCGGAACTCGGTGCGGTAGCCGGCGCGGCCGAAGCTGGCCTGCAGGCGCCAGATACCGTCGGGGCAACGCTGGAAATGCAGGTAGCTGTGGCCGGACAGCACCAGCACGGAGCCCTCCTGCGTCTGCAGTTCGGCCGGCACCGCCGCCCAGCGCCCGCGCCAGGCCTGCGCTTCGCCGCCGCTCGAACCGCCACGGCGCAGCCACAGCTCCTCGCTGCCGGAATAATGCTGGGCACCGGGAGCCAGCGCAGGAAAGCCGATCCGGCGGCCCTGGGCGTCGACCAGCACGCAGGCGTCTTCGCTCAGTTCCAGGTGCATGCTCTCGCCCGGCAGCCACCAGCCCCGGCCGAGCCGGCCGATACGGGGGTTGCTCGACAGGTAGCCACGGGCGAAGGTGAAGGTGTCCGGCGCCGCCAGGGCGAAATCGACCTCTTCCGGCAGCAGCTTGCTGCCGAGCATCGGGTTGACCGGCTTGCCCACCAACGGCACGCAGGCGGACACCCGGTCGGCCAGGCCGACCGCGCTGCTGCCGACGTGCACGGTGGGCGAGCCGGTGGAGATAACCCCTCCCGAGACTTTCTCGCCGACATGGGAAACCGGTAGGCCGCTCATCTATCCATCCTTCCTTGGGAAAAGCCGCGACAGGACATCCGCCCGCCGCTCAACAGTTGATATCGACATTGGGCGAGAGGATCTCGATCTCCCCCGGCGTCAGGCGGATCGTGCTCTGGCCGCAGCGCAAGAGGATCTCGCGGTCGGCGGTCAGCTCGATGCGCTGGCTGCCGAGGGTGATGCTCTGGCCGTCCAGGGTGATCTTCGAGCCATCGTCGCTGCCGCCCACGCTCACTTCGTAGCTATCGCCCACCGACAAGGTCTTCTTCTTCATCACCTGGGTGCTCTGGTTCAGCCCGACCACGGTGTTCATCATCATGCCGACGTTCAGGCTGTAGCCGAGCCCGACGTTTTCCATGCGCCCCATGCCGACGTTCTGCAACGAGGCCATGAGGATGGTTTCCGTCTTGTTCATGCCGATCCTGACCGTCTCGTTGCGGTCGACCGTCTTGCTGCGGTTGGCATGCACGGTGATGGTCTCGTTGTTGTCCACGGTCTCGGTGCGATCGTGCTTCACATGCACCGTCTCGTCGTGGTCGATGGTCTTGGTCCGGTCGTGGCCGACCCAGTGGGTCTCGTCGTTCTCGACCTCGATGTCCTGGTTCCTCTCGGCATGGATGAACAACTGCTCGGCGCCCTTCTTGTCCTCCATGCGGATCTCGTTGAAGTTGGCCGGCGTGCCGCCCTTGCTCGAACGGCTCTTGGTGCCGCTCTGGGTAGCGTTCGCCGGCAGCTCGTAGGGCACCGTCTGCTCGGCGTTGTAGACCCGCCCGGTGATGATCGGCCGGTCCGGGTCGCCTTCGAGGAAGCTGACGATCACTTCCTGGCCGATCCGCGGGATCTGGATCGAGCCCCAGTTCTTCCCGGCCCAGGCCTGCGAGACGCGCATCCAGCAGGAGCTGTTCTCGTTGGACTGGTCGTGGCGGTCCCAGTGGAAATGCACCTTGACCCGGCCATACTGGTCGGTCCAGATCTCCTCGCCCTTGGGCCCGACCACCACCGCGGTCTGCGGGCCGCGCACCACCGGCACCGGGGTCGACGGCAAGGGGCGGAAAGCCTGGCCGGCGTCGATACAGTCCAGCTCGCTCTCGAACTGCGCGCCGCCCCCGCCATTACCGGTCTCGTAGAGTTCCTGGACTACCCGGTACTCGGCGCCAACCACCAGGTATTCGCGGTTCTGGTCCAGGCGCGGGTAGTTGCTCAGGTGGAACAGATGGCCCGCCCCGATACCCCTGGCGCATCCCCGCAGGCGAACTCGCTCGTACTGGGTCTGGATCGCCTCGATGCGGGTCCGTGCATAGTGTTCGCCGTCCTGACTCTGCACATACTCGCCAGGGTAGTCGTAGAGCGGGTAGTCGGCCGCGGCATGGGCGCGCCCGACATTGGAGCGCACTTCCAGGCGGGTGCCGGGACGCTGGAAGTCGTAGTCGTTGAGGCTCAGCGAGCCGGGCTGGACCTCGCGCGCCATGTGCCAGTCGAAGAAGTGGTCGCGCTCGCGATGGCCGAGGCTCGGCGGGTAATAGGGCACGCTGGTGTAGCCGGCCGGGCTGTGGTGCGCGCCGTAGGCATCGGAGAGCACCAGGATGTGGCGCTTCTTTTCGTGGCGGAACCAGTAGTAGATGCCTTCCTGCTCCATCAGCCGGCTGACGAAATCGAAGCTGGTCTCGCGGTATTGCACACAGTATTCCCACTCGCGGTAGGAGCGGCTCAGGGCGTCCTCGAAGTCGGAGAAGCCAAGGTCGCGGAACACCTGCTTGATGATGTCCGGGACCTTCTGGTTCTGGAAGATGCGGCAGTCGGAGGTGCGCGTCAGCAGCCACAGCCAGGGCCGCAGGGTGACCTGGTAGCTGGCGAACTGGCCGGCGCCGGCGCCCTGGCTACAGCGCGCGACGATGCCGTGGAAATACCGCCGGCTGCCGCCGGGGAGTTCCAGCGCGAGGCTCATCGGCTTGCCCAATAGGGCATCCAGAGGCAAGGCGGGATTGCTCGAGACCAGTTCGAGCTCGTGGCTGAACAGCCGGCCCAGCTCTTCGCGACCCTCCAGCCGTTGCAGTTGCAGGACCTCGGGTCCCAGCGGGGAGTCCACGTGTACCAGGCGGGTGTGTTGGGAGAACAGCATGGGGAATCTTCCTTGATAGTCACCTGCGGCGGGCGGCCCGAACAACGCGCCAGCAGCGCGCCAGATGATCGTACAACCCAGTGCCGTCGCGAAAGGCTGGCCAATAGCCACGACACTCCTGCCCGCCTCCTGCGGACCCGCCGACCCTAAGCCAGAACCAAAGCCGAAGCAACGACGGCTTTGTCGAAAAGTATTTCCGCTCCGAGCACGCTGCGGCGCATTGGCCCATTGCCCGATACCCGGCAAAAATGAGATATTCACGAACGTGAATCATTCTCATATTTCAATCCCATCTCCCCGCCTGCTGCTGGTCGAAGACGACCCACGCCTACGCGAGGATCTCGACGCGCATTTCCGCCGGCGCGGCTTCCGCGTAACCGTCTGCGGCGATGGCTCGCACGGACTGGAAGCCGCCGGGCGCGAAGCGTTCGACCTGGTGTTGCTGGACATCATGCTACCCGGCCTCGACGGCCTGGCCCTGCTGGAGTCGCTGCGCCGCGAGCAGGCCACGCCGGTGATGCTGATGTCGGCCCTGGGCGCCGAACAGGATCGCATCAGCGGCTTCACCCGCGGCGCCGACGACTACCTGCCGAAGCCGTTCAGCCTGGCCGAGCTGGATGCCCGCACCGACGCCCTGCTGCGCCGCGTACGACTGGACCGCCTGCCGTCGGCGCAGCGGCGGGATACCCGGCTGGTGTTCGACGACCAGGCCCAGGATGTGCTCCACCAGGGCCTTCCGGCGGGGCTGACGCCATCCGAGTACCGCCTCCTGGCGACGCTCCGCGAACACGCTGGCGAGGCGCTGAGCAAGCCGTTCCTCTACCGGAGCGTGCTGCACCGCAGCTACACGCGCCTCGACCGCGGTCTCGACGTGCACGTCTGCAACCTGCGGCGCAAACTCGCCGCGGTCGCCGTCCGTCACCTGCAGATCCAGGCGGTACGCGGCCAGGGCTACCTACTGGTGGAGACGGAACACCCCTGATGCGCAGGCACCCGCTGTTATGGAAACTGGCGCTGCTGCAGGTCGGCTTCTGCCTGCTGCTGACCTGGCTGATCTACACCTGGGGCCTGTCGGTGGAGCGCAGCACCTACTTCCTCGCCCCGGCCGACCGCAGCTACCTGGCGGACTACGCGCGGCAGGCGGAGGATGCCTGGCACAGCGAGGGTGCCGCGGGCGCCGAACGCTTCCGCAAGGAACTGTCGGCGAAGGAAGATACCTGGGTGGCGCTGGTCGGACCGCACCTGGAAAGCCTCGGCAGCACGCCGCTAAGCACCGAGGAGTCGAGCCACCTGACCTTCATGCGCAAGCTCGACTGGCCGATGAGCCGGCGCCTGCAGGACGAACTGCCGTACGTCAGCATCGAGTTCCCCGGACATCCCGAGCAGGGCCGGCTGGTAATCCAGTTACCGGAGCGCCTGCTGCCCGGCGGGCTGACCCCCTGGACCCACCTGGTCACCCACGGCATAGTCCCGACCCTGCTGGCCGCCCTGCTCGGCCTGCTGCTCTATCGCCACCTGGTGGTGCCGCTGAACCGCTTGCGCGATCGCGCCGACGCCCTGCGCGCCGACGAACTGGAAAGCACTCCCCTCGCCGCACCGCTGGCGGCCCGCCGCGACGAACTGGGCGAGCTGGCCCAGGCCCTGGAGCACATGGCCGAGCGCCTGCGCCTGAGTCTCGCCCAGCAGCGCCTGCTGCTGCGCACCCTGTCCCACGAACTGCGCACGCCGCTGGCGCGCCTGCGCATCGCCCACGACAGTGAGCTACCGCCGGAACAGTTGCGCCAGCGCCTGGATCGCGAAATCGGCGACATGCAACGACTGCTGGAAGACACCCTCGACCTCGCCTGGATGGACACCGAGCGCCCGCAACTGCCCACCGAGCCGGTGCTGGCGCTGTCGGTGTGGGAAGCGCTGCGCGAGGACGCCTGTTTCGAAAGCGGCTGGGACCCGGCGCGGCTACCCTGCCGCTTGGGCGTCGACTGTCGCGTCGAGGTACACCTGGACAGCCTGGCCCAGGCCATGGAAAACCTCCTGCGCAACGCCATCCGTCACTCGCCCGAGGACGGCACGGTCAGCCTCGACGGCGAGCGCGAGGGCGACTTCTGGCACCTGCGCCTGCAGGACCAGGGCCCTGGCGTGGCGGAAGACCAGTTGGAACGCATCTTCCTCCCCTACCAGCGCCTGGACGATAGCGCCGGCGAAGGTTTTGGCCTCGGCCTGGCGATCGCCCGGCGCGCCATCGAGCTACAGGGCGGCCGGCTCTGGGCCAGCAACGGCAAGCCCGGATTGTGCCTGCACCTCTGGCTGCCGGCGGCCGCCTGAGGGCGAAGTGTTTAGAAAGTTAATGCGCTTTACTCTCAAATAACAATCAATATCATTCGTGATCTCTTGCATTTCGCTGCATTGCCCGGAGATCACCGATGTCCTCACGCGCCCTTCCCGCCGTTCCCTTCCTGCTGCTGTCCAGTTGCCTGCTCGCCAACGCCGTACACGCCGCCGGCCAGGGCGACGGCTCCGTCATCGAGCTGGGCGAGCAAACCGTGGTCGCCACCGCCCAGGAGGAAACCAAGCAGGCGCCGGGGGTTTCCATCATCACCGCCGAGGACATCGCCAAGCGACCGCCGAGCAACGACCTGTCGCAGATCATCCGGACCATGCCGGGGGTCAACCTGACCGGCAACAGCTCCAGCGGCCAGCGTGGCAACAACCGGCAGATCGACATCCGCGGCATGGGCCCGGAGAACACCCTGATCCTGGTCGACGGCAAGCCGGTCAGCTCGCGCAACTCGGTGCGCTACGGCTGGCGCGGCGAGCGCGACAGCCGCGGCGACACCAACTGGGTGCCGGCCGACCAGGTCGAGCGCATCGAAGTGATCCGCGGCCCGGCGGCGGCGCGCTACGGCAACGGCGCGGCGGGCGGCGTGGTGAACATCATCACCAAGCAGGCCGGCGCGGAAACCCACGGTAATCTCAGCGTCTACAGCAATTTCCCGCAACACAAGGCCGAAGGCGCCAGCGAACGGATGAGCTTCGGTCTCAACGGGCCGCTCACGGAAAACCTCAGCTACCGCGTCTACGGCAACATCGCCAAGACCGACTCGGACGACTGGGACATCAACGCCGGCCACGAATCCAACCGCACCGGCAAGCAGGCCGGCACCCTCCCCGCCGGTCGCGAAGGCGTGCGCAACAAGGACATCGACGGGCTGCTCAGCTGGCGCCTGACGCCCGAGCAGACCCTCGAGTTCGAGGCCGGCTTCAGCCGCCAGGGCAACATCTACACCGGCGACACGCAGAACACCAACAGCAACAACTACGTGAAGCAGATGCTCGGCCACGAGACCAACCGCATGTACCGCGAGACCTACTCGGTCACCCATCGCGGCGAATGGGACTTCGGCAGCTCGCTGGCCTACCTGCAGTACGAGAAGACCCGCAACAGCCGGATCAACGAAGGCCTGGCCGGCGGCACCGAAGGTATCTTCGACCCCAACAACGCCGGCTTCTACACCGCCACCCTGCGCGACCTGACCGCCCACGGCGAGGTCAACCTGCCGCTGCACCTGGGCTACGAGCAGACCCTGACCCTCGGCAGCGAGTGGACCGAGCAGAAGCTCGACGACCCCAGCTCCAACACCCAGAACACCGAGGAAGGCGGCTCGATCCCCGGTCTCGCCGGAAAGAACCGCAGCAGCAGTTCCTCAGCGCGGATCTTCTCGCTGTTCGCCGAGGACAACATCGAGCTGATGCCCGGCACCATGCTCACCCCAGGCCTGCGCTGGGACCACCACGACATCGTCGGCGACAACTGGAGCCCATCGCTGAACCTGTCCCACGCGCTCACCGAGCGGGTCACCCTGAAGGCCGGTATCGCCCGCGCCTACAAGGCCCCCAACCTGTACCAGCTGAACCCCGACTACCTGCTCTACAGCCGTGGCCAGGGTTGCTACGGGCAAAGCACCAGTTGCTACCTGCGCGGCAACGACGGCCTCAAGGCCGAGACCAGCGTGAACAAGGAACTGGGCATCGAGTACAGCCACGACGGCCTGGTAGCGGGGCTGACCTACTTCCGCAACGACTACAAGAACAAGATCGAATCCGGCCTGTCACCGGTCGACCACGCCAGCGGCGGCAAGGGCGACTACGCCAACGCGGCGATCTACCAGTGGGAGAACGTGCCCAAGGCGGTGGTCGAGGGCCTCGAAGGCACCCTGACCCTGCCCCTGGCCGACGGCCTGAAGTGGAGCAACAACTTCACCTACATGCTGCAATCGAAGAACAAGGAAACCGGCGACGTGCTCTCGGTGACGCCGCGCTACACCCTCAACTCGATGCTCGACTGGCAGGCCACCGACGACCTCTCGCTGCAAGCCACGGTCACCTGGTATGGCAAGCAGAAGCCGAAGAAATACGACTATCACGGCGACCGTGTCACCGGCAGCGCCAACGACCAGCTCTCGCCCTACGCCATCGCCGGCCTTGGCGGCACCTATCGGTTGAGCAAGAACCTGAGCCTCGGCGCCGGCGTCGACAACCTGTTCGACAAGCGCCTGTTCCGCGCCGGCAATGCCCAGGGCGTGGTCGGCATCGACGGGGCCGGCGCGGCGACCTACAACGAGCCCGGACGGACCTTCTATACCAGCCTGACCGCGTCGTTCTGAGCCATAACGAGAAAGCCTGATGAGAACCTCCCTGCTCGTCGCCGCCCTGGGCCTCGCCCTGGCGGCGGCCCTGCCCGGCGGCGCGCCGCTGGCGCAACCGGACCCCGAGGCGACCATGGACCGCAGCCTGCTGCAACGCCAGGACCTGCCCTATCGCTTCAGCGCCGTGGACCTGGATTCCGTCGATGGCCAGCGGCATTACCGGCTGTGGCTCGGCCGACCGCTGCAGGCACCGCCCGCCGCCGGCTACCCGGTGGTCTGGATGCTCGACGGCAACGCCGCCGTCGGCGCCCTCGACGAGTCAACCCTGAGACGCCTGGCCGACGGCGACGCACCGCTGCTGGTCGCCATCGGCTACCGCACGCCGCTGCGCATCGACCGCGCCGGGCGTACCTTCGACTACACCCCCGCGAGTCCCGGCCAGGCCGATCAGCGCGACCCGCTCAACGGCCTGCCCAGCGGTGGCGCCGACGCCTTCCTCGACCTGCTGCGCGACGGCATGCGCCCGGCCGTGGCGGCGCAGGCGCCCCTGGACACTGCGCGACAAACCCTCTGGGGACACTCCTATGGCGGCTTGCTGGTGCTCCACGCACTGTTCACCCGTCCCGGCGAGTTCGCCCGCTACGCCGCGGCCAGCCCGTCGCTGTGGTGGCGCGACGGGGCGATCCTCGGCGAACGAGCGGGGCTCGAACAGCGCCTGCGCGGAAAGCGCGCGGAACTCCTGCTCTGGCGCGGCAGCGCCGAACCGGCCAGCCCGCGCGGCTCGCTGAAAGCCGAGCCGGGCCAGGCGATGGCGCGGCTGGTAGATGACCTGCGCCGGGTTGCCGGGCTCACGCTGGACTTCCAGCCGCTCGACGGCCTGGGTCATGGCGAAACGCTGGGGGCCTCGTTGCGCCTTCTGCTCGCCCGTCCGGCGGTGGAACGCCAGCGCTGAAGACGCACGCTCCCAAGAGAACCGAGGCAACGGCGGATAACCGCTTCGCGGTTATTCGCCCTACCGGAAGCCAGGCATCCGCGCGCCGCTGCATCCCTCTACGCTGCACGGCATCCTCTCCCGCCTGCGGGAGAGGGTTGGGGTGAGGGAAAATCGCCCTACGCTACCACCGGAATCAGCGGGTCGGCCGCCGCCAGCGCCACGGCGCGGTCCGCCGCCGGCGGGTAGATCCACACGCCATTGATCTCGGTCTTGATCTTCTTGCCCTCCTCGCGCACGAACCGTACCTGGCGGTCCCAGCCCTCGGTGAACACCGCGCCCCAGCCGCCGAGATCGAGACAGGTCACGTATTTCACCTGGCTGTAGGGAATCGGCTCGACGCCGAGCAGGTCGGCGGCCACGTTATTGCCGGCCGAGCGACCCAGGGCGATGGCGTGCTGGCAGGTCATCAGGGCATGGTTGCCGAGGTCGTCGGTAGCCGCGCGGGCCACGTCGCCGGTGGCGTAGACATCGTCGAGACCGAGCACCTTGAGGTTGCGGTCGACATGCAGGCGACCCTGGGCATCGCGCTCGCCCGGAATCTGCCCGGTCAGGGTGCTGGCCCGCACGCCCACGGTCCAGACCACGGTCTTCGCCTCGATCCGCTGGCCGTCGTCGAGCGTCACGCCCTCGGCATCCACCGCCGCCACCGAACGCCCCAGGCACCACTCCACGCCCAGTTCCGCCGAGGCCTCGGCGATCAAGCCGCTCAGGTCCGCGCCCATCGATGCGCCGATGGCGGCGCCGCGGTCGACCACGATCACTCGCAGCGCCGCTTTCTCGCCGAGGATCGCCCGCAGGCGCGCCGGCATCTCGGTGGCGGTCTCGATGCCGGTGAAGCCGCCGCCGGCGACCACCACGGTGTTGCGTGCCGGTGAATCCGGCAAGTCGCGCAGGGCATGCAGGTGTGCCTCCAGGCGCAGGGCGTCTTCCAACTGGTCGACATCGAAGGCAGCGTCGATGCCGACGACACTCGCCGGACGCCACACGCCGCTGCCGGCCGCCAGCACCAGGCGGTCGTAGTCCAGTTGCGCCAGCGTGCCCTCGGCATCGCGGTACTCCACCCACTTGCCGGCCACGTCGATGCGCTGCGCGCTGCCCTGCACGAAACGCACGCCGACCGCGGCGAACAATTCGCCCAGCGGCGCCGCCATGCGCTGCACGTCAGGCTCGTAGAAACGCGGGCGGATGCGCAGCTCGGGCTGCGGCGCGAGCACCGCGACCTCGACGTCGTCGCGGCCCTGGCGGTCGAGCTGGCGCACTGCGCTCAGCGCGCTCCACATGCCGGCGAATCCGGCACCGACGATCAGGATACGTTGTTTCATTGGGGGCTCCTGGAGGGAAAGGACGGGATATCCGGAGAAAAGCCTCTCCGTAACTACGACTATATTTGTCGTAGTTACGAAGATCAATCCCCGAAAAGCGTTCCGACAGGCAATCGCCCCTCGCCGTGAAAGAGAGGAGAAGACGTCGAAAACATACGAAAAGGATCGGAGATAGAGCGCTTCGAGGCGGAAGACAGCGAACGACCTGTCCTTGTGAGCGACCTGAAAACCGCGCAGAATATTGCGAATATTTCTGTCGGAGTTAGTGATGGCTCTCTATAGCGCCGGCGTCGAATACGGCATCCACTGCCTGTTGTTCCTCGCCGACGAGAAAGGCGACAGCCGCGAGTCCAGCGTACGTACCCTCGCCGAGTTGCAGGGCGTGCCGCCGGAACTGCTGGCCAAGGTCTTCACCCGCCTGGCCAAGGCCGGCCTGGTGGCTGCCACCGAAGGCGTGCGCGGTGGCTTCCGCCTGGCACGGCCGGCCAACGAAATCAGCGTGCTCGACGTGGTCCGCGCCATCGACGGCGACAAATCGATCTTCGAATGCCGCGAGGTCCGCGAGCGCTGCGCGATTTTCGAAGGCAACCCGCCTTCCTGGGCGACCCGCAACACCTGCTCGATCCACGCGGTGATGCTCACCGCGCAGAAGCGCATGGAAGAAGCGCTGGCCCAGCAGACCATCCTCGACCTGGTACGCCGGGTGGGGCGTATCGCGCCACCGGAGTTCGGCGAAGAAGTGCTGCGCTGGATGGATGCCAGCCGGGAAGGACGCGGCGGCTCCCGCGACTAGCCCTTGGCGCATACGGAGCGGCGCCGCAAGCCCGTTTCGCGGAAAACACCATTGTCGACTGCGGTGCTAATCGCGCCGGCGTTTCTCCCTACCCTATCGCCAGAGGCCGCCGCAGAGCGGCCGCCGGCCCACTGCAATGGCCCGTGACCAACTTGCGTGATAGGTGAACGATGGAACCTGGCAGCTACCAACTGACCATGAGCGTGCTCATGACCCCCGACAAGGCGAACTTCTCCGGCAACGTCCACGGCGGCGCGCTGCTCAAGCTCCTCGACGAAGTGGCCTTTGCCTGCGCCAAGCGCTACGCCGGACGCTACGTGGTGACCCTGTCGGTGGATCAGGTGATCTTCCGCGAGCCGATCCATGTCGGCGAACTGGTGACCTTCCTCGCCTCGGTGAACTACACCGGGCGCACTTCGATGGAGGTCGGGGTGAAGGTGATGACCGAGAACATCCACGAGCGCACCGTGCGCCATACCAACAGTTGCTTCTTCACCATGGTGGCGATGGACGACCAGCGCCGGCCGGTGGCGGTGCGTCCGCTGGAACCGGAGACCGCGATCGAGAAACGCCGCTACGCCCAGGCCCTGGCCCGGCGCGAGCAGCGCAAGCTGATGGAACTGCGCTACCAGGAGATCCGCGAACAGGTGGATCACGCGATGCCGGCCTGAACGCCGCCCGGCCCGCGGGCCGGGTCCTCAGCCCTCGCCGACCAGGCTCTCGAACGCTTCTTCCAGCACGCTGGCGCTGCCGGGGCGGACCACCCGCGCCACCTCCCGGCCGTCGCGAAGAAAGACGAAGGTCGGCCACAGCTTGACCTGGAACGAGCGCCCCAGGCGGCGCCCGGGACCGTCCTCGACCTTCAGGTGGCCGACCTCCGGATAGTCGTCGAATACTTCCGCCAGCAGCGGCTGGGCGGCCTGGCAATGGCCGCACCAGTCGGTACCGAACTCCACCAGCGTCGGACCGGCGAGCCGGTCCAGTTCGTCGCGCGCCGGTGCCTCGGCGCTGTATCGGGTCTTCATACGCTGCTTCTCCATGAGCTTGGCTGACAGGACGGCAGACTCCCGCGGCGGCGCCAGGTTCGACCCGCGCGACGATGGACTCAGCGTTTCCGCACGCGCGCCATGCAGCGCTGGTAGCGTTCGTCGACGCGCTTGGCGAACCAGGCGGTGGTCAGCTTGCGGGTGATCTTCGGGCTCTCCAGGGTGATCCCCGGCAGCACGGCGCGGGGCAATGTCTTGCCGGTGGCGCTTTCAGCCAGGGCGAAGACCTTGCGGTACAGCGCGCTGTCGGCGAACTCCGGGCTGTCGCCCTGCTCCAGCGCCCGGCGGATCGCCGCGTCGCTCATGTCCAGGCGCTTGCCGAGGCTGCGCACGGCCAGTTCGGTGGAGCCCGGCGTGCGCGTGCCGTAGCGGATCAGATCGCCATCCAGCGCCAGCGGAATCCCCGAGACGCGACTCACCGCGCTCTGGAACGCGGCGTTGCGACTGGCATACCAGCCGGCGTTGAAGTCGGCGAAGCGGTACAGCGGCGCCGGGTAGTCCGCCGGATAGCCAAGCAGGTGGGCGATACCGAAATACATGCCGCCGCGCCGGCTGAACACCTCGCGGCGGATGCTGCCGTCCAGCGGATAGGGATAGCCGTCCGCGTGCTGCTCGGCGAAAGCGATGCTGACCTGCATCGGCCCGCCGGTGTGTACCGGGTTGAAGCCGCCGAACAGCTTGCCGCCCATGGGCACGATGGCGATGAAATCGTCGAATGTCTCGCTCAGTTCCTTCTCCGTGCGCGCCGCGGCCAGGCGCTGGCTGTAGGTGCGGCCATCGGGCGACTTGATATTCAGCGCCGAGCTGACCAGGAACGCCGGCACGTGCAGCTTGTCGGCACGACGCTCGACCTCGCGGGTGGCGATCCTGCCCAGGCCGGCCACCGGCGGGTCGACCTGGTAGGTGGACTCCTGCTCGGTCACCGCCAGCACCGCACAGAGATTCTCGTCGCTGGGGTAGATCTGCTGGGCGGAAAAGGCCGCGTAGATATCGCTGGCCCACCCTTGGCGATCGCGCACCGTGGCCGGCATCAGGCGGACGATCTTCGCCCGTACTTCGTCGGGGTTGGGCGGCGGCGGCTCCGCCGACCGCGAACTGCACCCGGCCAGCGCCAGGAGCATGAGCAACCCCGTTACGCCGCGACCCTGGCGTACTGCTTTCATCTGCGATTCCCTGTTCCGTTGCGAAGTGGGCGGCCGATGGCGACCGCCGAAGCCAGGGCATTCTAGCCGAGCATCCGGCGGCTTCCGTACCGTCCGTCACGCACGGTCGCGGTTCACAGCGCTGCGTCGGTGCGCTGCCGCTTGACCCGACGCCAGGTCGAGGGCGAGGCGCCGGCCAGCCGGAGAAAGATCCGCGAGAAATGCGGCTGGTCGGAAAAGCCGCAGGCGACGCCGATCTGCGAAAGCGGTTCGTCGCTGCCCAGCATCAGCTCCTTGGCCCGGTCGACGCGCATGCGCATCAGCCATTCGTGGGGCGAAACACCGGTGCTGCACTTGAAGGCCTTGGTGAAATAGCTGCGCGAGAGCCCGCACTCCTCGGCCAGGCGCGCCACCGACACGCCCTCGGCCAGATGCCCGGCGATCAGCTCCTTGGCCCTGCGCAATTGCCAGGGCGCCAGGCCCTTGCCGGTGCAGACCGGGACCTGGGTCGAAGCGAAGCGATCCTGAACGTGGGTCAACAGCGCCAGCATGACCTGCTCGATGAACAGTTCGTTGCGCTCGCCCGCCCTGGCGAAGCTGGGCAGCAGCGCCAGCGCCAGGTGATAGACCACCGGATCGTCGACACCGATGATCCGCTCCGGCTCGGCGGACGCGCGTTGCCCTTCTTCGTAGAGAAACTCCTTTATCGAAGCGCGCGGCAACATGAAGCGGACATTGTCGTAAGTTGTCCGGTGCTGGCACTTTATTTCATCGCCAAGATAGGCGATGGAGATACTTTTCCGTGGATGTCCGCCATCGAAAACCAGTTTGTTTCCATTCCAGAGACGATGGGAATTGAAATCGCGCAACTGCACGATGACGGAAAACGAATCGGCACAAGGAATATGGATCACCTTGTCCGGATCGGGAGTCGCCTCACTATTGCGAATCAAGGCGTACCCTTCTCCCCTTATGATGTTCCCTGGCGTGGATTGGTCGCCCTTTGTTCTGTCTATGGCAACAGTCATGACTCCCCCTGATTCCATGCGCCTGATGATCTCGTGACACTTTTCTCTCGACGCGAAAAACGACGCACGAAAGCTCCCCCAGAGATTAATCCGAGGGAGCCGTTCCGGGGAAATCTAACCGACGAAGATAACTACCAGATTACTGCGCTGTTACTCGATGATATAACGCTCAACCCTTTTCCTTTTCCGACGGGCCAGCGGCCTGGTCGAGGCGATGCCGACCCGGTAGTTGCCCCAGCACATGGCCGACCGAACCCGCCTTGTCGCAGGCCGAGGCGAACGCGCAACCGCCGAGCAATTGCTTGCCGACCGGGATGACCTGCTCGCCGAGCAGGATGCCGAGCAACCCCACCAGCGCCACCAGCGGCGGAGCCGGCGAACGCACCTGCAGCAGGCTGTAGACGATCCCCACCAACAGTCCGGCGCCCAGCGACAATACGTAGAGCTTCATCTTCGTTCTCCTTCGCGGCCGTGCCGCCCGGCGGACCGGAGCGGCACGGCCGGCATTCACTTGGCCGGATTCGGGCCGATGCGTTCGCCGTGGGTCACCCGCTCGGGCGCCTTGTGCACCATGGTGTAGGCGTAGTCCACGCCCATGCCGTAGGCCCCGGAATGCTCCTTGGCGATGGCCATCACGGCGTCGTAGGTATCCCGGCGGGCCCAGTCGCGCTGCCACTCCAGCAGGACCTGCTGCCAGGTCACCGGTACCACGCCGGCCTGGACCATGCGGTCCATGGCGTACTTGTGGGCGTCGCTGGAGGTGCCGCCCGAGGCATCGGCCACCATGTAGATCTCGTAGCCGCCCTCGAGCATGGCGCAGAGGGCGAAGGTGGTGTTGCAGACCTCGGTCCACAGCCCGGCGACCACGACCTTCTTGCGGCCCGCGGCGGCCAGCGAGTCGCGCACGTTCTGGTCGTCCCAGGAGTTCATCGAGGTGCGTTCGAGGATCTTCTGCTCGGGGAACACCGCCAGCAGCTCCGGATAGGTTGGGCCGGAGAAGCTGTCGGTTTCCACCGTGGTGATGGTGACCGGGATGTCGAATACCTTCGCCGCCTTGGCCAGGCCCACTACGTTGTTCTTCAGCGTCTGGCGATCGATGGACTGTACACCGAATGCCATCTGTGGCTGCTGGTCGATGAAGATGATCTGGCTGTTCTGCGGAGTTAGAACTTCGAGATAGTGGCTCATGATTGTTTCCTGACAACGAACGATGAATTCCAGCTGTTGCGCACAACAGCACGCGGGCCAACAGATAATTTCCCGTGGCCGGCCAGACTATGAAGCATGAATATTGGAAAAAACAAACTTTTCGAGAAAATAAATCACTGAACTTCGGCCCTGGATAAATTTGAACGGCGATATTCAAAATATTCGACACATCCATACAAAAAGCGCACACAGAGACAATAAAAGAAGGATTACCAGCTAGCAGAATCGACAGTCCGCCCTATAAGAAAAAGCCCCCATGAAGTTCAGGACATGTCTCGCGCCTTACTTGCTATCGACCACCAGCAAGTTGCGCTTGCAGGAGGATGCGTCATTCGGGAAAACCGCTCTTTCGTCCCGTACGTTTTCCGCCGCACCTATCCTGTCCGGTGGCCTCTCTCGCCGCCGCCCTCGCTGACCGATTCCGCCCCGCTGCCAGGAGCACGCCATGAGCCACGATCCGCCGAGCAAGGACCGCCGCCATTTCCTCACTACCAGTTCGGTGCTGGGCGCCGCCGGAGTCCTGTGGTCCGCCCTGCCCTTCGCCAACGCCGCCAGCCTTTCTCCCGCAAGCAACCCAGGAGGTTCCATGACCGCCGACCTGATCCTGCACAACGGCCGTTTCCACACCGTGGACCGCGACAACCCCACCGCCACCGCCGTGGCGATCAAGGACGGCAAGTTCCTTGCCGTCGGCAACGACGCCGAGGCGATGCTCCATCGCGGCAGCGCCACCCAGGTGATCGACCTGCAGAAGCGCACCGTGATCCCCGGTCTCAACGACTCGCACCTGCACCTGATCCGCGGTGGCCTCAACTACAACCTGGAGCTGCGCTGGGAAGGCGTGCCCTCCCTGGCCGACGCCTTGCGCATGCTCAAGAACCAGGCCGAACGCACGCCCAGCCCCCAGTGGGTGCGGGTGGTCGGCGGCTGGAACGAGTTCCAGTTCGCCGAGAAGCGCATGCCGACCCTGGAGGAATTGAACAAGGCCGCGCCGGACACCCCGGTGTTCGTCCTCCACCTGTACGATCGCGCCCTGCTCAACCGCGCCGCCCTGCGCGTGGTCGGCTACACCAAGGACACGCCCAACCCGCCCGGCGGCGAGATCGTCCGCGACAGCAGCGGCGAACCCACCGGCATGCTGATCGCCCGGCCCAACGCGATGATTCTCTACGCCACCCTGGCCAAGGGACCGAAGCTGCCGCTGGAATACCAGGTCAACTCCACCCGCCAGTTCATGCGCGAACTCAACCGCCTCGGCCTGACCAGCGCGATCGACGCCGGCGGCGGCTTCCAGAACTACCCGGACGACTACCAGGTGATTCGCGAACTGGCCGACCAGGGCCAGCTCACCGTACGCATCGCCTACAACCTGTTCACGCAGAAACCGAAGGAAGAACTCGCCGACTTCAAGAACTGGACCGGCAGCGTCAAGTACGGCCAGGGCAGCGATTTCTTCCGCCATAACGGCGCCGGCGAGATGCTGGTGTTCTCCGCCGCCGACTTCGAGGACTTCCTCGAACCGCGCCCGGACCTGCCGCAGACCATGGAGCAGGAGCTGGAGCCTGTGGTCCGCCACCTGGTGGAGCAGCGCTGGCCGTTCCGCCTGCACGCCACCTACGACGAATCGATCTCGCGGATGCTCGACGTGTTCGAGAAGGTCGACCGCGACATTCCGTTCAACGGCCTGCCCTGGTTCTTCGACCACGCCGAGACCATCACCCCGCGCAACATCGAGCGGGTGCGGGCACTCGGCGGCGGCATCGCGATCCAGGACCGCATGGCCTTCCAGGGCGAGTACTTCGTCGACCGCTACGGTGCCAAGGCCGCCGAGGCCACGCCGCCGATCCAGCGCATGCTCGCCGAGGGCGTGCCGGTGGGTGCCGGCACCGACGCCACCCGGGTCTCCAGCTACAACCCCTGGACCTCGCTGTACTGGCTGGTCAGCGGCCGCACCGTCGGCGGCATGGCCCTGTATCCGCAGGGCCTGCCGCGGGAAACCGCGTTGCAGCTGTTCACCCACGGCAGCGCCTGGTTCTCCAGCGAGCAGGGCAAGAAAGGACAGATCAAGGTTGGCCAGCTCGCCGACCTGGCGGCGCTGTCGGCGGACTTCTTCGGCGTCGAGGAAGAGGCCATCAAGTGGATCGAGTCGGTGCTCACGGTGGTCGACGGCAAGGTCGTCTATGCCGCCGCCGAGTTCGACAAGCTCGGTCCGCCGGCGCCGCCGGTGCTGCCGGACTGGTCGCCGGTGGCCAAGGTACCCGGCCACTGGCGGCAAGGCGCGCCGCTGACCGCCCAGGTCCACCAGTGCGTCGGTGCCTGCGCGGTACACGCCCACGAGCACAACCGCGCGCGCCACTCCAACGTACCGGTGAGCGACTTCCAGGGTTTCTGGGGCGCATTCGGCTGTTCCTGCTTCGCTTTCTGACGTACCCGGGCGGGCCCTTCGAGGCCCGCCTCGCCCGGAGTTTTCCCGATGATCCGCGTTCGACCGGTCGGCCGCCTGGCCCTTTTCCTGGCGCTGGGCGGCACCTCGCCGTGCCACGCCGCGACAGAGGAAGCCAAGGCACCCGACTACCTGGAGTGGCGCCTGCTCAACCGCAACTACTTCCTCTACAACGACTATCGCCGCGCGGACGCCGGGCGCGGCTACCGCAAGGAATGGGCACACGGCCTGATCGTCGACCTGGAGTCGGCCTATACTCCCGGCCGCGTCGGTTTCGGCCTCGATCTCCACGGCTTCGCCGGCTTCAAGCTCGACGGCGGACGTGGCCATGCCGGCACCGGCCTGTTGCCGCTGGACTCATCCGGCGATAACGCCAGCGAGTATTCCGACGCCGGCGCCGCACTCAAGCTGCGGCTCGGCGAGAGCCTGCTCAAGGTCGGCGAGATGACCGTCGAGACCCCGGTCTTCGATACCAGCGACAAGCGCCTGCAACCCCAGTACGCCAGGGGCTTCTTCCTGCAGAGCGACGACCTCGACCGCGTGCGGATCCAGGCCGGGCGCTTCACCGCCTTCAAGGAACAGGCCTCCAGCTCCGGCCATGGCGACTTCGACGGCTACGGCGCGAGCACCGCCGGCAGCGCCATTGGCTTCGCCGGCGCCAGCCTGGCGGCCAGCGACAACCTGAGCGGCTCGCTGTTCGCCGCGCAACTGGACAACGTCTGGCGCCAGGTCTATCTCAACATGAACCTGCAACGTGCCGCGTTCAGCCTGGATGGCAACCTCTATCGCACGCGCGACCAGGGCCGCAGCCGGGCCGGCGCGATCGACACCCTGGCCTACAGCCTGCAACTGAAGTACCGCGTCGGCGCGCAGGGTTTCTCCCTGGCCTACCAGCGTGTCCATGGGGATACGCCGTTCGACTTCGTCGGAGGTGACTCCATCTACCTCGCCAACTCGATCAAGTACGCCGATTTCAACGGTCCGGGCGAACGCTCCTGGCAGGCCCGCTACGACCTCGACCTGGCCCCGTTCGGCCTGCCGGGGCTGAGCTTCATGGCGCGTTACGTCAGCGGCCGCGCCATCGACGGCAGCCATGCGCCGGCCGGCGGCGCCTACAACCCGCTGGGCGCCGATGGCCGCTACCGGCCCTTGCAGGGCAGCGGCGGCAAGCACTGGGAGCGCGACCTCGACCTGCGCTACCTGTTCGCCTCGGGCCCGTTCAAGGACCTCTCGCTGAACGTCTCGCACCTCAGCCACCGGGCCAACGCGGCCCAGGCCGGCGACGACATCGACCGCCTCTACCTGATCGTCGAATACCCACTCAAAGGCTCGCTCTGACCATGACCGCACCCGCCGCCTCACCCTGGAGTCCCCTGCGCCAAGCCACCTTCCGCTGGCTATGGCTGGCCAGCATCGCCTCGAACATCGGCACCTGGATGCATGAGGTGGGCGCCGGCTGGCTGATGACCTCGCTCTCCGCCAGCCCGCTGAACGTGGCCCTGGTGCAGGTCGCCGGATCGCTGCCGATGTTCTTCCTGGCCCTGCCGGCCGGCGCCCTCGCCGATATCGTCGACAAGCGCCGCTACCTGCTCGGCGCGCAATTGTGGATGGCCTTGGTGGCCACCCTGCTGGCCGGCCTCACCCTGCTCCAGTTGACCAGCGTCTGGCTGCTGCTCGGCCTGACCCTGTGCATGGGCATCGGCACCGCGCTGATGATGCCGGCCTGGAGCGCCACCACTCCGGAACTGGTGGGCAAGGACGAACTGCCGGCGGCGGTGGCGCTGTCCAGTGTCGGGGTCAACCTGGCGCGGGCGGTCGGACCGGCCATCGCCGGGGTGCTGGTGAGCCTGGTCGGCCCCTGGCTGACCTTCGCCCTCAACGCCCTCTCCTTCTTCGCGGTGATCGCCGTGCTGCTGGCCTGGAAACGCGAGGCCGTGCCCTCGGTGCTGCCGGCGGAACGCCTGTTCGGCGCCCTGCGCGCCGGCTGGCGCTACAGCCGCAGCTCGAGGCCACTGCAATCGGTGCTGGTGCGTGCGGTGGCGTTCTTCCTCGGCGCCAGCGCCGGCATGTCGCTGCTGCCCCTGATCGTGCGCGGCGAACTG
Source organism: Pseudomonas aeruginosa (assembly GCF_001457615.1). Taxonomy (GTDB): domain Bacteria; phylum Pseudomonadota; class Gammaproteobacteria; order Pseudomonadales; family Pseudomonadaceae; genus Pseudomonas; species Pseudomonas aeruginosa. The sequence goes on along the minus strand of NZ_LN831024.1, from coordinate 2,440,973 downwards.
CATGGCAACGCCATGGACTTCGGCCTGCTGCTGGGCAGCGTCGGCGTCGGCGCGGTGCTCGGCGCCGCGTTCCTGCCGCGCCTGCGCGAACGCCTCGGCAGCGACCGCCTGGTGCTGCTCTCCAGCGTGCTCTACGCACTGGTGCTGGTGGCCCTGGCGCTGCTGCGCAACCTCTATTTGCTGGTGCCGGTGATGCTGCTCAGCGGCGCGGCATGGATCGCCGTGCTCTCCAGCCTGCAGGTCGCCGCGCAGACCTCCGTGCCGGCCTGGGTCCGCGCCCGCGCGCTGGCGGTCTACATCCTGGTGTTCTTCGGCAGCATGGCCGCCGGCGGCGCCCTGTGGGGTCTGGTCGCCAGCCACCTGTCGATCACCTTCGCCCTGCTCTGCGCCAGCGCCGCGCTGCTGCTCGGCCTGTTCGCGTCGCTGCGCTGCCGGCTGCCGGTCACCGAGGCCGAGGACCTCGCGCCGTCGCTGCACTGGCCGGCACCACTTGTCGACGAAGAGGTGGACCAGGAACGCGGCCCGGTGATGGTCACCCTCGAGTACGACATCGACCCACAGGACGCCGCGGCATTCCAGGCGGCGATGGTCGAGGTGCGCGCCATGCGTCGGCGCAACGGCGCGGTGTCCTGGGGGCTGGTCCAGGACAGCGGCAACCGTCGCCTGTGGCTGGAGTTCTTCATCGACGAATCCTGGCTGGAGCACCTGCGCCACCACCAGCGGGTGACCCGCGGCGAGTTGCGGGTCGAGGCCGCCGCCCGGCGCTTCCAGAGCGCCGGCGTGGAGGTGCGCATCCGCCATTACCTGCACGGCGCGGCCAGGCCTTGAGCCTCCCGGGCGACGGTCGTCGCCTGCCCCTGGCGGATCCGCCCACGGCTGTTATCCTGCTCGCCGATGGCGCCACAAGGACGGTGGCCGGTAGCGATGCCGCGCACCCGCGGCGCCGCGAACGCAACCCACAGGGAAGTCCACGCATGTCCTACGACTACGAGAAAACCAGCCTCACCCTCTACCGGGCGGTATTCAAGGCCAACTACGACGGCGACGTCGGTCGCTACCTGCGTCCCGACAAGGAACTCGCCGAGGCTGCGGAAGTCGCCCCGCTGCTGCATCCGACCTTCGACAGCCCCAACACCCCTGGCGTCCCCGCCCGCGCGCCGGACATCGTCGCCGGCCGCGACGGCCTCTACGCCCCGGACACCGGCGGCACCTCGGTGTTCGACCGCGCCGGCGTGCTGCGCCGCGCCGACGGCGACTTCGTGATACCCGACGGCACCGACATCCCGCCGGACCTTAAGGTGAAGCAGGACAGCTACAACAAGCGCCTGCAAGCCACCCACTACACCATCATGCCGGCCAAGCCGATGTACCGGGAGGTCCTCATGGGCCAACTGGACAACTTCGTGCGCAACGCCATCCGCCGCCAATGGGAAAAAGCCCGCGGGCTCTAGGAGTGAACCATGAACCTGAAACCCCAGACCCTGATGGTGGCGATCCAGTGCGTCGCCGCGCGCACCCGCGAACTCGACGCGCAGTTGCAGAACGACGACCCGCAGAACGCCGCTGAACTCGAACAGTTGCTGGTCGGCTACGACCTCGCCGCCGACGACCTGAAGAACGCCTACGAGCAAGCCCTGGGCCAATACAGCGGCCTGCCGCCCTATGACCGGCTGATCGAAGAGCCGGCATCCTGACGGCCCGTGGGCAGGCCATCGTTGGCCTGCCCGCTCCAGCGCGCGCAGAGAAACGACAGATGGTCTTCGGCTGGCACGGCGACACCATCACCCGCGACACCGCAGTGTGCCGCGACTAGCGCAACGCCCAGGACGTACGGCGCTTCCTCGTCGGGCTGTGCGGCGCCGACTTCCGCTTCGATCGTGCCTTCATGGCCTGGATTGGCGACGGCGCGGCAAAATCCCTGGGCGAGGTGGCGGACGAACGGCGACGGCGCCACGCCGACACCAGCCCCTCCGCCTGAGCGAGCGCTCAGGCGCGGAAATGGCTCGGCGGCTGGCCGCTCCAGCGCTGGAAGGCATGGCGCAGGCTGGCGGTCTCGCTGAAGCCGAGTTCCTCGGCGATCCGGTAGATCGGCATGTCGCCGCTCTGCAACAACTCCTTGGCGCGGGCGAAGCGCAACTCGTCGAGCAATTGCTGGTAGCTGGTGCGCTGCTGCTGAAGGTGCCGGCGCAGGCTGCGCGACGAACAGTTCAGGCGCCTGGCCAGTTCCTCCAGGCCGGGCGGGTCCTGCAAGCGCTCGGCGAGGATCGCCCGGACCTTGTCCAGCCAGGCACGACGCGCGGCCAGGTCGATGTTCTGCCGCCGGCACTGTTCCAGCATCTCCCGGTGGGTCACCGGGTCGGCCAGCGGCAACGGGCGCTCCAGCCATTCGGCGGCGAAGCCGATGGCGCTGCGCTCGCGTTCGAAGTGCAACTCGCAGGCGAAACCCTCGGCGTAGGCCCGCGCCATCGCCTCGTCGCCGGCATAGTCGAAGGCCGCTTCCAGCAAGGGCAGCGGCTGGCCGAGCAGGTCGGCGCAGGTGACCTTCAGCGAGCCCAGGCAAAGCTCGGTGTTGAATGGCCGCAGCGCCTCGTCCTCGCCGTAGCCGGTGGCCACCAGCCAGGCGCGGCCGTCGGCGACTTCCAGCGACAGGTGGAAGTAGGTGCCGAGCAAGACCGGATAGCTGAGGCCGATGCGCAGCGCCTCGCCGAGGGTCGGCGCGGAGAGCAGCGCGTAGCCGAGCAGGCCGTAGGCGGAAATCCGCGTGCGCAGTCCCAGGCGCAGGCCGAGGGCCGGCTCGTCGCTGAGCCGGCAGGCGTTGGCGAACACCTGCTGCTCCTGCCAGGGGCTGATCAGGCGCCGCAGGTCGAGCAGGTCGGCGGGGGTGATGCCACTGCCTTCGAGCAGTTGCTCGCGGGCGAACCCTTCCTTCTCCAGCAGCGAGAGAGTGAGGGTCGACATGTGCAGCGAGTTGAGCCAGGTGGCGCGGGAGAAGGTCGAGTCGATCATGGCGTGCCCATCGTTACCGGTGGCCGCGCCGCGCTGTTACCGCGCGGACGGGATACACAGGGTAGGCAAGTTGCGTGCCGCCGCGCCTGTCGCCGGTCCCGCAGGCAGTTGGCTCAACCGCGCGAGAGGAAGCGCATGCCCTCCTCCAGGCCGCTCAGGGTCAACGGATACATCTGTTCCTTGACCAGTTCGCGGACCAGGCCGGTGGACGCCGTGTAGTTCCAGGTGTCCTTCGGATAGGGGTTGATCCAGATGAGCTTCTTGTACTTCTCCATGAAGCGCTGCATCCAGACGTAACCGGCTTCCTCGTTCCAGTGCTCGACGCTGCCGCCGGCCTGGGTGATTTCGTAGGGCGCCATCGCCGCGTCGCCGACGAACACCACCTTGTAGTCCGGACCGTACTTGTGCAGCAGGTCGAAGGTGGCGGTGCGTTCGCTGCTGCGGCGCAGGTTGTTCTTCCACACCGACTCGTAGATGAAGTTGTGGAAGTAGAAATACTCCAGGTGCTTGAACTCGGTCTTGCAGGCCGAGAACAGCTCCTCGCAGACCTTGACGTGGGCGTCCATCGAGCCGCCGATGTCCAGCAGCAGCAACAGCTTCACCGTGTTGCGCCGCTCCGGGCGCATCTGGATGTTGAGCAGCCCGGCGTCCTTCGCGGTGTGGTCGATGGTGCCGTCGATGTCCAGCTCCTCCGCCGCGCCCTCACGGGCGAACTTGCGCAGGCGCCGCAGGGCGATCTTGATGTTGCGCGTACCCAGTTCGACCTGGTCGTCGAGGTTCTTGTATTCGCGCTGGTCCCAGACCTTGGCCGCCTTGCCCTGGCGCTTGCCGGCGTCGCCGACGCGGACGCCCTCCGGGTTGAAGCCGCCGGAGCCGAACGGACTGGTACCGCCGGTACCGATCCACTTGTTACCGCCGGCATGGCGCTCCTTCTGTTCCTCGAGGCGTTTCTTGAACTCTTCGATCAGCTTGTCCAGGCCGCCGAGGGACTGGATCTGCGCCTTTTCCTCGTCGGTCAGCAGGCGCTCGAATTCCTTGCGCAGCCATTCCTCGGGGATCAGCGCCTTGAGGTGGTCGTCGAGCTTCTCCAGGCCCTTGAAGTAGGCGCCGAAGGCCCGGTCGAACTTGTCGAAGTGGCGCTCGTCCTTGACCATGATGGTGCGCGCCAGGTAGTAGAACTCGTCCATGTCGGCGAACACCACGCGGTGCTTCAGGGCATCGATCAGGTCGAGCAGCTCGCGCACCGACACCGGCACCTTGGCTGCGCGCATTTCGTTGAACAGGTTGAGCAGCATGGCTGCGACCTCGTCTGTTGTCCGTTGATCCCGGCGCGCGGGCGCCGGTCAGTATTGGTGTTCCTGCGGCAAGTCGTCGGCGATGACGTACCAGTCGGCTTTCGAACCCACGTAGATGTGGCGCTGCGCTACCGACGGCAGCGGCGAGTCGAGGGTGCCGAGGGCGATCGAGGTGTACGTCGGGTCCTCGTTGCCGCCGAGCCACTGCAGGTTCGATCCGCAGTGGCGGCAAAAGGTACGGGTGACGCCTGGCGACGAGTGGTATTCGGCCACCGCGTCCGCCCCGGCGACATAGCGGAACGCCTCGCGACGCACCTTGCCGTAGGTGGCGAACGCCGCGCCGTGGGCCTTGCGGCACTGGCTGCAATGACAATGGCTGGCCGATTCGATGGGCGCGTCGATCTCGTAACGTACCGCGCCGCACAGGCAACTTCCGCTGAGCATGGGATGTTCCTCCGCTGTCTGGCGTGCCGCCCCGCGGCCCTTTCCCCGGAAAGGGCCGACGCACTCAGCGGCTGGCGCGGCGGCTCATGAACGCCAGGCGCTCGAGAAGCTGCACGTCCTGCTCGTTCTTCACCAGGGCGCCGGCCAGCGGCGGGATCGCCTTGGTCGGATCGCGTTCGCGCAGCACCGCTTCGCCGATCTCGTCGGCCATCAGCAACTTCAGCCAGTCGACCAGCTCGGAAGTCGAAGGTTTCTTTTTCAGGCCGGGCACCTTGCGCACGTCGAAGAAGATGTCCAGCGCCTCGCTGACCAGCGACTGCTTGATGTTCGGGTAGTGCACGTCGACGATTTTCTGCAACGTCTCGCGGTCGGGGAAGGCGATGTAGTGGAAGAAGCAGCGGCGCAGGAAGGCGTCGGGCAGTTCCTTCTCGTTGTTCGAGGTGATGATGATGATCGGGCGCTGCTTCGCCTTGATGGTTTCGTTGGTCTCGTAGACGTAGAACTCCATCTTGTCGAGTTCCTGCAACAGGTCGTTGGGGAACTCGATGTCGGCCTTGTCGATCTCGTCGATCAGCAGGATCACCCGCTCCTCGGCCTCGAAGGCCTCCCAGAGCTTGCCCTTCTTGATGTAGTTGCGCACGTCGTGGACCTTGTCCACGCCCAGTTGCGAATCGCGCAGGCGGCTTACCGCATCGTACTCGTAGAGGCCCTGGTGGGCCTTGGTGGTGGACTTGATGTGCCAGGTGATCAGCTTGGCGCCGAAGGACTCGGCCAGCTGCTCGGCGAGCATGGTCTTGCCGGTGCCCGGTTCGCCCTTCACCAGCAGCGGCCGCTGCAGGGTGATGGCGGCGTTGACCGCGAGCTTGAGGTCGTCGGTGGCGACGTAGGACTGGGTGCCTTCGAACTTCATCAGGAAATCCTCGAACGGTAACGCCCTGGCTGGAAAACCGGGCAGTTCAGTATTGTTTGAAAACCCGACTATAACGCGGGGACAAGCGCACTGTGAACGCAGACGGGTCATTCAGTCACTGAATGCCCGGCCACCTCGCGACCCGCCGTTCCGCCCGCGTCTTCAGCCGTCGTCGTCGCGCGTCGCCGGGGAACGCTCGAAACGAGCGTTGAACGCCTCGACGAACGCGTTGCGGAGAATCCCGAGGAACGCCTGGAACGCGCTGACGTCCCGCTGGTGGATATTACCGCTCAGGCTCACACGGGTTGCGAACTGGTCTTTGCGCTGGTTCTTCAGCACCGTCTCGCCACCGCCGACCAGCGCCTCCCACACCGAGCGGAACAGGTTCTTGTCGCCATCCTCCACGTCCTGCCGCCAGTTGAATACGTCCACGTCGCGCAGCAGCGGCTTGATGTAGCCATCCAGCTGACCGCGCTTAGCCTGGGCCTCCAGCACCAGGTCGCCGGTGCCGGCATTGAAGTCGAACTTGCCATAGGCGCTGGCGAAGTCGTTGAGCCGCTTCAGCTCGACGCGGGTGACCCGCAGGCGCAGGTCGAAGTCCTCGAAGTCGCTCAGCGGGTCGAAATGCGCCGCCACTTCCAGCGGCGCCTGGCCGAGTATCCGCGCCGTGCCTTCGAGACGCGCCGGCCGCTCGCCCCGGGCGTCGGCCACGTTGGTCAGGTTATAGATGCTGGCGTTGAGCGCCGAGGCGTGCAGGTTCACCGGCGGCTTCGAAGTGAAGTTGCGGAAACGCAGGGTGCCGTCCACCACCCGCACCTCGTTGAGGGTGATCGGCAGCAGCTTGTCCAGTTGCTCGCGCCAGTCGGTGCCGGCACCGGTCTGCGAGGCGTCGCGGTCGCCGCCGGCATCGACGAAGTTGAGCTGCGGACGCTCGAAGACCACCCGCGCCACTACTGCGTGATCATCCCAGAGCGCCTGCCAGCTCACCGACAGGTCGATGCTCGGCGCGTCGAGGAACGGCACCGGCACCTTGCCGTTGTCCTTGACGATGCTCAGCCCGTCGATCCGATACGCGCCGCGCCAGAGCGCCAGGTCGACGTCGGCGATGTGCCCACGGTAGTCGCCCATGTCGGCCAGCTTGCCGTTCAGGTAGTCGCGCACCAGGTACGGCAGCGCCAGGTGCAGCGCCAGCAACAACAGAAGCAGCGCCGCCAGGCTGCCCAGGGGAATGGCATAGCGTTTCTTCATCGGTACGGCCCTCCTGGACAGTGGACACGCGCGGCGCGCCGCTGGTTCGAACGCGTCTGGACGCGCGGGCGGGGGCGGAATAGGCTGATTGATCTTTCTCCATGCGACAAGGACACCATCATGAGCCGCATCTTCGCAGACAACGCGCAGTCCATCGGCAACACGCCGCTGGTCCAGATCAACCGCATCGCCCCGCGCGGCGTCACCATCCTGGCCAAGATCGAAGGGCGCAACCCCGGCTATTCGGTGAAGTGCCGGATCGGCGCGAACATGATCTGGGATGCCGAAGCCAGCGGCAGACTGAAGTCCGGCATGACCCTGGTCGAGCCGACCTCCGGCAACACCGGCATCGGCCTCGCCTTCGTCGCCGCCGCACGCGGCTACAAACTGATCCTGACCATGCCGGCGTCGATGAGCCTGGAGCGACGCAAGGTGCTCAAGGCGCTGGGCGCGGAGCTGGTCCTGACCGAACCGGCGAAGGGCATGAAGGGTGCGATCCAGAAGGCCGAGGAACTGGTCGCGGGGGATCCCGGGAAGTACTTCATGCCGCAGCAGTTCGACAACCCGGCCAACCCGGCGATCCATGAGAAGACCACCGGCCCGGAGATCTGGAACGATACCGAGGGCGCGGTGGACGTGCTGGTTTCCGGGGTCGGCACCGGCGGCACCCTCACCGGCGTCTCGCGCTACATCAAGAACACCCGGGGCAAGCCGATCCTCGCCGTGGCGGTGGAGCCGGTGACCTCGCCGGTGATCAGCCAGACCCTCGCCGGCGAGGAGGTCAAGCCCGCCCCGCACAAGATCCAGGGCATCGGCGCCGGCTTCGTGCCGAAGAACCTCGACCTGTCGCTGGTCGACCGGGTCGAGAAGATCGGCGACGACGAAGCGAAGAACATGGCGCTGCGCCTGATGCAGGAAGAAGGCATCCTCTGCGGCATCTCCTCCGGCGCGGCGATGGCCGCCGCGGTGCGCCTGGCCGAGGAGCCGAACATGCAGGGCAAGACCATCGTGGTGATCCTCCCCGATTCCGGCGAGCGCTATCTTTCGAGCATGCTCTTCGACGGCCTGTTCAGCGAACAGGAACTGACCCAGTAACCACCGACCCGCGGCGCCGCAGCGAACCGGCGCCGCCTTGCGCCAGGCGTATCGAATCATGCTGGAAACCTCGCTCTTCGTAGCCACCCTCGCCACCCTGGGCATGCTCTCGCCCGGCCCGGACTTCTTCCTGATCATCCGCAACGCGGCGCGCTACCAGCGCTCGGCGGCGATGATGACCTCGCTGGGGGTGATCCTCGGCGTGGCCACCCACATGGCCTACTGCGTCGCCGGCCTGGCGGTGCTGATCACCACCACGCCGTGGCTGTTCAACGCGCTGAAGTACACCGGCGCGGTCTACCTGATCTGGATCGGCATCCAGGCCCTGCGCTCGCGCGGCGGCGGCACGCTCGACCTGGCGGTCGGCGGCGTGCAGCGCGTCGGCCACTGGAGCGCGTTCCTCCAGGGCTACCTGTGCAACCTGCTCAACCCCAAGGCCACGCTGTTCTTCCTCGCCGTGTTCACCCAGGTGCTGAGCCTGGACTCCAGCTTCGCCGAGAAGCTCTGGTACGCCGGCATCATCGTCGGCCTCGCCGCACTCTGGTGGCCGCTGCTGGTGGTGCTGATCCAGAGCGCGGTGGTGCGCCGCGGCCTGGCCAGGGCCCAGGGGGTGGTGGACAAGCTGCTCGGCGGCCTGCTGATCGCCCTCGGGGTCAAGGTCGCCCTGAGTTGAGGCAGGCGGGCGGAGCGACGCCCCGCTGCGGTGCCGGCGCCTGTCTGCGGGCCCGCAGGTAAAAGCCGCCCCTTTCCTCGCTTCCGGCAACGCGGGATAAAACCCGGGTGCCGGCCAGCGTTGCCGGCGCCCCCTGAGCGCCGGCGGCGAACCAGTCCGTCGCCGACGCTGTCGTCAGCCGACAGGACACCTACAACAATGAAGACCCGCATCGCTTCCCTCACCCTCCTCGCCCTCGCTTGCGGCAGCGGCGCAACCCTCGCCGCGGACAACCTGAAGATCTACAACTGGTCCGAATACATCGCTCCCGAAACCGTGGCGAACTTCGCCAAGGAAACCGGCATCCAGGCCACCTACGACGTCTACGACAGCAACGAGACCCTCGACGGCAAGCTGATGACCGGCCAATCCGGCTACGACGTGGTATTCCCGTCGAACCACTTCATGGCCAAGCAGATCCAGGCCGGCGCCCTGAAGAAGCTGGACAAGTCCCAGTTGCCCAACTGGAAGAACCTCAACCCGGTGCTGCTCAAGGCCCTGGAGGTCAACGATCCGGGCAACCAGTACGGCTTCCCCTACCTCTGGGGCACCACCGGCATCGGCTACAACCCGGCGAAGATCAAGGCGGTGCTCGGCGACGACGCGCCGCTGGACTCCTGGGATATCTTCTTCAAGCCCGAATACATGCAGAAACTGAGCAAGTGCGGGGTGGCGGTGCTGGACAACGGCCCCGAGCTGCTGCCCATCACCCTCAACTACCTCGGCCTGCCACACCACAGCCAGAAGGCCGACGACTACAAGCAGGCCCAGGCGGCGTTGCTGAAGGTGCGCCCGTACATCCGCTACTTCCACTCCTCGAAGTACGTCAGCGACCTGGCCAACGGCGAGATCTGCATGGTGGTCGGTTTCTCCGGCGACATCCTGCAGGCCGCGACCCGCGCCAAGGAGGCCAACAACGGCGTGGAAGTGCGCTACTCGACGCCGAAGGAAGGCTCGCCGCTGTGGTTCGACATGGTCTCGATGCCGGTCGATGCGCCCGACGAGAAGGCCGGCTACGCCTTCATGAACTACCTGCTGCGTCCCGAGGTGATGGCCGCGATCAGCAACCATGTGCACTACGCCAACGGCAACCTGGCCGCCGACCCGCTGGTGGACGCCGAGATCAAGACCGACCCGGCGATCTACCCGCCGCAGGAGAAGATGGCCAAGCTGTTCGCCCTGGAATCCATGCCGCAGAAGATCGACCGCGTGCGCACGCGCACCTGGAACACGGTGAAGACCGGCAAGTGAAGCCCGGCGCCGGCCCGGTTTGTCGCCGGGCTGGCGTTTTAGCGCAAGGCTCGCCCACAGGCTCGTCAAATCCCGGACGGCCCGCTATAGTCCCTCTCGTTGTCTTCATCGACCGGATAGCCTCCATGAACCAGCGCTCGCACAGCTCGCTCCCCGCCCTTCCGGTAGCCACCGGCGAGGTCGGCGCGCTCCAGCCGTGCGCCAGCCTGGGCTGCGTTTCCCCTCCTGTAGTCGCCTCGCCTCCGCCTCCCCCTCCCGGTTCGGCCGCCTGCCCGCCGCCGGGCGTCAGTCCCTGACGAGCGCGGTAGCGCCCCAACTCTCTTCCACAGCCCGCCGCAAGCAGCGCCATCCGCTGCCGAGGCGTGCCGTCCGCCGCCGGCCCGAGCCCGCGGCATGCCCGACTACAAGGTGGCAGATCCATGTTTGCACTGAACAAATCCGCGCTAGCCGGCCTGGCCAGCACCAGCCTCTTCGTCCTGCTCTGGAGCAGCGGGGCCATCGCCTCGAAATGGGGCCTGGCGCACTCCTCGCCGTTCGCCTTCCTGGTGTTCCGCTTCGGCATCGCCCTGGCCTGCCTGCTGCCGCTCGCCCCGCTGCTCAGGCTGCGCGCGCCGCGCAGCGCGCGTGAGCGCGGCAAGGCCCTGCTCACCGGCCTGGTGATGCTGGGGATCTATCCGATCTTCTATATCTTCTCGCTGAAGCTGCAGGTCACTCCCGGCATGATGGCGACCATCCTCGGCGTGCAACCGATCCTCACCGCCGTCATCCTCGAACGCCGGCAGTCGCCGGCGCGCCTGTTCGGCCTGCTGCTGGGCCTGGCCGGCCTGGTGCTGGTGGTCTACCAGGGCATCGGCCTGGCCGGGATGTCCACGGCCGGCATCCTCTGCGCACTGCTGGCGCTGGCCGGCGTCACCGGCGGCTCGATCATGCAGAAGGGCATCCGCGAGAACCCGCTGGGCACCCTGCCCCTGCAGTACCTCGCCGGCCTCGGCCTGTGCCTGGCGTTCGTGCCCTTCCAGCCGTTCGAGTTCGAATGGAACGCCGGCTTCCTGGTCCCCGCGCTATGGATGGGCGTCGTGGTCTCGGTGGGCGCGACCCTGCTGCTCTACCGGCTGATCGCCCAGGGCAACCTGGTCAACGTCACCAGCCTGTTCTACCTGGTGCCGGCGGTGACCGCGATCATGGACTTCATGGTCTTCGGCAACCGCCTCGGCTGGCTCAGCCTGCTGGGCATGGGGCTGATCGTGGTGGGGCTGATGTTCGTCTTCCGCAAGGCCGGCTGAGCGAACCGAGCGGGTCGCGGCCCGCCCTTGGCAGAGCGCGCGCGGATTCAGTTCTGCGCGAGCTTGCCAGCCATCGCCGCGAACCCCGGCCCCGGCACCGCCGTCACATCGCGCGACCCCACCGGCTCGCCGCACTCCGGGCAGACCATGGTCGGCCGGAACTTGTGGCCACAGGCCTTGTGCACATACTCCACCGGAGCGCCGCGGCCCTCGTCGAGCCAGCGGTCGCCCCAATTGGCCAGGGCCAGCAGCACCGGATGCAGGTCGTGGCCCATCTCGGTGAGGCGGTATTCGTAGCGCGGCGGTCGCTCCTGGTAAGGCACCTTCTTCAGCGCGCCCGCCTCCACCAGCCGGCTCAGGCGGTCGGCCAGTACCTGGCGGGTGACCCCGAGGCTGGCCTGGAACTCATCGAAGCGGCGCATGCCGAGAAAGCAGTTGCGCAGGATCAGCAGCGTCCAGCGATCGCCGAGGATCGCCAGGCTGCGCGCCATCGAACAGGGCGTTTCGCCGACTTCTTGCCATTTCATGGGGTTCTCCCGGAAAAACCTCCGTCCATTCTAGGGGGCCGCTTCGGAGCTTGACCAGTTCCAAATTGGAACTTAGTATCCGGCCGAAAAGGTCATGGACCCGGCGCGCTCCTGCCAGGATCGGACAAACCAGCACTACGGACGGGTCCCATATCAGCGCCCGCGTAATAAGTTCCGATTCGGAACTGTAGAAGCGTCGAGCATGAGAGGGAAAGGCCGATACGACGGGGTTCCGTGTGCCGCCCGCGCGTCGTCCTTGCAGCACAGCGTCAGGCAGTCCCGAAAGAACGAAGCCCGCACGGCTGGGGTGCGCCCCAGGTTGCGCCGGCAACGACAACAACGAGGAACACACCGTGACTACGCCGTCCCCGCAATGGAAGAAGACCGCCTGTATCCTCTGCAGCCTCAACTGCGGGCTGGAAGTGCAGACCGAGAATGGCCGCATCAGCAAGATCCGCGGCGATGACGACCACCCCGCCTCGCAGGGCTACGTCTGCGAGAAATCGCAGCGCATGGACTACTACCAGAACGGCGCCGACCGCCTGGACACGCCGATGCGTCGGCGCCCCGATGGCAGCTACGAAGCCATCGACTGGGACACGGCGATCCGCGAGGTGGCGGAGAAATTCCTCGCCATCAAGCGCAGGCATGGCGGCGAAAGCATCCTCTACTACGGCGGCGGCGCGCAGGGCAACCACCTCGGCGGCGCCTACGGCGACAGCACGCTGAAGGCCCTCGGGGTGAAGTACCGCTCCAACGCCCTGGCCCAGGAAAAGACCGGCGAGTTCTGGGTCCAGGGCAAGATGTTCGGTACCGGCGTGCACGGCGACTTCGAGCATTGCGAGGTGGCCATCCTGATCGGCAAGAATCCCTGGCAATCCCATGGTTTCGCCCGCGCCCGCGTGCTGCTCAACGCCATGGCCAAGGACCCCGCACGCTCGATCATCGTGATCGACCCGCGCCTGAGCGAAACCGCCGCCCTGGCCGACTTCCACCTGCAGATCCGTCCGGGCACCGACGCCTGGTGCCTGGCGGCGCTGGTCGGGATCATCGTCCAGGACGGGCTGCTGGCGCGCGACTGGCTGGCCGAACACACCAGCGGCTACGAGCACATCGTCGACGAACTGAACGCCATCCCGGTGGCCTACTGCGCCGAGACCTGCGGGGTGGCGGAAGACAAGCTGCGCGCCGCCGCCCGGCGGATCGCCAGCGCCAGCAGCGTATCGGCGCTGGAAGACCTGGGCATGCAGATGAACCTGCACTCGACCCTCGGCAGCTACCTGCAACGCCTGGTCTGGTTACTCACCGGCCATTACGGGCGCCCCGGCACCAGCAACGCCTTCGTGCCCTTCCTCTCGCTGTCCAAGGCCAGCAAGGGCGATACCTCGATGGGCAAGAGGGGCGCGCCACGCGTCGAGAAGCGCAGCCCGGTGGCCAATGCCAAGATCATCATCGGCCTGATTCCCTGCAACGTGATTCCAGAGGAAATCCTCACCGACCATCCCAAGCGCTATCGCGCCATGCTGGTGGAGACCGGCAACCCGCTGCATTCGCTGGCCGATAGCCAGCGCATGCGCGAAGCCATGCGCGTCCTGGAGTTGTCGGTGGTGATCGACGTGGCCATGACCGAGACCGCGCGCCACGCCGACTACGTGCTGCCGGCGGCAAGCCAGTTCGAAAAGGCCGAGGCGACCTTCTTCAACCTGGAATTCCCGCGCAACGCCTTCCACCTGCGCGCGCCGCTGTTCCCGGCGCGCCCCGGCACCCTGCCGGAAGCGGAGATCCACGCCCGCCTGCTGGAAGCCATGGGCGTGCTCGGCGAGAAAGACTACCGGCCGTTGCGCCTGGCCCTGAAGCTCGGGCGCAAGGCATTCTCGGCGGCTTTCCTCGCCGCCGCGGCGACCCGCCCCAAGGTCATGAAATACGCGCCGGTCCTGCTCTACCGTACCCTCGGCCCGACCCTGCCCGCCGGCATGGAAGCGGCCGCGGCGATCTGGGGCATCTGCCAACTGCACGTGCTGAACAACCGCAAGACCGCTGCCCGCGCCGGCTTCGACGGGTTGCCGCCGCTGGCCGCCGACCGCCTGTTCCAGGCCATGCTCGACAACCCGTCCGGGGTGGTCTTCGCCGAAACCACCTACGCCGAAAGCTGGCAGGCCGTCGCCCGTCCCGAACAGCGGATCAACCTGCACATCCCCGAACTGTTGCCGGAACTGGCCAAGCTCGCCCACAGCGCGCCACCCCACGATCCGGCCTACCCGTTCATCCTCGCCGCCGGCGAGCGGCGCAGCGACACCAGCAATACCGCCGTGCGCGACACCGGCTGGCACCGCCGCGGGCGCTACGGCACCCTGCGCATCAGCCCGCAGGACGCCGAGGCGCTGGGCTGCGCCGACGGCGAGGTGCTGCGCGTGGTGACCCGCCGCGGCGAGGTCGAGGCGGAAGTGGAGATCAGCGACATGATGCAGCCGGGCAATATCTCCCTGCCCAACGGCCAGGGCCTGGACTACCGCAACGCCGAGGGCGAGGTGGTGCGCCGGGGCGTGGCGCCCAACGAGGTGACCGACTGCACCCAGCGCGACTTCCTCGCCGGCACGCCCTGGCACAAGTACGTGCCGGCGCGCCTGGAACGGCTGGCGACGCCCGCCGCTACGAACGCCTGAGCCAGGGAGGACGATCATGACCTTCGTCGTGCTGGAAGAATGCATCCGCTGCAAACACACCGACTGCGTGGAAGTCTGTCCCGTGGACTGCTTCTACGAAGGCCCCAACTTCCTCGTCATCCACCCCGATGAATGCATCGACTGCGCGCTCTGCGAGCCGGAATGCCCGGTCGCCGCGATTCGCGCCGAGGACGAGGTGCCGCTCGGGCAACGGCAGTTCATCGCCCTCAACGGCGAACTCGCCGCGCATCCCAACTGGACGCAGATCACCCGCAAGAAGCCGGCGCCCGACGACCACGACGCCTGGTTCGGCCTGCCGGGCAAGCTGGCCGAACTCGACCGCAACGGCGCCTGAGGCGCTGACGGTGCTCAGGCTTCGGCGCGCGAACGCATGAGCCGCCGGTAACGGCGGGTCTGCAGGAGCGCGCCGGCCTGCTGCGCGAGCAACGCGCACAGCGGCGACACCCGTGGGTTGGTCGCCCTGCCCCGGCTCAGCTTGCGCAACTGGAACTTCACCGCGGCCATGTTCGCCAGCGAGGCCAGGGGTTTGTTCCTCCAGGTTATCGGCCGCAACTGCGGCGCCGAGTCCTTGCCGGCGCGCCAGTCGCGCGGCAGGTTCGGCTCGATCGCCAGCGCCGTGCCGATGCCGACCATGTCCACCCCGCTGGCCAGCACCTGCTCGGCCACCGGCCGCCGGCGGATGCCGCCCGTGACCATTACCGGCATCCGCGCCGCCGCGCGGATGTCGCGGGCGAACTCGACGAAGTAGGCCTCGCGGGCCAGGGTCCGCCCGTCGCGCGCTTCGCCCTGCATGGCCGGCGCCTCGTAGCTGCCGCCCGACAGCTCGACCAGGTCGATGCCCAGGCCATCGAGCATCCGTACCACCTCGCGGGCATCGTCGGCGCTGAAGCCGCCGCGCTGGAAATCGGCGGAATTCAGCTTCACCGCCACCGCGAAGCCAGGGGCAACCTCGGCGCGCACCGCCCGGACGATCTCCAGCAGCAGGCGCGCGCGATTCTCCAGGGAGCCGCCCCAGGCGTCGCTGCGGCGGTTGCTCAGCGGCGAGAGGAACTGGCTGAGCAGGTAACCGTGGGCGGCATGGATCTCCACCCCGCTGAAGCCGGCCCGCTCGGCCAGGCCGGCGCTGCGGGCGAACCGCTGGATCACCTCGGCGATCATCGCCTCATCCATCGCCTTCGGCGTAGCGAAGTGCCTGGACATCCCGCCCAGTTCCAGCGGCACCGCCGAGGGTGCCCAGGCCTGCTGGCCGAGATTGGCCTGCATCTGCCGGCCGGGATGGTTGATCTGCAACCAGAACTGCGCGCCGGCGGAACGCCCGATGCGCGCCCAGCGGCGGAATTTCTCCAGTTGCGCGTCGTTTTCCAGGACCACCCCGCCGGGGCCGGTCATGGCACGGCTGTCGACCATCACGTTACCGCTGATCAGCAGCCCGGCGCCGCCGTCGGCCCAGGCCTGGTAGAGGCGCATCAGGCGTTCGGAGGGGCCTGCGCGGCATCGGCCATGTTCTCCTCCATGGCGGCCTTGGCGAGGCGATTGGGAATGGTCGAGCCGTTGGGAAGCGTCAGCGTGTCGAACAGGTTCATGGGCCTACCTCATGGGGACAGTGGCCCGACGATAAGATTGAAGTCGACTTCAAGGTCAACGCTTTTTTTGCCGCGCCGCCCGGGCCCTGACCGGGTGCCGGGAGCGCGCCCCCGGCACCCGGCGCGCTCAGCCGCGGATGAAGGCCAGCAGGTCGGCGTTGATCACCTCGGCCTGGGTGGTCGGCATGCCGTGCGGGAACCCCGGATAGATCTTCAGCGTGCCGTTGCGCAGTAGCTTCGCCGAGAGTACGCCGGAATTCTCGTAGGGCACGATCTGGTCGTCGTCGCCATGCATCACCAGCACCGGGATGTCGATGCGCTTCAGGTCATCGCTGAAATCGGTCTGGGAAAAGGCCACGATCCCATCGTAGTGGGCCTTGGCGCCGCCCATCATGCCCTGCCGCCACCAGTTGCGGACGATCCCTTCCGAGGGCTGCGCCCCGGGACGGTTGTAGCCATAGAACGGGCCGGCGGGAATGTCCTGGTAGAACTGCGCGCGATTGGCCGCGAGCTGCGCCTGGAGATCGTCGAAGACGCTCTTCGGCAGGCCGCCCGGATTGCCCTCGGTCTTCACCATCAGCGGCGGTACCGCGCTGATGATCGCCGCCTTCGGCACCGGGTCGTCGGGATAGCGGGCGATGTAGTGGACGACCTCGCCGCCGCCGGTGGAATGGCCGACATGGATCGCCCCGCGCACCCCGAGGCGCTCGACCACCGCCGCCACGTCGTCGGCGTAGTGGTCCATGTCATGGCCGTCCCAGACCTGGCTGGAGCGACCGTGGCCACGGCGATCGTGGGCCACTACGCGAAAGCCCTCGGCGAGGAAGAACAGCATCTGCGCATCCCAGTCGTCGGAACTCAGTGGCCAGCCATGATGGAAGTAGATCACCTGGGCGTCGCGCGGCCCCCAGTCCTTGTAGAAGAGTTCGACGCCATCCTTCGTTGTCACGTAACCCATGTCGCTTCTCCCGATCGGTGTGGATGCAGGCAACGGCGCCACCCTGCGGCCGCCGTCCCCTGTGTAGAGTAGAAAGCCGCCTGCGTTGCGCCGCCTGGACGAGGAAAACGCGACCGGCGGTAGCGCCCATGCGGCCTGGCGAACCCGTCGATGGAGGCGAGTTCGTCGCCCGGCCGTGAAACCACCCTAGACTTGAAGTAGGCTTGAAGGTCAACGCGTTTCGAGGTGCGACATGAAAATCGGCGAACTGGCCAAGCTCACCGGCCTGGCGACATCGCGCATCCGCTTCTACGAGGCCAGCGGCCTGATCCGCTCGCAGCGCAAGGCCAACGGCTACCGCGACTATGCGGCAGACACCGTGTGGATCCTGGAGCTGGTCACCGGCGCCCAGGGCGCCGGCTTCTCCCTGGAGGAGATCGCTCGCCTGCTGCCGAGCGGCGACGGCGCCTGGCAGCACGGCGAGCTGCTCGAAGGCTTGCGCCGCAAGGTGGCCGAGATCGAGGCCCTGCAACGACGCCTGGAACAGAACAAGGCACAATTGCTGGTGGCCATCGAAAGCATCGAGAACAAGCCGGACGGTCTGCAGTGCACGGAAAACACCCAGCGCGTGCTGGAGCGCCTGCGCGAGGAAGGCCCTCCACAGACGGTCGGGCGTCCACGGCAAACCCGCTCGCGGGGGTCCTCTACCACGCCGGCGGAGCAGCGGCTTTCCGACGCTTGACCTTGAAGTCGACTTGAATCTTAGAGTGACGCCAACCCACCCGGACAGCCTGCCGAAACCGGCTGCCGACGGGATCACTCACCGAGGAAGGTCAACGCAATGACCAAGCGCATCCTGCACGTCGTCACCAACGTCGCCCACTATGCCGATCCGACCCAGCCCACCGGGCTGTGGCTGTCGGAGTTGACCCATGCCTACGAGATCTTCGCCGCTCGGGGCTACCAGCAGCGCCTGGTCAGCCCCCGCGGCGGCGAGTCGCCGCTGGAGCCGCGCGCCCTCGGCTGGCCCCACGCCGACGCCAGCGCCAAGGCCTGGCTGGCCGACGAGGCGCGCCTGGCGCTGCTGGCCGACACCGCCGCTCCCGAGCAGGTCGACGCGGAGGCGTTCGACGCCATCTATTTCACCGGCGGCCACGGCGTGATGTGGGACTTCCCCGACGACGCCGGGCTGCAGCGCCTGACCCGCGAGATCTACCAGCGCGGCGGCATCGTCTCGTCGGTCTGCCACGGCTATTGCGGCCTGCTCAACACACGCCTGGACGATGGCCGCCTGCTGGTCGCCGGGCGCCGCCTCACCGGCTACTCCTGGATCGAGGAAGTGCTCGCCGGGGTCGCCCGCAAGGTGCCGTACAACGTCGAGGAAGAAATGAAACGACGCGGCGCGCTCTACGAAAGAAGCCTGCTGCCGTTCACCAGCAAGGTGGTGGTCGACGGCCGCCTGGTCACCGGGCAGAACCCGCAGTCGGCCAAGGCCACGGCCGAGCAGGTGGCCGCCCTGCTCGGCTGAACGCGGCGTGTCAGTCCTGCGCGCGCCTCATCTGGAAGTCATGGCGCCGCTTGCCGATGAAGAACGATTCTGCATCGTCCCGTCGGCCAGGGGCCGCAGGATCGTCGCAGTGCTGGTCGTGTGGTAGGGGTCGAACTCGTCGAAGGGCGACCTGACATGGATGGAGCCGCCATCGACCGGTTCCGCCTTGCGGGCTTCGCGACGCGGCGGCCTACGCCAGCGGCTTGAACATGAGGAAGTTGCGCACGCTGTAGTAACCCTGCGAATCCTGCCAGTCGAGAGCGGCCAGGTTCTGCATGCCGGCCTCCCACGGCTGGTTGTCGAACAGCGCTTCCACCGTGCGCTGGTTGCCGAAGGCACAGAAGAAATGCCGGAACCAGTGCAGGCGCGCGTCCAGCGGCTCGGCGCGGATCGCCCGCTCGATGCTCGGGAACAGCCCGGCCGGCAGCGGCGGCGCCTTGCCCTCGGCGCCGCGCAGGCCGAGGTTGCCGATATGCACCTCGAAACGCCGCTCGCCGATCTCCCAGGTCTCCACCATCACCTGGTCCTCCTCGGCCTGGCCCCAGAGCGCGGAAAGCAGCACGTGGAAAGAGTTGGAGGCGAAGTTACGCAACGCGTCCTGCAAGCCGTCCTCGCCGCTGCCGATGCCGGCGAAGGCTTCCTGCAACTGGCGCTCGTCCTCCAGCAGCACGTCGACATCCAGCCGTCCGGTCTTCTCCCCCGCATACCAGGTGGCGCGGATCGCCGGTAGCCGCCCGGCTGGCGCCACCCATTCGCCGTGCACGACGCACTCGATCCGGTGGGATTCGAACAGAGCAGCCAGATGCTGCGAGACGGAGACCGCTTCCATGGGTTGTCCTTGCATGGTCGAGGGCGCGCCGCCGAGGCGCTGCCCGGAAAGCCCGGCGAGGCCGGGCGAAACGCGGCATAGGGTAGCGCAGATCGGCACTCGCGGCGCGACCTCCCGTTCGGCGCCTGCCCAGGTCGCCGCACGCCAGCCGACTAGACTGGCGGGGTCGACCCCGCCCGTGGAGACCTCGCCATGAACAGCAAGAACACCATCTGCCTCTGGTACGACAACGCCGCCCTGGAGGCCGCAACCTTCTACGCCGAGACGTTTCCCGACAGCGCCGTGCTGGCTGTCCATCGCGCGCCCGGCGATTACCCTTCCGGCAAGGAGGGCGACGTGCTGACGGTGGAGTTCCGGGTGATGGGCATTCCCTGCCTCGGGCTCAACGGCGGCCCGGCCTTCCGCCACAGCGAAGCGTTCTCCTTCCAGGTCGCCACCGACGACCAGGCCGAGACCGACCGCCTGTGGAACGCTATCGTCGACAATGGCGGCGAGGAAAGCGCCTGCGGCTGGTGCCGCGACAAGTGGGGCATCTCCTGGCAGATCACCCCGCGCGTACTCAGCGAAGCCATCGCCAGCCCTGACCGCGCGGCGGCCAGGCGCGCCTTCGAGGCGATGATGACGATGGGCAGGATCGATATCGCCACCATAGAGAAGGCCTTCAAGGGCTGAACGCCCCAACGCCTTGCAAAGGAGTCACGAAATGGATCGATTCACCGGCGGCTGCCTCTGCGGCAAGGTCCGCCTGGTGGCGAGCGGCCGCCCCTACCGGGTCGGGCTCTGCCACTGCCTCGACTGCCGCAAGCACCACGGCGCGCTATTCCACGCTTCGGCGATCTTTCCCGAGGAGGCGGTGAGCATAGAAGGCGAGACCCGCGACTATGCCGGGCGTTTCTTCTGTCCGCAGTGCGGCTCCTCGGTGTTCTCGCGCAGCGCCGACGAGATCGAGGTCAGCCTCGGCGCCCTCGACGCTCCCGACCGGTTCCAGCCCACCTACGAACTCTGGACCGTCCGCCGCGAGGGCTGGTTGCCGGCGTTTCCGCTGGCACGGCACTATGAAAGAGATCGCGAAGGCGACGGACGCAGCGAAGAGTGACGTTGTTCCAGCAGGAGAAGGGAGGCAGCATGGACGAACTGTTCGAAGAGCACCTGGAGATCGCCAAGGCGCTCTTCGCGCAGCGCTTGCCGTACTGGTGCGATGTCTTTCTGCGCCCGGCCGACCAGGCTTTCAACGCCTACCTGAATGCCCGCGGCCAGGCCTCCACCTACCTGGTGCTCGAAGGCTTCGATCCGGTCTATATTCCTCTCTGCTGCGACCTCGACGCCGTGCGCGCGACCGCCAGGGCCAGGGCTCGATTGAGGGAAGCGGGGCTGGGCGAAGACGCGCTGCCCGTACTGCTCTGAGCGCAGGCCGCCAGTATCGCGGAAGCGTCTGCTGGCAATTTCTCCCACCGCACTGTCCGCCAACGGAAGGCTACATGACCCGCCCCTACCTGTTCCGTCTCGCCGCCGGCCTGGCGCTGCTCCTGCCGGCCGCCTGCACGTCCCCTGCCCCGCCAGCACCGAACCTGACCGCGCTGTTCGCCGACGCCCTGCACTGCCGCGGCGACTTCCCCGACGGCCGCGACCGCGCAACCGCCGAGCGCCTGCGCGCCGAGGGCGTCGAAGTGCTGGATCGCGCGCCCGGCGAGACCCTCGACCTGCTCTACCGCTTCGCCACCCCGCTGCGCATCGACGGTAGCCTGGTGAACGCGGTGCGGGTACGCGGCGACAGCGGCGTGCTGGTGATGGCCTACGCCGAGGGCGACCTCGAAGACTTCGCCCGGCGCCAGGGCGCGACGCCGCACCCGGCGGAACGCGCCGCGCTGGATGGTTTCGGCGAGCTGGAGGTGCTCTACAGCCGTCCGTTGCCGCCGCGTCCCGGCCTCGACGAAAGCCCGCCGCGCCTGGTGATCGGCCGCGGGATCGAGGCGGCGGCGCAGGCGTTCCGCTGGGGCTGCCGGAGCTACGACGGTTGAGCAGGCGCTCCGCCAAGCCTGGCACCCGGAACTCGTAGCGGTTTTCGTCGCCTCCGGCGAGGTCAGGGTTGGAGACATGGCCCTCGGGGCAATATGCTGTGGCCACGACACACGCTGTGAGCGACTACCGATGCCAGGGACTGCACTGTTCGAAAAGCCACGCTGGTTGCGCGACCTCCTGCGCTTCCTGCCCCTCAAGAGTCAATTCGTCCTCTCCGGGAACATCCGCGACCTGCAAGCCTGCGAAGTGGTGCCGGGTACGGTCACCGCGCAGAGCTTCAACCAGACCCTCTGCGACGCCCTGCTGGACGCCGGCTACGCCCAGGTGCTGGCCTGGGATCCGCTGGCCGGGTTCCGCGTGCTCGGCCGGCCGGGCAGCGAGGCGGGGGCCACTCCGCAGGTGCTTCTCGACCTCGGCCTGACCCCGGTGGACGGCGCCGCGCCGGCCGGCATCGACCTGCTCGGCGCGACCCTGCAACGCCTGGTCAACCGTAGCGGCGAGCCGATCGCCCTGATCGTCGACTTCGCCTCGCGCCTGGCGGTGCGCAACGACGCCCTGAGCGCCGCCGAGCATCAGTTGTTCACCCAGGCCCTGGTGCTCTCCCACCAGGCCCGCAGCCGTCCCGCCGGGGAACAGCGCAAACCGTTCTTCAACAGCGTGCTGTGGGTGGTGGAAAAGGAAGGCGACCTGCCCGACTGGCTGCTGGTGGACAACCCGCGCCTGCGCCATATCCCGGTGTCGAAGCCCGACCAGCCGGCGCGCCGGGCCCTGGCCCCGGCGCTGCTCCGCGGGCTAGGCGGCGCGGGCGTCGCCGAGGAGGCCCTGCAACAGGCCGCCGCAACCTTCGTCGAGAACACCGAAGGCCTGCTACTCCTCGATCTCAACGCCATCGTCCAGTTGGCGCGCGTGGAAGGCCTGGCCATGGAACGCATCGCCGACGCCGTGCGGCGCTACAAGGTCGGCGTCACCGAAGACCCCTGGCTGAAGATCGACCGCCAGCGCATCCGCCAGGCCGACGAGATCGTCCGCCGCCGGGTCAAGGGCCAGCAGCACGCGGTGACCCACATGCTGGACATCGTCAAGCGCGCGATGACCGGGGTCGGCGCCAGCCGCAAGGGCAACCGCCCGCGCGGCGTGGCCTTCCTCGCCGGGCCCACCGGGGTCGGCAAGACCGAGCTGGCGAAGACCGTCACCAGCCTGCTGTTCGGCGACGAGAGCGCCTACATCCGCTTCGACATGTCCGAGTTCAGCGCCGAGCATGCCGACCAGCGCCTGATCGGCGCGCCGCCCGGCTACGTCGGCTACGACGTCGGCGGCGAACTGACCAACGCGATCCGCGAAAAACCCTTCAGCGTGGTGCTCTTCGACGAGATCGAGAAAGCCCACCCCCGGATCCTCGACAAGTTCCTGCAGATCCTCGACGACGGCGTGCTCACCTCCGGGCGCGGCGATCGCGTGTACTTCTCCGAGGCGCTGATCGTGTTCACCTCGAACCTGGGCATCTACCGCCAGGGGGAAAACGGCGAACGGGTCGCCAACGTGCTCCCCGGCGAGCCCTTCGAGGCGGTGCAGGGCAAGGTCCACGGCGAGATCGAGCGCTACTTCAAGCTGGTTCTCAACCGCCCGGAAATCCTCAACCGGATCGGCGAGAACATTATCGTCTTCGACTTCATCCGCGCCGACGTCGCCGAGCAGATCTTCACCCAGATGGTCGACGGCACCTTCGCCGACCTCCGCGAGCAGCGCCTCGTCATCGAACTGGCCGAGGCGCCGCGCCAGGCTCTGCACGACCTCTGCCTGGGCGACCTGTCCAACGGCGGCCGCGGCATCCGCAACCAGCTCGAAGCGCGCCTGCTCAACCCGTTGTCGCGGGCACTGTTCGACCAGGACGCGCAGCCGGGCGAGCGCTTCCTGATCAGCGCCCTGGACGCCGACGGCCTGACCCTGGAACGCCGCTGAGATGGAACTGAGCCTGTCGCGGGTGCATTTCCCGGTGACCACCCTGGGCCCGGGACGGCGCCTGGGCATCTGGTTCCAGGGCTGTAGCATCCGCTGCCCCGGCTGCATCTCCGCCGATACCTGGGGGCCGGGACGGCGGCGCATCGCCCTGGCACGCCTGCTCGCCGACATCCAGCCATGGCTGGAGCAGGCCGAGGGCATCACCGTCTCCGGCGGCGAGCCCTTCGAGCAGTTCGCTGCCCTCCTCGCCCTGCTCGGCGAACTGCGCCAGCGCAGCCGCGCCGACATCCTGGTCTACAGCGGCTACCCGCTGGAGCATTTGCACGCGCAACTGGAACAGGCCGCCGGGCTGATCGACGCGCTGATCAGCGACCCCTACCAACAGCACGCCGAACAGAGCCTGGCCCTGCGCGGCAGCGACAACCAGCGCCTGAGCCTGCTCACCGAACTCGGCCGCGCGCGCCTCGGCGGCTACCAGCGGCCACTGCGCGAAGACGACAAGGCCCTCGACCTGATGTTCGACCATGACGGCAGCGTGTGGATGGCCGGCATCCCGCGCCGCGACGACCTGCTGCGGTTACAGGACCTGCTGCGCGAACAGGGCCACCAACTTAGCGTCAGCGCCCATCGGCCGCGCTGAATGGATCGATACCGATGATACGTTTCTGCCCCAACTGCCAGAGCGAACGCTCGCTTTCGGAAATCTTCTGCGAAGGCTCGATCCAGGGCCAGCCCTGCGGCTGGGACCTTTCCGCCGAAGCCATCCATCCCGCCGGCTGGCGACCACAGCCGGTGCTGACCCAGGAAGCCATCGCGCCGCCCGCCAGCGAGCCGCCAGCGGCGTCCGCCCCGCTCTGCGCCAACGGCCACCCGCTGCAACCCGGCGACCTGATGTGCCTGGAGTGCGGCGCCGCGCCGGCCGAAGGCCCGCTGCCGATGCAGGCCGAGGCCACGCCGCAGCCCGCCGTCACGGAAACCCTGATCGACGGCTGGCGTCTGCTGCGGCAGATCGCCAGCAGCGACGGCGTGCGCGAGCGCTACCTGGCCGAACACGCGGAAAGCGCCCGCCAGGCGGTGCTCACCCTGTATCGCCCGGGCGCCGAGCCGGACCCGGCGATCTACGACGTGATCCGCCGCCTGCCGCGCGAACACGTACCGGAAATCCTCGCCACCGGCCGCTGGGACGAGCGCGCCTACGAAGTGGTCGAGGAGCTCACCGGCGGCAGCCTCGCCGACCTCGGCACCGTGCTGGAGGACCGCGAGGCGGTGCGCCACGTGGTCCGCGAGCTGGGCCACGCCCTGCACGTGTTCAACGAAGCCGGCCTGCGCCACCGCGACCTGCGCCCGGCCAGCCTGCTGGTGCGCAGCCACGAGCCGCTGGACCTGGTGATCAGCGGCTTCGGCTCGGCACGCCTGTCGGAGTTCGACCTGGATATCGTCTCGCCGCTGGAGACCAGCCGCTACATGGCCCCCGAGGCGATCGCCGGCGGCGTGGCGGCGGCTTCCGACTGGTGGAGCCTGGGCATGATCCTGCTGGAGCAGTTGACCCGCGGCGCCTGCTTCGAAGGAGTCAACGCCAACGCCTTCCTGATCCACGTGCTGGCCAACGGCGTGGCGCTGCCCGACGACCTCGACCCGCAGTTGCACCTGCTGCTGCGCGGCCTGCTTGCACGCGACCGCCACCAGCGCTGGCAGTGGCCGCAGGTACAGGCCTGGCTGAACGGCGAGGCGGTGGACGCGCCGGCCTCGGCGGACAGCGAAAAGGACGACGCCGAAGGCGCCAGCATCGCCCTCGGCGCACGGCGCTTCCGCAAGCCGACGGTCTTCGCCCTGGCCGCGGCCCAGGCCGAGCACTGGGCGGAGGCCCTCGACCACCTGCTGCGCGGGGCGATCGTCACCTGGGCCGAGCACATCGGCCTGTCGCCCAGGCTGCTCGCCGGCCTGCGCCAGGTGGCCCAGCACGAGGGGCTGGAGGACGACTTCCGGCTGATGCTGGCGCTCAAGCTGCTGAACCCGGAAATCCCGCTGATCCAGCGCGGCGAGATCGTCACCCCCGGCTGGCTGCTGGAGCATCCGCTGGAGGGCTACCGGCTGATCAGCGGCTCGGTGCCCGACCTGCTCGAACAGTTGCACACCGAAAGCTGGCTGTCGCGGCTCAAGACCCGCGCCGAGAACGTCCGCCAGCGCGCCCTGCACCAGCACATCGAACTTGCCGAAGAACAGTTGCGCATCTACCTGCTGTCAACCTCGCGGGCGCGCCTCGCCGCGCAGTGGCAGGAGCGCCAGCGCCTCCTGCCGGACACCGAGCACCCCGGCCTGCTGGCCCTGGCCGAGCGCCGGGTGATCGCCGAGGAAGACCTGATCGTCCTGCTCAGCGCCAACATCGGCCAGTTCCGTGCCGCCGAGGCGATCGTCGAGGAAGCCGCCGGCCTGGCCCGCGACGCCGATGTGCACCTGTTCGACGCGGAGACCGCGCGCGGCCTGTTGCAGCACTCGCGGCAGGAGCTGTACCGCCGCGTCGACGAACGCATCAGCGGCTTCGCCCGCAGCGGCGTGCCCAGGGTCGACGAATGGGCCGAGCAGTTCCGCCTGGAGCGGCGCATGCCGTTGGCGAGGGTCCTGGTGCTGCTGGCGATCCCGCCGGAACAGTGGCTGGAACCGCAGAAGCAGCAGTACGTGTCGCAGATCCTCGATTTCTTCGAGAAGAAAGTGGTCGCCGCGGTGATGCGCGGGCCGCTGGTGCGCATGAGCATCGGCAAGAGCACTCCACGCATCGACCTCAACGAACTGGATAGCGCGCGACGCCCCGCCGCCGCCCTGCTCGACCATCTGCTGCAACGCAACGCCCGCGCGGTGAGCCTCGACCCGGACAGCTTCCTCGCCAACCCGCAACTGGAAGTGCGGCTCAACGCGCTGTCCCGGCAAAGCTCGCTGTACAAGCGTGACACCGGCATCGACGGCCTCTACCTGGGCTTCCCCTTCCTGCTCAACCGCGACCCGCGCGGCACCACCCGCACGCGCATCGTGCCGCTGCTGCTGTGGCCGCTGAAGCTGCAACTGGAAGTCGGCAGCCGCGGCCAGGTGGCGCTGGCCTTCGACGGCGAGCGCGAGGAAGTGCGCCTCAACCCGGCCCTGGAAAGCCTGCTCGGCCCCGAGCCGTGCAAGCGCTGGCGCAAGGTCGCCGACGAATTGCTCGGCCGCTCCGCGCTGCGCGCCGCCGATGTGATGGATGCCTTCGGCCTGCTCGCCACGCCGCGTGCTAGGGTGCTGGAAGGATTGCCACCGAGTTCCACCGAGGTCACGCCCTACCAGGACCAACTGGCCTGCGCCGCGGTGCTGTTCCACGTCACCTTCATGGGCCAGGCGATCGGCGAGGACCTGCGCCAGCTGAAGAGCCTGCCGCCCTCCGGCACCGGCCTGGAGACCGCGCTGCGCCTGCGCGAGAACGGCGAGCCGGAAGCCCGCGAGAGCCCGCCGGAGTTGCAGCGCTACTTCACCGTGGCCAGCGACCCGTCCCAGGAGGCCGCCGTGCTGCAGGCCCGGCAGAGCCCGGGGCTGCTGGTGGAGGGCCCGCCCGGCACCGGCAAGAGCCAGACCATCGTCAACATGGTCGCCGACGCCATCGGCCGCCAGCGCAGCCTGCTGATCGTCTGCCAGAAGCACGCCGCCCTGGAAGTGGTGCACAAGCGCCTGGTGGCCGAGGGCCTGGGCCAGCGCATCGTCATGCTCAACGACGTCAACCGCGACCGCGAACCGGTGATCCGCAACATCCGCGAGCAACTCGAAGCGCTGTTCGCCGACGCCGGCGGCGCCCAGGGCTGGGAGCGCCAGCGCGAGCGCCTGGCGGCGCGTATTGAGGCGCTGGAAGGCGAACTGGACCGCTACCACCAGAGCCTGCACCGCGTGGACGAGGCCACCGGGCTGAGCTACCGGCGTCTGCTCGGCGAACTGATCGAGCTGGAGAAAGGCTCGCCGCCGCTGGACTTCCCGGCCCTGCGCCAGCGCCTGGCGGCGCTGGACATCGGCAGCCTGGCGCGCCTGGAGGAAAACTGCGCGCCGCTGGTCCGCCTCTGGCTACCGGCCCGCTACGAAGGCAGCCCGCTGGCGCAACTGCGCGCCTTCGCCACCGACCAGGCCACCCTGCACGCCTTCGCCGACAGCCTGCGCGCCTTCGGCGAAGCGGAGAACGCCCGGCAGAAAGCCCTCGACGAACACCCGGCGAGCTTCGAGGTCGACGACCCGACGCCCTACCGCGCCTGGCTGGCAAGCCAGGTCGGTACCCTGCTGCATTTGCGCGAGGAGCAACGCCAGCGCCTGGCCCACTGGTTGCCGCTGTTCCGCGACGCCGCGCCAGGACAGCCGAGCCGTGGCGACGGCCTGCTGGCGGAGGCCGAGCAGATCGAACGGCAACTGCGCCAGCTCGACCTCGAACGGCATGCGCCGCTGCTGTCGCCGGCCCTCGCCATGCTCGAAGAGAACAACCTCGAACGCTTCCAGGCCCACGCCCGCCAGGTGCTCGAGGCACGCACCTGGCTGGCCCGGCTCAACCCGCTGCGCCTGCTGCGGCGCGGCCGCCTGCGGCGCTTCCTGCGCGAGCACGGCGAGGCCGACGACGACAGCCGCCTGGCCGCCCTCCTCGGCGCCTGCGACCTGGAGCGCCAGTGGCAGCCGCTGCGCCGGCAACTGGCGGCGCTGCAACAGAGCCTGGGGCTGGCGACAGTCGCCACCGATGCCGGTCCGGAACTGACCGGCCTGGCCGGCCACGCCAGCCAGCAACTGCGCGAGATCCAGACCCTGGCTCGTGGCCTGGCCCAAGCGCCGCGCGCCGAGCAGCTCGACGCGGTGATCCTCACCGGCGAGAAACAGCGCTTCGAAGCGCTGCTCGGCGACCTCGACGCCGCGCTGATCCGCCAGGCCGCACGCCAGCTCAGCCTGGACAAACTGAAGGTGCTCGCCGACTGGCTCGGCGACGAACTGCTGGAACAGCTGCACCGCGCCATCGCCGGCAACCAGAGCAACCTGCTGGCCCTCGGCCGCCTGCGCGAGGCGCTACCGCAACTGGTCGCCTACCAGCGCTTCCGTGGCCGCGCCGGCCAGCTCGAAGCCACCGACCTGGAATTCCTGGCCCTGCTGCGCCAGCGCCAGGAACGACTCGACGCGATTCCCGCCGAAGCACTCGAAGCCACGGTGCGCCGCATGCTCAACCGCGAAGCGCGGCTGGGCTGGAAGCAGCGCCTGGAACAAGACAATCCGGAACTGCTGTTCAGCCAGGACGAAGCCAGGGCCAGGGTCGCCAGCCTCGCCGAAGCCGATGTGCAGATGCGCGCGCTGAACCGCGAACTGCTCGGCAAGGGCATCGACGCCGCGCGCCTGGGCAGCCGCAAGCAATGGGAAGACGTCACCCGCCTGACCGGCAAGCGCTCGCGGCGCCTGCGCGAGTTCATCGAGCTGGGCGCCGAACTCGGCCTGATGAGCCTGCGCCCGGTCTGGCTGATGAACCCCGACCTGGCCAGCCGCGTGCTGCCGCTCAAGGCCGGGCTGTTCGACATGGTGATCTACGACGAAGCCTCGCAGATGCCGGTGGAGTTCGCCCTGCCGACCCTCTATCGCGGGCGGGTCACGGTGGTCAGCGGCGACGAGAAGCAGATGCCGCCGACCGCGTTCTTCTCCAGCCGCGTGGAAAGCGACGAGGCCGAACTGTTCGACGGCGAAGCGCCCGACGAGGACGCCGACGAGGAGCAGCGCGAAGCCTACGAGGACACCTGGAACCGCCGCGAGATCAAGGACTGCCCGGACCTCCTGCAACTGGCGCGCAACGCCCTGCCCAGCACCACCCTGCAGATCCACTACCGCTCGGCCTACCGCGAGCTGATCGGCTTCTCCAACGCCTCGTTCTACGGCAACCGCCTGAGCGTGCCGGTACGCCATCCGCAGGCCAACATCCTGCGCATCAAGCCGCTGGAACTGATCCAGGTGAACGGCCTGTACCAGAACCAGAGCAACGAGCGCGAGGCCGAGCGAGTCGTCGACTACCTCGCCGAACTCTGGCGCCAACCCTACGCGGCGCGGCCGTCGGTGGGCGTGGTCACCTTCAACCGCAAGCAGGCCGACCTCATCGAGGAGCGCCTGGAACTGCGCGCCGAGCAGGACGAGACGTTCCGCGCCGCCTACAGCGAGGAGCGCGAGCGCAGCGAAGACGGCGAGGACATGGGCGTGTTCGTGAAGAACGTGGAGAACGTGCAGGGCGACGAGCGCGACGTGATCGTCTTCTCCTCCACCTTCGGCCGCAACGGCCAGGGCAGCTTCCGGCGCAACTTCGGCGTGCTCGGGCAGACCGGCGGCGAGCGCCGCCTCAACGTGGCGGTGACCCGCGCGCGGCGCAAGGTGGTGATGATCACCTCGATGCCGATCGGCGACATCTCCGACATGCTCGGCACCCAGCGCTCGCCGAGCAGCCCGCGCGACTACCTGCAAGGCTACCTGGAATACGCCCGCGCACTGTCCGCCGGCGAATTCGCCGGCACCGGCCAGCTGCTCGAGCGCCTGCAAACCGACCGCAGCGACCAGCGCCGCCAGCACTACCAGCGGCACGACGGCTTCAGCGAGATCGTCGGCGAGTATATCCGCTCGCTGGGCTGGTCCGCCGCGCCCGCCAGCGAAGGCGACGCCTTCGGCCTCGACTTCGCCATCGAGAACCCGGCCACCGGCCTCTACGCCATCGGCATCGAATGCGACGCCCCCTGCCACCCGCTGCTGGAACGCGCCCGCGCCCGGGAAATCTGGCGCCCCTCGGTGCTGCGACGGGCGATCCCGCACCTCCACCGGGTTTCCTCCCAGGGCTGGTACCACGACGGCGACAACGAACGCGCACGGCTGCGCGCCGCCATCGAGAAAGCCCTGGCGCCCAGCACGGAAACCCATCCCACGGCAGCAGCGGAGGCCTCCCAATGAGCGGACCGAAAGTCGTACGAATCGTCACCCGGGAAGAAGCCATCGCCACCTGCGAGCGCGACCTGCAACGCCTGGACAAGGCCCTCGCGCGCTGGGAAAACCAGGCCAGCCGGCTCGCCCAGCTCAGCGACGCCGAGCGCGCCGCCGCCCACGCCCGCCGCGCCAGCCTGCACGCCCTGCTCGAACAGGAACGCTGGCTGGACGTGCAACTACAGGTGAAGATCGAAAGCGAATTCCTCAAGCGCGACCTCGCCGAACGCGAAGAGCGCGCCATCCGCCAGGCCGCGGAAACGCGCCAGCAACACCGCCGCCTCCAGGAAAACGCCAGCGCCCTGCTCCAGGCCCTCGACGCCAGGCCCGATGCCGCCAGCGCGGCACTCCGGCAAACCCTGCATACGCTGGCCGACGGCGTCCTCCGCGACGACGCGGAAGCCCTGCTCGCCCAGGGCTTCGCCGCCCTCGCCAGCGCCCCCGCCGAAGAACGCCTCAGCGAAGCCCAGCGCGAACTCGCCCAACGCCTGAAGACCGACGAAACGCCCATGTCCCTGGAACAGTGGCGCGCCCGCCAGCAACAGGACGCCCCGCACGAACAGCGCCTGGCGCGCATCGACCGGCACATCGCCGAACTGCAACTGCTGCAAGGCGAGGCCAGCGCCCAAGCGTTCCTCGAGCGACTGGCACGCGCCGAAGCCGAACAGCGCCCGGAGCGCCGCAACCTGCTGCTCGACAGCCTGGTCCTCGACCTCGCCCAGGCCGCCCGCGAACACCAGCAGCAACGCCAGCGCCTGGAACACCTGCAAGACCTCGCCAGCGAAGTCGCCGCCCTGGGCGCCGCCGAACACGCCGAACTGCTCCAGCGCGCCGCCGCCTGCCAGCCCGACAGCGATCCGCAGCAACTCGCCGAACTCACCGAGCGATGCAACGCCATCCTCACCGCCCACCTCCAGCAACAGGCCGCCCTCGCCCGCCGCCAGGCCGTGCTCCAGGGCCTCGCCAGCCTCGGCTACGAAGTCCGCGAAGGCATGGCCACCGCCTGGGCGCAGACCGGCAGGGTCGTCCTGCGCAAACCCGCCACCCCCGGCTACGGCCTGGAAGTCGGCGGCAAGGCCGACAACGGCCGCCTGCAACTGCGCGCCGTCGCCCTCAACGCCAACCGCGACAACCAGCGCGACCGCGACATCGAAACCCTCTGGTGCGGCGAATTCCAACGCCTCCAGGCCCTGCTCGCCGCCCAGGGCGGCGAACTCAGCGTGGAACGCGCGCTGGGGGTGGGGGAAGTGGCGTTGAAGGAGATTGGCGAGGAGGAGCAGCGGGAGATGGTGGGGGTGGCGCGGCAGAGGGGGTTGTGAGGGGGGCCGGCTGGCGCCGCGGTAAGGCATTCGATCCGGGCAGTCCATCGCTTGACCCCTGGATGCCCCCTCGCTACCCTGCCGGCCAGGTGCTGAACACACCTTCTCTAGGCGGTTAGCCGCTCCCGAAAGCCAAGCGGTTTTTTACCTACACAGGAAAAAATCATGGCTACCCAGAAATCCCCTCTTTCGAACTCTCGACTTCTAACGATCGGCTACCAGCTCTATGAAAGCCGTCATAGCGATTGGGAACGTCGTGGCAAGCCACGGCAAATTCCCTACCTGCGCTTGAGTGGCGACCGGCTGGAGGCTGCGGGCTTTGAGGTTGGCTGCAAGGTGAGCATTCAGGTCACCAGGCGGCGCCTTGTCATGCACGTAGTTGAGGATTGAGGCCAAGCGCCCCTCGGGCAGAGGGTATCTGCTCAGGGGGCGCTGGTTTCTCTGTGAACCTTCATCCCATTCCTGCCGCATCTCGCCCTGCGCTCGCGCACCAGGCATCGTAGGAAAACGTCGCTCAGACACCCTTGTCTCCTCGAGCTGAAGCCAGCATGGGAGAGCAAGCTCAGCGTGGAGCGAACTCCTGTGACCTGCCCCCAGTTTTAGTACCGCTGCCTAGTTAGTAGGCCCTGGGGTTGATATTAATTTTTCCTGCTTCAGCTGCTGCTGGCGAGTTCGCCAACTTGCAGCAAATTCTGCCGGGTTGAGATTGCCAATCGCGCTGTGCGGTCGGTGTTCGTTGTAATCCCGCCGCCAGGCCGCGATGCGGATTCTCGCTTCGGCCAGCGAACAGAACCAGTGCTCATTGAGGCATTCGTCCCGGAACTTACCGTTGAACGACTCGATGAAGGCATTCTGCGTGGGCTTACCAGGCTGAATCAGCTTCAGCTTGATGTCGCGCTGATAGGCCCATTGATCGAGTGCCTTGCCGGTGAGCTCGGGCCCCTGGTCGGTGCGGATCGCTTTCGGGTAGCCGCGAAACCGCGCCACCTCGTCCAGCGCCCGTGTGACGCGAAAGCCGCTGATACCGTGCTCCACCAGGATGCCGACCGACTCCTTGGTGAAGTCATCGACCACCGTCAGGCATTTGATCCGCCGTCCGGTGCTCAGTGCATCGAAGACGAAGTCCATCGACCAGACCTGGTTTGGTGCGCTCGGCAAACTCAGACGTTCGCGCTCCACCGCGACGCCATGGCGGCGGCGCCGCCGTTTCACCATCAAGCCGGCAGCGCGGGTACAGGCGATAGATCCGCTTGTGGTTGACCTGCACGCCAGCACGCCGCAGCAGGATGTGCAGGCGGCGATAGCCAAAGCGCCGGCGCTCCTGGGCCAGTTCCACCAGTTGGGCTTGCAGCTCGGTGTTTTGCACACTGGCTCGCGGCTGGTAGCGCAACACCGAGCGGGACAGCCCGATCAACTGACAGGCACGACGCTCGGAGATGCCGGTTCGCGCCTGCATCTCCTGCACCGCCTCCCGCCGTGCTGTCGGGCTTACCCTTTTCCCCGGGCGACCACTTTCAGCGACTCGATGTCGAGGTGGGCCTCGGCGAGCAACTTCTTCAATCGGCTGTTTTCCAGTTCAAGATCCTTCAACCGTTTTGCGTCCGCCACGGTCATACCGCCAAACTTGGCCCGCCAGGTGTAGAACGAGGCATCACTGAAGCCGTGTCGGCGACACAGTTCCGTCACCGGCACACCGGCCTCCGCCTGCTTGAGGAAGTCGAGAATCTGCTCTTCGGTAAAACGCTTTTTCACTGCCGTCTCCTGCTTGGAAAACGGACTCTACTAAGTTTGACGTGGTACTGAAATCGGGGGGCAGGTCACCGTGACAACCGCACTCAACCGCAACACTTTCATGACAAACCATACTCCGATTGATTACTTTCAGAGCAGGTTGGACTAAGTTCCTGCATCCAAGACACAAACCACCTGGAAGGCGTAAGCACAGGACATGCACGAGACCAAAATCCCTTTCGGTGAGCGTGATGGCACCCTCTTTCGAGCGCACGAGGTTGAGAACGGGCTTCGGTGTGGCTGCGTATGCCCTGGCTGTAAACAACCCTTAAATGCCGCTAACAATGGCGAGAAGGTTGTCCCACATTTCCGCCATGCAAAATCGAATGACTGCTTTGATGGTTTCCGCGAAGGTGTCAGACGTGCAGCGGTCGCCCTGATTGCCCAGCACAAACAGCTAATTCTCCCTGCGCAGATAGAAACAGTTCGGGTTGCTACACAAGACGGCCGACTTTTGGAAGAAAAGGTCGATCTGAAACCAGTGCTGATACATGCACATCACGTTGAGCGGTTTGTTGACCTGGGCGGTTTGAGGGGGCATGCCGTCCTGCACCAATCCGAAAGGCAGCTGATCGTCCGGATCAAGCTTTCAACGCGGATGGAGCATGAGCGTTATCGCCAGCTCGAAGCCCTGGAACATTCCAGCATGGAGATAGATCTCCACCACCTGACTCTGGAGCAGATCAATGATCCAGCCAGATTCGAGCACGCGGTTCTGCATGACTCGGCAAACCGACTTTGGATCCGATCAATTCGCGGCGAAAAGCTCGCAGCAAAAGCCCTGCAAAAGCTTCAGTCACTGGCAGCCGAAATAAACGCTCAGTGGCAACTAGAACAGGCAGAGCTTCAAGCTGCTGAGCAAGCCCGGCAGATTGAGCTCGCCAATGAGAAGGCCGAACTGCAGCGCGCCCTGGAGGCCCATAGAGCCAAACAGCTTCAGATGGCGGCTACACAGTCAGCCACAACCCTGGACAACACGGTGCAGGGCCGAGCCGAGCTCATCGCCGGAACAATGCTGAAGGCCCTACAAGCATGGAGAGGGAGAGCCGTTGAGTGCACTGCCTGCTACTTGCTAAGCCCGCCTGACTCAAGGTTCTGCCATTACTGCGATGCGTCTACCAGCAAAGTTACCCCCGTACTTTTAGCGCCAGACATAGCTTCGACGCTTAAGCAAAGGATGCACTGCTCAGCAAAGCCAAGCATGTCAGCTAATGCAGTCCCTCACCTGATCGTAAACCCCGATGATGAACTGTTCACCGCTAATGAAGGCCTGATAAATTCCGCAACCCAGAGTCAGGCGACAAACGATGAAACTACTCAACACCTACGAAGACCGTGACGAAGCTGAAGAAGCCGCTGAGAAGCTGACAGGTGAGAAACGCCTAGCCAGCGAGCGCGACGCCACAGTCACCATTTACAACCTCTTTGGCATACCTAGCTGGGGCAACTTTCACCGACTGGGTATGTACAACTTGGGAGAGCTCAAGCTCATGCTGGAGCGTCGTGCAAGCTGGCAACCCGCTGACCAAGCAAGACATGCCGAGATAATCGCCACGCTAGAGACAGTAGCTAAAAACTATGGGGTCGATGTACCAAGGCACTGGCTGTAGTCACACAAGCCAGCGCCTATCAACTCTCTTAGACAATGCGGGCAAACATCTTGCTCAGGTAGGTCTGCCCACCGTCCTCCATGAATAGCACGTTGCGACTTTCCAGATCGGCCTTCTTTGTCGGGTCGCCCACGTTTAGCAGGTCGGCGAACTTCGTCGGCGAGAGGACAAAGGCATTCAAGACCAGCGGCGCTTCGCCCACCTTGGCCTGCGCCGCCAGCGTTGTTTCCAGTGTCTTCACTTCCTTGTACAGACCCCACTTGGGGTGCGACAGGTCGAGATTGCGCAGCCCCTTCGGATCGACAAACGTCAGCCACTGCTTACCGCTGGCATCGTCCACCAGCCACAGCAGGAAGTCCGGATAGAAGTTGCCCGCCAACGCGAAGCCCAGGCCTTTCTCTTCCCGATCCGCATTGCGCACCAGATACAGACTGCGCGGGCCAATCGCATCCTTGCCTTCGCTGGAGTTGTAGAACGCCTCCAGATCGCGGACAAACTCCCATTCGCTGGGCGCGTCAAAGGCCAGCGGGCGCAGTTTCAGCGGCACCGCATCCTTGTCCTCCAATGCCAGCAGCGGGTAGTACAAGTGGCGGTCGAAGCTGATGGCGACCATGTGTGGTGCATTCCATTTGCTGGCCTGAAGGGATCGGCATCGCCCAAGCGCAACGCCAATTCACCTTACTGCTCTTGATGTTGACCACGCGAACAACCCCATTTTCCCCCTTCGCTCAGCACAGTCCCCCGCAGCATGATGGCAGCGCATCGATCCAGGCAGGCCTTTCGGCCACATGGAAAAAGTTGACAAAGATTGTTAACCTTCAAGCCGTGAATTTTTACATTCTAGGTAGCAGCTACATGAAGCCATGGTCAGCAGGAAATGCAATCAAATCTAGACGTAAGTCTCTGGACATGTCGCTAGAAGCTCTGGGAGAAAAGCTGGGCGTTACCAAGTCTTTCATGAGTTATGTCGAGTCAGACGAGCGCGCCCTTACTGAGGATCAGGCTTCGATTCTGTCAGGTATCGTGGGCATCCCAATCGATCTCCTACTGCTTAGCGCAGGCCGACTCCCAACGGATGTTAGAGAGGCAATCTCATCCGATGCCGCCGAGGTGACAGCATCCGTACGACAGCACTTTGAGCAACACGCAGTTGAATATCCCGACCGCCCAACACGTCCACTTCCGCCCGTGTCAAGCTCGGACGAGCATCTTTCGCCCTCGGGCATCCCCGAGCGCGTCGAGGTTAGTAAATCCACGACCGAGTACCGGGCGCACAGCTATCACACCAAAGTTCCTCCCGAGGCGATTCGCCCCTTCATTCGAGCCCTTACCAAGCCTGGAGAGCTTGTCCTTGACCCTTTCTCGGGATCGGGCATGACAGGTGTCGCGGCGCTAATGGAAGGCCGCAATGCGCTGCTCTCCGATTTGTCGCCTGCTGCAGTCCACATTTCAAGAAACTACACAACGCCTTGTGACCCAAAGGAGTTCTCCAGGGCCCTCAAGAAGGTAGCGGAGCAGGTCGATCCAACCATGCGCTGGCTCTACCAACCTATCATGCAGCCAGGACAGACTATCGAGTACACAACTTGGAGTGATGTTTTCAGGTGCGGTGAATGCCAAAAGGACATTCTCTACTGGGATGTTGTCCATACGGCAGGTGGAACCGATGCTCGTGGGCTTACCTGTCCACACTGTGACACGTATCTGCGCAAAAGCGATCTCGTCTGGATATCGGAAATACCCGTGCAGACTCACGTGTCCG
Organism: Pseudomonas aeruginosa; assembly: GCF_001457615.1. Taxonomy (GTDB): domain Bacteria; phylum Pseudomonadota; class Gammaproteobacteria; order Pseudomonadales; family Pseudomonadaceae; genus Pseudomonas; species Pseudomonas aeruginosa. The sequence goes on along the minus strand of NZ_LN831024.1, from coordinate 2,404,179 downwards.
CCGGGAGCACCAGAATCTCCGCCCACGCCCCAACCCAGCATGAGTTGGAATTGATCGAGGAAGCAAATGAAGCTCCCATCCCCTATTGGATACCCCGCGTTCCATTCGGGTCCGAGCGGGAGATGTGGAGAGCCTCCCACACGGGCATGGGCATATCCGAAGTCAGTCACTTTTTCACCAGGCGGAACCTGCATGCCCTTGCCGCGCTTCGCCATTCGATTGTCACCACCTCGGAGGGACGCATTCGCGAAGCCTTGATGTTCGCCTTCACGGCCTGCGTCAACCGCGCCTCCCGCCGCTATCAATGGAACGCGAAGCGCCCCACGAACGTGATGACGGGCACTCTATACATCTCATCACTCCGGTACGAGTGGAATGTCTGGAGCCTATTCCGGAGAAAAGCTGCCGACGTGAAACGATACTTTGAGAGATTCCCCGAAACGTCAGCCACGGCCCAGGTGATGAACAGGTCGGCCACAGACCTCTCCTGCCTGCCCGATGGCTCCGTATCCATGGTTTTCATGGACCCGCCTTTCGGGTCCAACATCTTCTACGCGGACAGTTCCCTGCTGTGGGAGGCATGGCTTGGCTCCCTGACCGACAACACGGAGGAAATCGTGGTTAATAAGAGCCGAGGCAGGGTCGGGGGCGGAAAGACCATGGACGATTATGGTCATTTAATGACGAAGGCCTTTTCCGAGGCTGCGCGAGTATTGAAGCCAGGTGGCTATGCCGTGCTTGCCTTCTCGAACTCCGACGATCAGGTATGGATGGAAATTCAAAAGGCCATGGCGGAGGCGAAGCTCGAAACCCACACGGTGCACATCCTCGATAAAGGGCAACCGTCGATCAAAGGCGTTAAGGGCGTCACAGGCAAAGAGAGCGTAACAACGCTCGACCTTCTCATCACCATGAGGAGGCCTGCGCATTGCGCCAAGGACATGAGCAGTACTATGGCTTCGACGGCATTCATTGACGGGGCCGTCAAAAGTGCCCTCTTGAATGGTACCAGCCGAACTGATGATATTTATTCGGCTGTAATTCAAGCCTTGCTCGCAAAGAACTACAGTCTTTCCGGAATCACGATGCCAAACATTGCGCAACGGTGCGCGCGCCTCGGCGCCAGTGAAGTCGGGGGCAAGTGGACCTTGCAAAACATGGAAGTCCAGGAAAAGCGCGACTTTATCAAAGAATACCTTTCATCAAAAGACAGCCTTCCCATCACGATGATGGCTCCAGCCCCGAAGAAGGCACCAGCTGCGCCACTGGTTCCAGGCGGACGCAACAGTGCGCTCTACACAGCACATAGTTACCACACGAAGGTGCCGCCCGAGGCAATCATCCCTTTCATCGAGCACTTTACGAAACCGGGGGATGTGGTTCTGGATCCGTTCTGCGGATCCGGCATGACGGGTGTCGCGGCCGCCTTGGCCGGCCGTCTGGCAATTCTCAACGATCTGTCGCCCGCTGCCGTCCACCTCGCATGGAACCACACTCACCCCTGCGCCCCAGAGGATCTCGAAGCCGCGTTTGCCGAGATCGAGGAAAAAGTGGGCCTGCGTATGCGGGAAATTTATGGCACCACGGATGAGAGCGGTGCGCCTGCGCTGCTCCATTGGACCATGTGGAGCACCAGGCACAAGTGCCCCCACTGCGGAAAGAGCTTCGCTCTTTGGGATGCCATCGACCGATACGAAGGGCGCATAGGCTCCACTATTACCTGCCCTCTTTGCGAGCACGAAATCGTTCGAAAAAAACTCCCCACAATCGACTCGGTACCCGCCTGGCTTGCTTATGAGACGACGGACGGGCGGAGACTGGAGCGCAAGGCCGAAAAGAGCGACATCACCAAGGCCCTATCATTTTCAAGAAAGGATATTGAGGACTGGTTCCCGTCGGTCGACATAGGCCCGGACAGGGAGATGTATATCCGCTGCGCACTCCAGAACAAGAATGTCCGGGAAGTTGCGGACTTCTACACAGACAGAAACCTACTCGCACTGTCGCTGATCTGGAGTGCCATCGGAGAGATCACCGATAAGCGCAAGCGACTGGCAATGGCCTTCGCCTTCACCAATACGTCATGGCATGGAACGCGTATGCGGCGCTACAACGCGCGCGGCGGCCAGCGCCCGCTGACGGGAACACTCTACATCCCACAACTATCTTCTGAGTGCAACGTTTTCGAAGTCATGCGCAACAAGATCGCGCAGTTGAAAAGATACTATGCCACCTTCCAGCCTACGGCCGAACAGATGCCGTTTGTCTTGAACGGGAGCGCCACCGACCTTGCAGATGTGCAAGACGGGAGCATTGACTATGTCTTCACTGACCCGCCCTTCGGATCGAACCTTTTTTACGCCGACTGCAACCTGATCTGGGAGTCATGGCTTGGCAGAATCACGGACCCAACCAATGAGGCGGTTGTCAACAAATCACTTGCCGAATCGGCCGGCGGTAAGACACTGGCTGGGTATGAAGCACTAATGACGGGAGCAATGCGCGAGATAGCTCGTGTACTTAAACCGGGCGGTTGGGCCACTGTCGTCTTCCATAACACCGACGGAGGAGTCTGGGCAGCCCTTCAGAGCGCGGCGAAGGAAGCAGGCTTTGAGTTCCATGAGGCGGCATCCCTTGATCGCAAGCAACAGAGCCACAAAGGCTACAAGGGTCGCAGCGGGCAGGAGGACGTCGCCCATTTCGACGTAGTGATGAACCTTCGCAAACCCGAGAAGGTCAAGACAACCCCACCCAGGAAGACAGCCAAGGCATTCGACCTTCCGGCGTTAGTAGCCGAGCTTGCCACCACCCCCCAATTTGCGGTCCGCGGCGTCCAGGGAATTCATGCGGAAGTAATGCGCCGCCTGGCCTCCACGGATGCCAGTATTTTTGTCGACTTCTCAGACATCCGAGAACTTATGGAGAAAGCGTCACAACCAGAACAAGGTTCACTGATCGAGTAACGCCTGCACCAGATCCAGTAGCATCGATACCTCGGCGCCATCCGGCCTCGCCGGAATGGCGCCAACGCCATCGAACACCATAATTTCGCCAGGGCACTGGCGCCGACCGCCGCCCCTCTCAAAAAACACAAACTCCGTACCCGGATAAACCACAAAGGCAGCCTTCATATCCGTGATCGCATCCCGGTATGTGTGCATTTTGTACAGATCAGCGCGGACGAATGAAGCCTCATCATCTTGACCATCCTCCAACGATGTCAGCCACTGCAATCGATACTTCGCGTCAAAGGCAAAACGCGCCCCATTGAGGGTCAAAACGACGTCCGGCCTTAGCGGAGTAGAATAAGCGGCCCCAGCCGACCTGACGTAGGAGGGGTTGAAGGCGACGGCTACGCTGGCTGACAGCCGCACGACAAGGCCGCGATCAAGACCTTCGCCCAGGGCACTGCGCGAAACCGTTACAGAGCCAGCTGAGATGCCCATGACCAAGGAAACAGCTTCGAGCACCTTGAGGAACACCCAATACTCATACAACAGCGCGACATCTTTTCCTTGGAGCAGCCGTTGGACCTCCCTTTCAGAAGTGGGCAAGGACTGATGCGCCCCCAGCTGCAGCCAAAGATCCAGAATGTCCTTGTAGCCCTCCACCTTGGCAAGAGCATGAGTAGGGCCAGTGAATGCTGTTAGAACACCGACCTCTGATAGGAATAGCGACCTCGAGGCTGTCTCGAGAATGGTTGCCATTTCCCGGCAATCGGAGCGCATTTGAATATGGATGTTCCGGTCATCGAGCAGCTTATATACGATGGTCAAGCACTCTCCGAGAAAGTGCTTGACAAAGCGATTCTCGGGGGTGTCGAAAGACAGTCGCCGTGATGACACTGATACCCGCGCTGGAAAATGCTCTACAGGAGGTACCCCAATTTTGAGGGCCCGTGCTAACGGACTACCGGCGACAGCGTAGTGCTCGCGTACCGTAATCAGTCGATCTGGCCGATTAAATATATCGGTAACCGAGCGCGCATCGAAGCTACGAACCCGCTCAGCGGGAACTACCGGCCGCTCCAACACAAACCTCCGAGTCGGATTCCGTTCCACAACTGCAAAAAAATCTTGTAGGCGCAGTCCTGCCTCCCGCCGAAGGATGACTTCTCGCAGAAACTGCAGCTGGTGATACGGAATTGGAGACTTAGAGTCCCCAGACGCAATCGCGGAAAAGCCTGCGGGCGAACGCCACCCAAACACCAAGTTCGATGATAAACGCGATACCTGCTCGAGCAGGCCAGAAACCCCTTCCTCGCCGAGTTTGGATGAGGAAACCCGCAGGGTCACTCCGGCAAAGCGGGCCGTCCCTACAAAGTTTTTGAAAGCCAGCACGCCCATCTTGTCACCGATAGGTTCATAGCCCACTTCAAGCAGTGCACCAACTTCCGAAGCAGACGGCGCCTCCGGGAATTCAATGACGTACTCGACGTTCTCCGCCAGGTCGACAACGTCCCCGACAAGAGCTGAGCTCAACCCATCGCAGCGCCGAGGGCGGTATTCGAATGCAATCTTACTCACTTGAAAAAGGTCACAAAGCCGAATCCGCGCAACCGTTCCAGCATTTCAAAACCACGGCAATAAGACTTCGGGAGCTTCGCTGCATCATCGCACCTGATAGTCTGAATGTCCTGGTCAGATCCGGGCATAGCGAGATCACGGAAATACCAAAGCAGAGTGCAAAGAGTTTCCTCCAGCCGGGCTCGGTTCCCCTGAATACGCGGCAAGATCTTCTGAAGAACGGCCCCATCAAGTGCTCGGAGCATAGCAGTATCGTTTACGTCCTCAGGGAGGATGCTGCTATAAATCTGCATGAAACAACCGATCTCTGAGGCAGATCTGTAGCCAAAGTGAAGCTGTGCCCTTTCCAAAATCCGGTTTATCGAAACAAGGTGGTCATGCGCTTCTTGTGACAAATCCTTAAACGCAGCGGTCGTAGGTAAACGGAACGGCGGTAATTCTTCAGGAAAGCGGTAGCCGTTCTGAACAGCTGCGGCAACACCATACCTCATACCATCCAAGTCAACGTCATTGAACTCAATCACCATCGAACGGTCCAGCACCTTAGGACTGAAGCCAAAAGTCGTTTCGTCGACGTTGACGGTACCAGTCACTATCAGATTGGTGGGGATAGGTAGAGCATTTGGAACGTCCACATCCACAGCGGCCTGGCCTGGGCCGATGAGGCTGGCAGTTGCCGCAGCATGTCGATGCAGTGGGATGGGTTGCTGACTGATCGCACCGTCTTGTTGGTACCGCCTACTCTCCGCACACGCAAGCCAGTCGCTGAAATAGTGCTCTACGCGCGCCAAATTCATCTCATCGAGTAGCATGAAATAACGGGGGGCGGCAGCCTTTTCCGGGGCATCCTCCAGAGCCTTTGCGGCTCTGAGCATTAGGTCTAGAGCTTGAGTCGACTCGTATCTTCCGGTGATCGGGTTCACAAAACCGATAATGGACTGATTGTCGATCCAGTCAGGCCGCACGGGCACTAGGGCAAAACGAGATTTATCGCTTTTGCATTTATCGGGGGCAAAGATAAATGCATCACCAACTGCAGGCGCACGACCTGCCGGTTTAGTAGTTGGAAGCACTTCCCTAGTCGAAGAGTAGAATTCCGCCACCAGCTCCGCCATCTTCGACTTGCCTGTGCCGCTAACACCGGCCAGGATCACAAATGGCTTAGCAGCAATGGATGCGACATACCTAGCCAGCAAGTCTGGCTCAAAGTAGAAGCCCCGATCAAGACAGAATTGCCAGAGTGACACGTTGGTGCCTCCAGTTATTTGGGGGACGCTGTTTGTCGCCATCGCCCCTGATAGCAAGGCCTCATGATTTTTGAGGTATTCGGGAAAAAGTTCGGGCTTAAGAGTCACAATGCTGGCCACGCCGAAGGAAACATCCTTGGTAACGCGGTGTATCCCTGTAACCAGCGCCGCGTTAATGTCCTCCTCTTTTACCTGGACCGACGGGGATCCCTCCCCCTTCTCCATGCGCTTCTCCAACCATCGCCTGTCATAGGCCACCAGAACACGCCGACTCGGCGAATAACCCATGACTAGGTCAATGGCTCCGTCATGGTCCATACCATCCCCCTTGGAGGGAGCGTTGGTAATCTGGATACGGTTTTCCTTTGCGTCACGGCCGCCACCACCATGAGTAATCTCATAAACCCAGAGGCGAAATTTTCTGAAATCGCCCACATCATCAGTCCATTCCAGCATGACTGGATTCTGCGGCGAGGAAGGAATGCTCGAGCATCCGTATCCAGTGGAAGCGAACCCGCTGGTCATTTCCTGTAGATCATTTATCGAAAGAGCCATCTATCGAATCTTTTGCAACCTATGTTGATATTGCCATCGATAGTCTCAGCTCTGAGCGCGGGGGTAAATGCCTCTCATGAGGCATAACCGATAGGGCTGCGCAGGGAGTCCTGCCTTAGCCTGTAGATCACTTCAGAAACGAAGCTCCATGCAATCACGATCATGCGCAGGCAAAGCGCGTCAGCGCATTGGGTCCTCGAGGGGGATATTCGTGGCTGTTTCGAAAACATCAGCCGCGACTGGCTGCTCGCCAACACGCCCATGGATAAAGCGATTCTGCGCAAATGGCTTCGAGCGGGGTATGTCGATCAGGGAAGGGCTCGACCATGCTGGCATGCCATACAGAACCCGGGCGTGATGCCCTAGTTCAGCCGCCCCCGGGCAAGCAATGACAAAGCCTATTCCGCACGGTCATGTACTGCCCACTGTGGCCGGAGCGGCCCTTCGATATGCTCGAGCAAGCCAAGATCTGGGCAAACCGTTTCGTGGACTGGTACAACCACCAGCACCGCCACAGAGCACTGAAGTTCGTGACCCCGGCGCAGCGACATGCCGGCCAGGCGGAAAAACTGCTGAAAAGACGTATCGATCTGTATGAGGTGGCGCACGCACGACAGCCGGAGCGCTGGAGCGGCAACATCAGGAATTGGCCGCTGGCACCAATCACGTACCTGAACCCGGAGTTGGATATGGTACTAAAGCAAACATCAAACGCAGCGTGACACACTCACGCAACAACCACCTTGAAATCCGCCACCCACACTCCCTCAGCAACACGCTCGAATGATGTGGCATGAAGGCAGTCTCAATTGGCAACCAAAATAGGCAAATTCGAATTAGCAACGGAAAACGCCCTGCATAAAAAATCCAGTCACCGTTAAGTGACTGGATTTTTTAGGGTTTTTTGGTCGGGACGGAGTGATTCGAACACTCGACCCCTTGCACCCCATGCAAGTGCGCTACCAGGCTGCGCTACGCCCCGACTGTACTTCCAAGCTCAGTGACTGTGCTTCCGAAGTGAGCCGCACTATATACTAAGCTTCTGATAAGTGGAAGTTTTTTTTTGCTTCCGTCACTTCTTCAGGACCAGCAGGACTTCCTCCAGCTCGGCGATCATCTGGCGGATGAGCTGTTTGTACTGGGTGACGTCGTCCTTGGCCTCGTCGCCGGAGAGGCGCTGGCGCGCCCCGCCGATGGTGAAGCCCTGGTCGTAGAGGAGCGCGCGGATCTGGCGGATCATCAGCACGTCCTGGCGCTGATAATAGCGGCGGTTTCCGCGGCGCTTCACCGGGTTGAGCTGCGGGAACTCCTGCTCCCAGTAGCGCAGCACGTGGGGCTTGACCGCGCACAAGTCGCTGACTTCGCCGATGGTGAAGTAGCGCTTGCCGGGAATCGGTGGCAGCTCGTCGTTATGACTTGGTTCCAGCATATGCCTCAACCCTGGCCTTCAGTTTCTGCCCTGGACGAAAGGTGACAACGCGGCGGGCCGTGATCGGGATTTCTTCGCCGGTCTTCGGGTTGCGTCCGGGGCGCTGGCGCTTGTCGCGCAGGTCGAAGTTGCCGAAACCGGACAACTTGACCTGCTCGTTGTGCTCCAGCGCCTGGCGGATCTCTTCGAAGAACAGCTCCACCAACTCCTTGGCTTCCCGTTTGTTCAGGCCCAGCTCTTCGTACAGACGTTCCGCAATTTCAGCTTTCGTCAGAGCCCCCATACGCTATTTCCTTAACGTGGCATTGAACCTTTCTTCCAACGACGTGACGATGTTCTGCGTCGTGCTATTGACTTCATCGTCATTAAGAGTGCGCGATGGATGCTGCCAGGTCAAGCCGACGGCAAGGCTTTTTCTATGCGGATCAATGCCTTTACCGTGATACACATCAAACAGCCTGAGGTCCGTCAGCCATTCGCCGGCCGCCGCACGGATTTGTGTCAGGATGTCTTGTGCCGGCACGTCCTGGTCCACCAACAGCGCCAGGTCGCGGCGCACTTCGGGGAAGCGTGACAGCTCGCGGAACTTCGGCAGGTGACCGTCGACCACTTCGGCCAACAGCAGCTCGAAGAGGAACACCGGCTGCTCGAGGTCGAGTTTCTTCGCCAGTTCCGGATGCAGCGCACCCAGGTAGCCGACCAGCCGCCCTTCCCGCTCGATGCGTGCGGTCTGCCCCGGGTGCAGCGCCGGGTGCTCGCCGGGCACGAAGCTGAAGTCGCCGAGGGCGCCGGCACTGGCCAGCACTGCCTCGACATCGGCTTTGGCGTCGAAGAAGTCCACGCCGTCACGGCCATTGGCCCAGCCTTCCGGCAGGCGCTTGCCGCAGATGGCGCCGGCGAGCATGGCTTCCTGCTTCAGGCCTTCCAGTTGACCGACGAAGCGCAGGCCGCTTTCGAACAGGCGGACCCGCGACTGCTGGCGGTTGAGGTTGTGCTGCAGCGCCTTGACCAGGCCCGGCCAGAGGCTGGAACGCATCGCCGCCATGTCGGCGGAGATCGGGTTGGCCAGGGTCAGCGGCTGGGTGCCCGGATCGAACAGTTCGAACAGGGCCGGATCGATGAAGCTGAAGGTGATCGCTTCCTGGTAGCCGCGGGCGACCAGCAGGCGCCGCAGCAGCGGCAGCGCGGCGCGCGCTTCCGGCTTGTTGTTCGGCGCCAGGCGCGCCTGCGGGTAGCGCACCGGCAGGCGGTTGTAGCCGTAGAGACGGGCCAGTTCCTCGATCAGGTCGACTTCCAGGGAAATGTCGAAGCGATGGCTCGGTACGCCGACTGACCACTGCCCTTCCCCGTCGGCTACCACCGTCAGCTCCAGGGCTTGCAGCAGGCGCACGATCTCGGCGGCGTCCAGCGGCATGCCGAGCATCTGGGTCACACGCTCGGCGCGCAGGGTGATCGGCGCGACCTTCGGCAGGTGCGCTTCGCTGACCTGCTCGACGATCGGCCCCGGCTCGCCGCCGACGATGTCGAGGATCAGGCGCGTCGCGCGCTCCATGGCCTTGCGCGCCAACTGGCTGTCGACGCCGCGCTCGAAGCGGTGCGAGGAGTCGGTGTGCAGGCCATAGGAGCGGGCCTTGCCGGCCAGGGCGATGGTGTCGAAGAACGCGGCTTCGAGGAACAGGTCGCGGGTGCTGTCGCTGACACCGCTGTGCTCGCCGCCCATCACCCCGGCGATGGCCAGGGCGCGCTGGTGGTCGGCGATCACCAGGGTGTCGGTGCGCAGGGTGATTTCCTGGCCGTCGAGCAGGACCAGCTTCTCGCCGTCCTCGGCCATGCGCACGCGCACGCCGCCGTTGATCTCGGCAAGGTCGAAGGCATGCATCGGCTGGCCCAGTTCGATCATCACGTAGTTGGTGACGTCGACCACCGGGTCGATGCTGCGGATGTCGGAACGGCGCAGGCGCTCGACCATCCACAACGGGGTCGGCCGGCTCAGGTCGACGTTGCGGATCACCCGGCCGAGGTAGCGCGGGCAGGCAGCCGGCGCGGCGAGTTCGACCGGACGGGTCTCGTCGTGCTGCGCGGCGACCGCGTCCACCGCCACCGGCGCCAGCGGTACGTCGTAGATGGCGCTGACTTCGCGGGCCAGGCCGGCGAGCGACAGGCAGTCACCGCGGTTCGGGGTCAGGCCGACCTCGATGGTGTAGTCGTCCAGCTCCAGGTAGGTGCGGACGTCCTGGCCGACCGGCGCGTCGGCCGGCAGCTCGAGCAGACCGGCGTTCTCTTCGCTGATCTGCAATTCCTTGGCCGAGCAGAGCATGCCGAAGGACTCGACGCCGCGCAGCTTGGCTTTCTTGATCTTGAAGTCGCCCGGCAGTTCGGCGCCGATCATGGCGAAGGGAATCTTCAGGCCCGCGCGCACGTTGGGCGCACCGCAGACGACCTGGAAGGTCTCGCTGCCGTTGCTGACCTGGCAGACGCGCAGCTTGTCGGCGTCCGGATGCTGTTCGGTCGAGAGCACCTCACCGACCACCACGCCGCTGAAGGCGCCGGCGACCGGCAGGTCGGCGTCGACCTCGAGGCCGACCATGGACAGGCGAGCGACCAGCTCGTCATGGGAAACCTGCGGATTTGCCCAGCTCCGCAGCCACTTTTCACTGAATTTCATCCTGTTCTCCTAAGGAATCCGGTTGCGTTCTGGCCTAGCGGAATTGTCCGAGGAAGCGCAGATCGTTATCGAAGAACAGACGCAGGTCGTTCACCCCGTAGCGCAGCATGGCCAGGCGCTCGGCGCCCATGCCGAAGGCGAAGCCCTGGAATTTCTCGGGATCGATGTTGGACATGCGCAGCACGTTCGGGTGCACCATGCCGCAACCCATGACTTCCAGCCAGCCGGTCTGCTTGCACACGCGGCAGCCGTTGCCGCTGCAGATCACGCACTGGATGTCCACTTCGGCCGAGGGCTCGGTGAAGGGGAAGAAGGACGGACGGAAGCGCACTTCGAGCTGCTTCTCGAAGAAGGCGCGGAGGAATTCCTCGATGGTGCCCTTGAGGTCGGCGAAGCTGACACCCTCGTCCACCAGCAGGCCTTCCACCTGGTGGAACATCGGCGAGTGGGTCAGGTCGGAGTCGCAGCGGTAGACGCGCCCCGGGCAGACAATGCGGATCGGCGGCTGCTGAGACTCCATCGTCCGCACCTGCACCGGTGAGGTGTGGGTACGCAGCAGCATGTTCGCATTGAAATAGAAAGTATCGTGCATGGCACGCGCCGGGTGGTGGCCCGGAATATTGAGCGCCTCGAAGTTGTGGTAGTCGTCTTCGACTTCCGGGCCTTCGGCGACTTCGTAGCCGATGCGGCTGAAGCACTGCTCGATGCGCTCCAGCGTGCGGGTGACCGGATGCAGGCCGCCGCTCAGCTGGCCACGACCAGGCAGGGTGACGTCGATGCGCTCCGCGGCCAGCCGGGCGGCCAGCGCGGCCCCTTCCAGCTCGGTCTTACGCGCGTTCAGCGCATCCTGGACCTTTTCCTTGGCCACGTTGATCAGCGCGCCGACCTTCGGCCGCTCTTCGGCCGGCAGGTCGCCCAGGGTCTTCATCACCTGGGTCAGTTCGCCTTTCTTGCCGAGGTAGTGAACCCGGATCTGCTCCAGGGCATTGACGTCTTCGGTGTGTCGCACAGCCTCCAATGCTTGAGAGACCAGCGCATCCAGGTTTTCCATGTATGGACTCCAGATACAAAATAGGGGAAGAGCGGTAAGGCTCTTCCCCTATCGGTGACGTTACGTCCGGACCGAAGTCCGGTGATTGTCGTAGGGCTTAAGCCAAGCTTGCCTTCGCTTTCTCGACAATCGCGGTAAACGCCGCTTTTTCGTTCACTGCCAGATCGGCCAGGACCTTACGGTCGATCTCGATGGCCGCCTTTTTCAGGCCGGCGATCAGGCGGCTGTAGGACAGACCGTTCTGACGAGCACCAGCGTTGATACGGGCGATCCACAGTGCGCGGAACTGACGCTTGCGCTGACGACGGTCACGGTAGGCGTATTGGCCAGCCTTGATCACCGCCTGCTTGGCAACGCGGAACACGCGCGAGCGTGCACCGTAGTAGCCCTTGGCGAGCTTCAGAATTTTCTTGTGACGACGACGGGCGATAACGCCACGCTTAACACGAGCCATGAATTAATCCTCTACCTTAATAATCAGCGCAGACGCAGGGAGCGTTCTACGCGCGCAACGTCAGACTTGTTCAGCATCGAGGTGCCGCGCAGTTGACGCTTACGCTTGGTGGTCATCTTGGTCAGGATGTGGCTCTTGAAGGCGTGCTTGTGCTTGAGGCCACCAGCAGTCTTCTTGAAGCGCTTGGCCGCGCCACTTTTGGTCTTCATCTTTGGCATGTTCGGATACTCCGCATTGAGTGATTACGCATAACCGCAAGGCCTGCCAGTGCCCTGGTGGTTACTTTTTCTTCTTGGGAGCGATGACCATCATCAGCTGGCGTCCTTCCAGCTTAGGATGCTGCTCGACGGTGCCGTACTCCACGAGGTCGGCTTCGACCCGCTTCAACAGCTCCATCCCCAGCTCCTGGTGAGCCATCTCACGGCCGCGGAATCGCAGGGATACCTTGGCCTTGTCCCCTTCACTAAGGAAACGTACCAGGTTGCGTAGTTTTACCTGGTAATCCCCTTCTTCCGTCCCTGGACGAAACTTGATTTCTTTGACCTGCGCCTGCTTCTGGTTCTTCTTGGCGACCGCAGCCTGCTTCTTCTTCTCGAACAGGTGCTTGCCGTAGTCCATGATGCGGCAGACAGGAGGCACCGCGTCGGCCGAAATCTCAACCAGGTCCAGCTTCGCCTCTTCGGCTAGGCGGATCGCCTCATCGATCGAAACAACACCAACCTGCTGGCCATCAGCTCCAATCAACCGTACCTCACGAGCCGAGATGTTCTCGTTGATCGGGGGTTTCGGTTGAGCTCGCTTATCCTGTCTCATTTCACGCTTAATAATGATTACTCCGAGTCTTGGCGACCACGCCGGGAAACCGCCTGTGCCAACAGCTCAGCGAACTGGGTGACGGGCATGGAGCCCAGGTCTTCCCCTTCGCGCGTACGCACCGCGACGGCCTTCGATTCAACTTCCCGATCTCCAATAACCAAGAGATAGGGAACCTTGAGCAAAGTATGCTCGCGGATTTTAAAGCCGATCTTCTCGTTTCTCAAGTCGGACTTGGCACGGAATCCGCTTTCCCCGAGGATCCGCACCACCTCGGCGGCGAAATCGGCCTGCTTGTCGGTGATGTTCATCACCACTGCCTGGGTCGGCGCCAGCCAGGCCGGGAAGGCTCCGGCGTAGTGCTCGATGAGCATGCCGATGAAGCGCTCGAAGGACCCGAGGATCGCACGGTGCAGCATCACCGGGCGCTTGCGGTTGTTGTCCTCGGCGATGTAGCTGGCGTCCAGGCGCTCCGGCAGGTTCGGGTCGTACTGCAGGGTGCCGCACTGCCAGTTACGGCCGAGGCAGTCCTTCAGGGTGAACTCGATCTTCGGCCCGTAGAACGCGCCCTCGCCCGGCTGGTATTCCCAGGCCAGGCCGGATTCGTTCAGCGCATCGGCCAGCGCGCCTTCGGCGCGATCCCACAGCTCGTCGGAACCGACGCGCTTGGCCGGACGGGTCGACAGCTTCATGGCGATGTCGGTGAAACCGAAGTCGCGGTAGACCTGCAAGGTCAGCTTGATGAAATCGGCCGCTTCCTTCTTCACCTGCTCTTCGGTGCAGAAGATATGCGCGTCGTCCTGGGTGAAGCCGCGTACGCGCATGATCCCGTGCAGCGCGCCGGACGGCTCGTTGCGGTGGCAGGCGCCGAACTCGGCGAGGCGCAGCGGCAGGTCGCGATAGGACTTCAGGCCCTGGTTGAAGATCTGCACGTGGCACGGGCAGTTCATCGGCTTGACCGCGTAGTCGCGGCTTTCCGAGGAGGTGGTGAACATGTTCTCGGCGTAGTTCGACCAGTGGCCCGAACGCTCCCAGAGGATGCGGTCGACCACCTGCGGGGTACGCACTTCGACATAGCCATGGTCGCGCTGGACCTTGCGCATGTACTGCTCGAGCACCTGGTAGACGCTCCAGCCATTCGGGTGCCAGAACACCATGCCCGGCGCTTCTTCCTGCAGGTGGAACAGGTCGAGCTGCTTGCCGATGCGGCGATGGTCGCGCTTCTCGGCCTCTTCGATGCGCTGGATGTAGGCCGCCAGTTGCTTCTTGTCGGCCCAGGCGGTGCCGTAGATGCGTTGCAACTGCTCGTTCTTCGAGTCGCCGCGCCAGTAGGCGCCGGAAATCTTGGTCAGCTGGAACGCCTTGAGGAAGCGAGTGTTCGGCACGTGCGGGCCGCGGCACATGTCCACGTACTCCTCATGGAAGTACAGGCCCATGGCCTTCTCGTCCGGCATGTCGTCGATCAGGCGCAGCTTGTAGTCTTCGCCACGGGACTTGAACAGCTCGATGACCTCGGCGCGCGGGGTCATCTTCTTGATCACGTCGTAGTCCTTGTCGATCAGCTCGCGCATGCGCTGCTGGATCGCCGCCATGTCCTCGGGGGTGAAGGGGCGCTCGAAGAAGATGTCGTAGTAGAAGCCTTCCTCGATCACCGGGCCGATGACCATCTTCGCGGTCGGATAGAGCTGCTTGACCGCATGGCCGACCAGGTGGGCGCAGGAGTGGCGGATGATCTCCAGTCCTTCCTCGTCCTTGGGCGTGATGATCTGCAGGGTCGCGTCGCGATCGATGGTGTCGCAGGCGTCGACCAGGCGGCCGTCGACCTTGCCGGCGAGGGTCGCCTTGGCCAGGCCCGCGCCGATGGATTGGGCCACCTCGGCCACGGAGACCGGGTGATCGAAGGAACGTTGACTGCCGTCGGGAAGAGTAATGATGGGCATGGCGCCTCCTCTCCTAGTGGTGACCCCTACCAAAGGCCACGTGGGTTGGGATGTGCCAGTAAGCGTCGCCCGCCGGGCCGGCCTGCCTCACAGTGGCAGGCGCCTTGCGGCACCCCTGCGCCGAAGCGCGCGGACGGAGATCACTGGGAATGGATACTGACGAAAAACGCCGGAGCTGATCCGGCGCGAAGCGCCCATGGTAAAGCATCCGCGGCGAGCTGACGAGCGGTCAGTTCGCCCGGCCTCGCTTCAGGACGTTTCCACGTCCGGCGCAACGCCATCGACGCGCGCCAGGAACTCCAGTACCGACCGGTTGAAAGCCGCCGGACGGGTGGCATTGAGGCCATGGGACGCGCCCTGGATGCGTTGCAGCTCGGCGCGCGGCAGGGCCGCCGCCAGCGCCTCGGCGGTGGCCGGGAATGGCAGCGGGCTGCGTTCGCCATTGAGGATCAGGCTCGGCAGGTCGATCGAGCGCAGTTCCGACAGCGCCAGCGCCGGCGGCTGGTCGGCCACCTGCCCGACCAGGGTCATGGCGTTGTCCAGGGTCATTCGGCGGAACGTCGCCGACGAGCGTTTCCATACCCCGGCGCCGCTCACCGTATCGACGAACAGTTCCAGTCCCCGTTCCGCCTCGCCGCCACGGATCAATTCGAGCGCCTGGCGCCGGAACTGGTTGCGTTCCAATGGTTCCTCGGGCGCAGGCAGGCCGGCGTGGGCGTAGACCTCGGCGGCATAGTCGCCGCCGGGATCGGCCAGGCTCAGCGAACGCAGGGCGTCCGGAGCGGCCAGCGCCAGGCGCAACGCCAGGTTGCCGCCACGGGAATGGCCGAGCAGGTGTACCGGCTCGCCGAGCCGCTCGACCAGCGCCAGCAGGTCGGCGACGTGGCGGGCGCTGGTGAAGTCCGCGCCCTGCCCGTCCCAGCGCTCGGGGTAGTAGTGACGCAGGCTCGGCACGATCAGCCGGTGGCGCTCGCCGAGGCTGCGCAACTGCCATTGCCAGTAGCGGTAGTCGCACAGCGAACCGTGGACCAGTAGCACCGGCGTGCCCTCGCCCAGGTCCTGATAGACCAGTTGATACCCATCCACCTCGAACGAGGCGAGTTCGCCACTCATGCACGCAACCCTTTCGGTTTCTTTTTCGACTCAGCGCGACGAACGGTGAGCGGGCCCACAGCCCGATGCACGGCATCGCCTGGAAAAGATGGATGTTAACGGCCTGAGGTCACGCCCCGTAATGACAAATAGGTCTAGGGCCGTCTCGCCCGCTGGACTAGGCTGGAAGTTCCCCTGCGGAGGTGACGCCGATGAATACGCCGATCTTCTACGAGCTATTCCGCAACCACCCGCTGCATGCCCCGTCCGCCCGGACCCTGGCGAGCATGCTGGCCCTCGGCCTGGCTCTGGCCGGGGTATGGGCCCTGCTGCTGGGCTGGGGCATCGGCCTGGGCATCGACAACTTCGCCATGTACTTCGGCTGGACCGCCCTGCTCATGACCATCCTCCTGGTCGCGCTGTTCCTCGGCGCCACGCTGTTGCGCATGGAAGCCATCTGGCTGGCTTTCCTGCTCGCCCTGCCCCTGCTGACCAGCCTGACCGGCTGCCTGGCCCTGGTCGGTGCCGGCCCCGAATGACCGCGTTTCAGACCATGGTCGAAGACCGATTGCAGTAATTCCCCTTCCCGCAGGGTCTATCCTTGGGTAAGAGGAGGACGAACCATGACTCCCGAATCCTTCGTCACATTGCTGATCGTCGCCTGGCTGGGCCTCGCCGGCGTCACCCTGTGGGCCTTCCTGCGCGTGCCGCGTCGGCGCGCACGCCTGCAACGCAAGGCACGGCAAGCCGAAAACCGGCATCCCGCACGGCCGCCACAGCCTCTTCCGCAGCGCAGCTGAAGCCGCCATGCCGACCGGTCACGGCAGGAAGGCGTGCTGGGAAACCCCCAGCAACAGATAGGCCGCCAGCACGGTGAACGCGAGAAAACCCACGACGTAACGCAGCATCCCGACTCCTGTCAGTCATTTCATCCCTGATGCTGACCCGAACGACCTTGCATCGTTCTGCGCCAGCCTGCCGAAGCGCCGAACGGGCAGGCCAGCCCTGGCCTTCCCTTCCGACACGAGCGGGGGCCGGTCGATCCTCGCCCAGCCCCCTCGAAGCTTCACTCTAGCACTCTCGCCCGCCCTGCCGGAGGTCTCCGCCAGGATTCCGGACGAACCGTTCAGCCCGCCATGTAGCTCGGCAGGCCGCGCTCCTGCAGACGACGCAGGGTGCCGACCACATCCACCGGCAGGCTCCCCGCCTCCAGGGCCAGGTCACGGCGCACGGCGTTGATGAACCAGTACATGCGCTTCTCGTCGGCCAACTGGGCGGCGGACACCACGCGACGGGTCACGATCTCTTCGCCGTTGCGCAGGGTCAGCAGGGCGCCGCCGTCCGGACGCATCTGGGTGGATACGGCAAAGGTGGCCTGGAAGGCATCGAACAGCATCTTGATGGACTTTTCCATGATCGTTTATCCCCTCTTGCATGAAAACCGACCGCGAACTTCAGCGCAGCCGCAACACGGGGAAAGGTGGCAGCTTTCATGCCAGCCACATGGAAAATTAAAACCATTCAAAATCAATAACTTACGAAAAGACTCAGCGAAGCGGTCCGTGCAAACTGCAAGATCGTGCGAAATGCATCATGCGATTTGCCAGCAGGCTCAGTCGGAAAACAGCGGCCGGCCCCGCGCATCGAAGCCGCGCACCCGGTACAGCGCCGCTTCCGCCAGCGACAGCGCGGCCGCCGGACTCTCGCACGGCGGCTGGCCCGGCAGCACCAGCCATTCGGTGCGTCCGTCGTCGATGCTGGTTATCTCGATCTCGGCCAGATAGCCACTGTCCTCGCGCAACCAGGTGGCGCGCAGTTCGAACTCGCCAAAACGCCTGCCGGACACCCGCCAGCCTCCCTTCGGAAAAGTCGTCTCAGTGTAACCAGGCCGGGCGTCGATCAGCCAGCCAGGTCGGCCAGCGCCTCGCGCTCCTCGTCGCGCAGGGTCAGGACCCGGCAACCCCGCTCGGTGACCAGCACGGTGTGCTCGTACTGGGCCGACAGGCGGCGGTCGCGAGTGGTCACGGTCCAGCCGTCCTTGTGCAGCTTCACCGCGTGGCCGCCCTGGTTGATCATCGGTTCGATGGTGAAGGTCATCCCGGCCTTCAGCCGCGCACCCGCGCCAGCGCGACCGAAGTGCAGGACCTGCGGCGCCTCGTGCATCTTGCGGCCGATGCCATGCCCGCAGTATTCGCGGACCACCGAATAACCGTTGGCTTCGGCGTGACTCTGGATGGCATGCCCGATATCGCCGAGGGTGGCGTCCGGGCGCACCACGCGGATCGCCCGGTACAGGCATTCGCGGGTGACGTCGAGCAGCTTCTGCGCCTGGCGGTCGATGGCGCCGACCCGGTACATCTTGCTGCTGTCGCCGAAATAGCCGTCCTTGATCACCGTGACGTCGACGTTGACGATATCGCCGTCGCGGAGGATCTGCTGCGCCGACGGCCAGCCATGGCAGACCACCTCGTTGACCGAGGTGTTCACCGTGAACGGATAGCCGTACTGCCCCTTGCTGCCGGGAATCGCCGCGAGGGTGTCGACGATGTAGCGCTCGCAGAAGCGGTCGATCTCTGCCGTGCTGATGCCAGGCCGCACCACCTCGTCGAGGACTTCGAGGACTTTCGCGGTGAGCGCGCCGGCCACGCTCATGCGCTGGATTTCCTCCGCGCTCTTGATCATCCCGAGATCCTCGCCGCGTCCTGCTCGCGGCGGTCGCTTTCGCGCGCTTCGTCCATCAATTGGCGTAGCACCTGCGCATAGGTCAGGCCGGGATTGGCTTCGATCAGCATGCCGATGCGCATCCAGTGCTCGGCCTGGGCATTGATCGAGCGCGACATGGCCTTGCAGGCGATGCGCGCCTCTTCGTGCAATTGCTCGGAAATCTTCACCAGGCCCACACTACACCTCGACTACAAAACATATACGGAACGTATACTAACCATCGCATGGACGCGGCGCAAACGGGAAGGTCCGCCCCTCGCCTGGCCATGGACTGGCCACGATTGGCATCTCCTGCAAAATCAGTAACATGCGGATTTTTTTGGAAGTTGCCGCATGCTTTCCCGTTTGTTTGTAGGCCTTTTCGCCCTCCTCCTCGCCAGCGCCGGCCAGGCCAACGCCCCGCGCACGTTCTCCGAAGCGAAGAAAATCGGCTGGAAGCTCTACGCCCGGCAATCCGTGGAGTTCTACTGCGGCTGTCGCTACTCGGGAAATCGTGTCGACCTCGCCAGTTGCGGCTACAAGCCGAGGAAGAACGCCAACCGCGCGCGGCGCATCGAGTGGGAACACATCGTCCCGGCCTGGGTGATCGGTCACCAGCGGCGCTGCTGGCAGAACGGCGGGCGGAGCAACTGCGCGAGGCACGACAGCACCTACCAGCGCGCCGAAGCCGACCTGCACAACCTGGTGCCGAGCATCGGCGAGGTCAACGGCGACCGCAGCAACTTCGGCTTCGGCTGGCTGCCGCAGAAACCCCAGCAATACGGCGCCTGCCCGATGGTGGTGGACTTCAAGGCGCGCAAGGCGATGCCACGCCCGCAGATTCGCGGGATGATCGCCCGCACCTACTTCTACATGAGCGACCGCTACGGCCTGCGCCTGTCGAAGCAGGATCGCCAGCTCTACAACGCCTGGCACAAGCAGTACCCGCCACAGACCTGGGAGCGCCAGCGCAACCACATGGTCGGCTGCGTGATGGGCTGGGGCAATCCCTATGTCGGCCCGGTGGACCTGGCGACCTGCAGCAACCTATCCTCGCGTCGACGCTGACCTCCGCCGGAGTAGCCCATGATCTTCCGCACCCTCGCCCTGTTGCCGCTCTGCGCCGCCCTGGCGTTCGCCGCCGACGCCGGGGAGCGCCGCTTCGACTGCACGGTGGTGGCGATACACGACGACGCCAGCCTGGGCTGCCGCCTGCCCGGCGCGAACAAGGCGCTGCGCATCCAGCTCAATGCCGTCGAGCTACCGGCCGCCGAGCCCTGGCGTCGGCGCGCCCGGGAAGCCCTGGAAGACATGCTGCTCGGCAAATCGGCGACCATCCGCGAGCAAGGCCGCGACGCGCGCTTCCGCATCCTCGGCGCGGCCTGGGTCACCCCGGCCGACTGCCCCACCTGCGGACATACCCTGGATGCCGGGCTGGCCCTGCTGACCATTGGCCTGGCCAGCTGGCGCGACGCGCCGGACAGCGGCCAGACGGCCGAGGCGCGCGGCCAGTACCGGTTCGCCGAGGAAGAAGCGCGGGCGCGCAAGGCTGGCCAGTGGCGACCGCGCGACGCCGCTCCTAGAGATGGATCTCCGCGAACTTGATGCCCAGCCCGCGCAGCTCCTTGACCGCGTCGTCGAGCCGGCGGAACGACATCACCTCGTCGCTCTCGTCGACCAGGAAATAGCTGCGCCCGCCGTCCTTCTTGAAGAACACGATCCATTCCCTGGCCAGGGTGGGATTGGCGATGATGTGGGTCGCCGAGATCTTCCCTGCCGCCTGCCTGTCCCGAACCTTCTCGCGCTTCATTGCCTTCCCGTCAGCTGTGTGGAAAGGCGGAATTATCGCATCATCGGTTCCCGCGGCGAAAAAACTCAGCGTGCCGCCATCGCCATTTCCATGCCCGGCACGGCCAGTTCCCGGCGGATGCTGCGGATCAGCCACTCGGTCTCCGGCGGCGCGCTGAGCTGCGGCGAGGGTATGGTGCGAGCCACGTAGCGGCCGTCGGCGGCCTGCAACTGCAACAACAGCGCGCCGTCGTGGCGGCTCTTGCTGGACAACTGGAACTCGGGAAAGGCAGCGGCGATTTTCTTCAGGTCGACAGACATGGTGCGCTCCATTTCTGAGAAGTTGGACGGAGGCCCGCCGCGCGGCGGGCAGGCGCAGTCTGGCTAACGGATGCGACCGAATGATGACGCCGGCGACGAACCAATTCGCCCGCCGTGGCGTCCCAGAAAGGACGCGACGAATTTCACCCAACGGAAAATGCCTGGCGGCAAGCGGCCATCGGTGGTCGATCGTCATCGGCACGCACACAGCAAGGAGATGGAATGTTCCGTACGGCTTATCGGGAAATAGGCCTGTTCGGCCTGGTCAAGCGCACCGTGAACGAGTTCCTCGAGGACGACATGCCGACCTACGCCTCGGCCCTCGCCTATCAGATGCTGTTCTCGCTATTTCCGTTCCTGCTGGTGCTGATCACCCTCGTAGGCTACTTGCACCTACCGGAGTTCTTCGCCTGGCTGCGCGAGCAGGCGGCGTTGCTGCTGCCGCCCGAGGCGATGGATCAGGTCAACCCGGTGATCGACCAGTTGCAGCAGCAGAAAGGCGGCCTGCTGTCGATCGGTATCGCGGTGGCGCTGTGGACCTCCTCGGCGGGCATCCGCTCGATGATGATCGCGCTCAACGCCGCCTACGACGTGAAGGAGAGCCGCCCGGTATGGAAGCGCTTCTCCCTGTCGATCCTCTACACCCTCGGCATCGCCCTGTTGTTGCTGGTGGCGGCCGGCCTGATGGTCACCGGGCCGCAGGTGATCGCCTGGATCGCCGGCCTGGTCGGTCTGGAACAGTACCTGGTGACGCTCTGGACCTGGCTGCGCTGGCCTCTTGCGGTGTTCCTGCTGATGCTCGCGGTGGCGCTGTTCTACTACCTGGTGCCGGATGTCGAGCAGCGTTTCCGCTTCATCACTCCAGGCTCGGTGCTCTCGGTGATCGCCTGGATCGCCGCGTCCCTCGCCTATGGCTTCTACGTGAAGAACTTCGCCAACTACAACGCCATGTACGGCAGCATCGGGGCGATCATCATCCTCCTGCTGTACTTCTACCTGTCGGCGGCAGTGGTGCTGTTCGGCGCCGAGCTGAACGCGGTGATCGAACACCATTCGGAAGACGGCAAGGACCCTGGCGAGCGCGAACTTCCGGACAACGACGACCCCGAACTCAAGGCTTGAGCAGGGCGTCGGCCTCGCTGACGCTGGCCTTGCCGGTGGCGCGCCGGTACAGACACAGCTCGCGGCCCTGGCGGCCCTGCATGTGCGGCTGCGGATAGCGGCCCTGCAGGAGCAGCGCCGAATAGCCCACCTCATCGTCGAAGGGCAGTACCTGCCCCACCGCGCGTACCTGGCGCAAGCCGCTGGCTTTCAGGCAGGCGGCACGCACCATGGCGTCGTGCGCCTCCACGCCTCGGCCGTGGAAGCCCAGGCCGGCGCCGAACCGAGCAGCAGGCAGACCAGCGATCCCGCAACCACCCTCGACATTGCGCACCTCGCATCGCCGGAAACAGGCAGGAAAAGAGAAGCCCCCGGGACCACAGCGGCAACTAAAGGCCCCGGGGGCGATGAGGCGGCAGTTACACCTCGCAGCAATGGACATTGCCCCGCGAAAAATAGTTCTACGCTCGCCGACGAAGCGCTCAGCCGGCCCAGCCCAGCACCAGCGCAGCCAGGGCCAGGTAGCGGAGCGTCTTGGCCAGGCCGACGATCAGCAGGAAACTCCAGCAGGGCTCACGCATGATGCCGGCCACCAGCGTCAGCGGATCGCCGATGACCGGCACCCAACTGAGCAGCAGGGTCCAGCGGCCGTAGCGGCGATAGTGTCGCTGCGCCCTGAGCAACTGCACCTCGCCCACGGGAAACCAGCGGCGACCGCGGAAATGCTCGAGGTAGCGACCCAGCCACCAGTTGACCCAGGAACCCAGCACATTGCCGACGATGGCCAGCGCCAGCAGCCACGCGACCGACTGGCCGCCGCGCAGCAGCAAGGCGGCCAGCACGGTTTCCGACTGCAACGGCAGCAGGGTCGCCGAACCGAACGCCGAGAGGAACAGCCCGGCGTACGCGGCCCAGTCAGTCAACACCCGAACGCTCCCAGCGCCATTCGCATCCCCGCTCCAATCCGGAAAAAACTGACCTGGGACAGCCGTCCCGAGGCCGGCGAAGCATACCCTGGCAGGCAAGGGCATTTCCCCGGTTATCCGAAAAGGAGGCAGGCCATGTTCATTCCCGGCCATCTGCATCTCGCCTCGGCCAGCGAAGTCGACCGCCAGGCATTCGATATCCACCTGCGCTACCGGGTCCTGGAGGCCGAGGCCCGCCCGGTGGCCGTACACTTCGACATGGAGGGCCGGATCGACGGCCAGCCTTTCAGCGAAAGCTTCGAACTGCCACGCGACGCCGCCGTGCATTTCGCCAGCCGTGCCAGTCGCCTGGCCCGACGCCACGGCCTGCGCTTGCGGCAGGGACCGATCGTGCGCCAGCGCCGCGAGTACGACGCTATGTTCGACGACCTGCGCCGACGCCTGAAACTCAAGAGCGGCGAAGCGATCGACCTCGACCGCTACCTGCGCGGCGAGGCCGGGGCATCCTGAAACGGCTCTCCCGCATGCTACGGAAACCCCCGACGCAGGCCATGCCGTGCAACTTTCAGCGAAGCGGGCGACTCCATACCTAGGTAACCATCCTCGTCAAGGAGACCGACATGACTCTGAAAACCCGCTCCGCTCGCGCCAAGCAGGCTATCCAGGACCAGGCCATGGCCGAACTGCAGGACCTGATCGCCGAGGTGGACCAGTTGATGAGCGGCACCGGCAGCCTGGCCGGCAAGGAGGGCGCGAACCTGCGTGAACAGATCAATTCCGTGCTGCATCGTGGTCGCGACGCCATCGAGCGCACCCGCCGCGGCGTGGTGCAACGCAGCCAGGCGGCCGCCGAAGCGACCGAGGAATACGTCGAGGACCATCCCTGGCAGACCATCGCCGTATCGGCCGGCGCCGGCTTCCTCCTCGGCCTGCTGGTGGGCCGCCGCTAGGGCGTTTCCGCAGGCAACAGAAAGCCCGCGCTCGGCGGGCTTTTCGGCAAGGCAAGGGCCTTGGCTCAGGCGGAGATCGCCGCCTCCAGCGGCCAACTCAGTTCCCAGGTTCCCTTCAAGGCTTCCGCCTCGTCACGGCTGGTGAAGGGGCCGGCCCACATGGCGCCGTCCACCATCAGGATCCAACAGGCCAGCAATCCCTTGCTGCGCAGCGATTCGGGAACGGACGTCCCCACCAGCACGGCGACTTCGATTCTGGACATAGGCTGACTCCGGTTATCATTAGCTTGCTAATAATAAGCGCCCGCCCCTTCGCCATGAAGCACGCCGCGCACAACAGTCTTTTTCATCTGCGACAAAATTACCCACCCCCGGCTCCCACGGCGGCCCTGCCGTCCCGCCGGCTATAGTGGAAAAACAGCGAATCCAGGAGGAACCGTCATGGACACCAGCCCGCACACCTTTTCCAACCTGTTCCGCCAGTTGGGGCTCCCCGCTGGGCGGGACGACATCGTCGCCTTTCTCGCCCGGCACCACCTCGAGGAGGGCACGGCGCTGCCCGATGCGCCATTCTGGAACCCTGCCCAGGCCAGCTTCCTGCGCGAGGCCCTGGCCGAGGACTCCGACTGGGCCGAACAGGTCGATGAACTGGCCTTGCAACTGACCCGCTGAAAAAACGCAAACTGATGCGCTGACGGCTCTATCGTGCGGAACTTGCTATGAGTTGGCGGGGAATTTCAAGTCACCGGCATCGATAGCCACTATCAGTCCAAAGCATTTTTCCCCAGCGGAGCGGCGTGAGATCGTAGCGACGTCGGGAGAACCCCAAGTCCCCGACGCTCCTTTGAAGACCATCGCCCTCCCCCCGCAGATGGTCTTTTTTTTGCCCGCGATTCGGCCGTGCCCCGACCAGCTGGCCCAGGACATGGAACATTCCGTTACGTCCCCCACTGAACTTTTCACCCGTGCCTCGGTGTCTTACCCTGCTCGCGTTACCACGTAAGGAGAACCTCAAGGACATGAAAGCACTACTGATCGCCGCCGGCGTTGCCGCTCTTTCCAGCACCGCCATGGCCGCCAAACTGGATGAAAAGGTTCCCTACCCGAAGGCAGATGCCGGCTTCACCCGCCAGGTCATCCACCTGCCGAAACAGGACGCGGAAGACGCATTCAAGGTCGAGATCATCGCCGGCAAGACCCTCGAGGCCGACTGCAACCAGCAGCGCCTGGGCGGCGAGCTGGAAGAACATACCCTGGAAGGCTGGGGCTACTCCTACTACCGCCTGGACAAGGTCAGCGGGCCGATGAGCACGATGATGGCCTGCCCCGGCCAGAAGAAGGAGCAGCGCTTCATCCCGGTGGTCGGCGAAGGCTTCCTGCTGCGCTACAACAGCAAGCTGCCGATCGTGGTCTATGCGCCGAAGGACGTGGAGGTCCGCTATCGGATCTGGTCGGCGTCCGAAAAGGTCGAGAAAGCGGTCAGCGAATAAACGCCGCGCATGAAAAAGCCGCCCACGGGCGGCTTTTTTCGTTGCGCCGGCTTCAGCCCGGCGCCAGGCCGATGTTCAGGCCGGAGTCCACGGTGATCCGGTAATGCGTGGTCTGCCCGTTCTGCACATGCACCACCTGCTTGGGCGCCTCGCCGCGGCAGATCCCATCGCCCTGCACGGATACCACCCGCAGCCCCGCCGGAAGACGGAAACGCGCGCTCTCGCCAGCCTGGATCTCGGCGGCCAGGCGGCTATCGATGATCAAGCGGGTATTGCAGACGCTGCCGAGGAACTCGCGGTCCCGGGAAACCACCAGGAAGGCGTCGCCGTCGTCACGGAACTGGTAGTTGTACAAACGCTCCTTCGGTACCTGGTCCGTCTCGTCGAGCGAGGGCGTCGATGTCGAACAACCCGCCAGCAAGACGGCCCCCAGTAGCATCCCCAAAATCCGCATAGTGACCCCAATCCGTTCATCGAAATGCCGTACCCCATCCTCGCCGGGGCAGACCTTCATGGCTTGCGGTCGTACTTCCTCCCTGAACCGGCACCACAGCGCACGTCCGTCTAAGGTAGGCGATTTGCCCCGGCCAAGGCGAGCGCGAATGGCGCTGAAGAAAAAAAATCCTCAGACGGAGGCCACCTCGCCGGCCGGCAACGCGGAAGTCGGGAGGCCGAACAGGCGATCGAAGGCCCAGTTGAAGAGGAAGGTGTAGCACGGGATCAGGACGATCAGCGCCAGGTCCAGCCAGAACGCCTCCAGCAGGGAAATCCCCATCCACCAGGCGATCAGCGGGATCAGGTAGACCACCAGGGTCAGCTGGAAGCCGATGGCGTGCGCCACCCGCCGCGCAACGCTGCGTCCGCGCACAGCCTGGCGCCGCTCCCAGAACTCGAACAGGCAGTTGTAGATGAAGTTCCAGGTCACCGCGACGGTGGTAATCACCACCGCCAGGGGGCCGGTGGTAGTGGGCGTGGAACCGGCGAGCAGGGCCAGCCCCAGGGTCGAGATACTCATCCCGATCAATTCGTAGGCGGTCACGTAGACCAGTTTGCGCTTGATGCCTTGCACGTGGACCTCTCGGGCGTGATAGCGGAAGGGCGGGCAAGGTTGGATCAATTTTCTTGACAGAAAAAGTCAGCAGCTTTCAGATCTGCTGATAGGAGAATTGCCATGAACTTTTCCAGCGATACCATCGAGCTGTTCCTCGCCGTCCTCGACCGCGGCTCCTTTTCCGGCGCCGCCCGTGCCTTGGGTCGAGTGCCTTCGGCGGTGAGCATGGGCATCGCCAACCTGGAGGCGGAGCTGGGTTTCGCCCTTTTCGAGCGAACCCACCGCGAAGCCCGTCCTACGGCGCTGGCCAGGGCCCTGGCACCGCAAGCGCGGATGATCGCCGAGCAGCTCGCTCAGTTGCAGGTGCATGCGCTGGAACTCTCCCAGGGATTGGAAAGCCGCCTGTCGCTCGGCGTGGTTGCGGACATCGACAGCGGGCGGCTGTTCGGCGCCCTCCGCACCCTTTCCGAGCGCTACCCGCTGCTCGATGTCGAGGTGCTCAGCGCGGCGCAGGACGATGCCCTCGCCCTGCTCCATGGCGGCCGCATCAGCCTGTGCTTCGGATTCGCCGGCATCAGCGTGAACCCGCAGGAGCGCTTCCAGTATGTCGGCGCGGAATCGCTGGTCGCGACCATCTCGCCGCGCCATCCCGCCCTGCAGAAGCCGGGGCAGGCGCTGTACCTGGAAGAGCTGGTGAACGTGCGGCAGATCCTGGTGGCCAGTTGCGACCTGCCGTTGGCCGACACCCGTCCGCTGATTGCCGGCGCCTGCTGGCGCACCGACAGCCTGGGCACGGCGCTGGAAATGGTCGAGGCGGGGATCGGCTGGGGCAATTTCCCGTTGTCCCGGGTCGCGCCGCTGCTGGCAACGGGAAGGCTGGTACGCCTGGACTTCAGGAATACCAAGAACGAGCTGAAACTGCCTGTCCACGCTATCTGGCTGAAAAACCAGCCATTGCGCAAGGCCGCCCAGGAACTGGTTGGCATGCTGGCCACCCGTCCCGATTGAAGCGTTATGCAATGCACTTCACAGAAAAAACGAGACCCGTCACGCGAATCGCCGCACACGCCGGCTCCCCGGCCTCCAGTACTTGATCTCGATCAAGCGCAGCACCGGCCATAGGCAGATGATCGTTCTGCGGCCATCCTCCGTTTGCGGCCGTAGAGCTCCGGACACTTCATGCTAGGGGGGCCGGAGCTCTTCCCTCTTCCTCGCGGCTCAGGAACAGGTCCTGGCCGCATTGATGAAGGCCCCGCGGGTGACCCAGGGCTGCTGGTCATGGATTCGCACCAGGCTGCCACCCCTCGCCGGCTGCACCTCCAGCCACTGACCGGCGTCCGCCAGGCGATAGCCGCGGCCTTCCTCCATCAGCGCCACGCCCGGCGCCTGGCGTTGCCACTTGGGCAAGACGCACATCGCGTAATCGTAGGGAGCCTTGCTGGTGCTGGCGGCCAGCGCCGGGGCGTTCGAAGCGGGAGGCGAGGCACAGGCGGAGAGGGCCAGGGCGGCGAATACAGCGATAAGAATCTTCATGTCACGTCCCTCTTTGTCGATCCGTTCACGATTCGACGGTATCACCGCCCAAAGCGAGAACTGCAGCGACTTCGCGGCATGGTACTTATCGATAAGGTTGATATTGCAGGCGCATGACGAAGCGATCCGGCAACGCCCGATTCAGAGCCTATGGAAGGGGCTTTCCTTGCACTTTGGTTATTAGCAAATGACTCGAAGCTTTCTTGGATCGAACAATGTTCTGGTATTGTTGCGCCGCCAACGGGAGAAACAAGAATCCAGAACCGCCACGCACGGTAAATGGGACAAATGACTCCCGTGCACTTCGAACCTTGCGCTTCCTTCAATTTCAGCGCACATCAAGCCAACAACCAGGAACAATAAGATGTTGAAGAAAAGGATTTGCCTGCTGGCACTGGGCATCGCGACTGCAAGCCAGGCGATGGCCAATGACCAAGAAGCAGCAAAGGGGTTTGTCGAGGACAGCCACCTCGATCTGTTCTTCCGCAATGCATATATCAAACGCGACAAGAAGTACGGTACAGAGGACCAAGCAGAGTGGGGCCAGGCTGCAACCGCGACCTTCACTTCCGGCTTCACCCAAGGAACCATCGGGATAGGTGTGGACGTGTTCGGTATGTACGCTGTTCGCTTGGACGGCGGGAAGGGTCGTAGCGGCGCCGCCGGTATCGACTTCTTCAAGCAGGGCGACAGCGGCTCCGCGGCGGACGATCTGTCCAAGGGCGGCGCGGCGGTGAAGTTCCGCATCTCCAACACCGTGCTCAAGTACGGCGACCAGATGCCCAGCCTGCCGGTGCTCAGCTACGACAACTCGCGCCTGCTCCCGGAAAGCTACAGCGGCACCCTGATCACCTCCAAGGAGATCGAGGGCCTGGAGCTGAACGCCGGTCGCTTCACCGCGGAATCCCGCAAGAGCGCCGAAGGGCGCGACAGCGGCGGCCTGAAGAGCATCAACGTGTTCGGCGGCAAGTACGCCTTCACCGATCACTTCAACGCCTCGCTGTACGCTTCCGACGTCGAGGACGTACTGAAGAAGCAGTACATCAACCTGAACTACACCATCCCGCTGCAGGCCGACCAGTCGCTGAACTTCGACTTCAACGGCTATCGCACCAAGCTGGACAGCGACTTCGCCGACCAGAACTTCAACGGTAACCGCGACAACAAGATCTGGAGCCTGGCGGCGTCCTACACCATCGACGCCCACACCTTCATGATCGCCCACCAGCGCAACACCGGCGACACCGGCTACAACTACGGCTGGTACCAGAACGCCGGCGGCATCGGCGACGGCGGCACCACCATCTGGCTGGCCAACTCCTACTGGTCGGACTTCAACGCCGAGGACGAGCGTTCCTGGCAGGTCAGCTACGCCCTGGACTTCGCCAAGTACGGCGTGCCCGGCCTGACCTACCGCGTAGCCTACGTGCGCGGCGACAACATCAAGACCGCCGAGACCAGCAACGGCAAGGAGCGCGAGATCTTCAACCAGGTCCAGTACGTGGTGCAGAGCGGTCCGGCCAAGGACCTCACCCTGCGCCTGCGTAGCTCGTTTGCCCGCGTTTCTGCTGATGCCCGCGATAGCTACTTCAGTGGCGGCAACGAAATCCGTGCCTTCGTCGAGTACCCGTTCAGCGTGTTCTGATCGAACCTGCGAGCGCGACGAGAACCCCGGGCCAGTCCCGGGGTTTTCTTTTTTGCGTTTCGTGCGCCAGTTCAACCTTATCGGGTAGAGCCGTACAGCTTCGGAAAGCCAGTGATAGCATTCGCTCTCGCTTGCCATTGCTTATCGATATCGACAATGCCGTTCCGGAAACACCTTCTGCTCCCCCTCCTCGGTCTTGCCCTGCTGCTCGGCGGTTGCGGCCCTAGCGTCAGCTACTCCTACATTCCGCCGACCAGCGATGCCGGCCTGCACTGCGTGAGCCAGTGCAATGCCGAGAAGCGCCAGTGCAAGACCCTCGCCAAGCTGCAGCAGCGCCAGGACGAGGCGCTCTACCAGGCGCAGAGCACGGCCTACAACTACTGCATGCAGAACAGCGACAAGAAGAAGCGCAAGTCCTGCCCCTACCCGCAGCGCAACTTCGATTTCGGCGACGACTGCCAGGACGAGTACCGCAGTTGCTACCAGTCCTGCGGCGGCACCATCCGCCGCATCGTCCACCAGGACTGAGGCGCGACGTCCGGCAGGCATCCCGGACGTGCGGCAATACCGTCAGGCGAAGACGAAGTACTTGCGCACCGTCTCCACCACCTCCCAGGTACCACGCAGGCCCGGCTCGATGACGAACACGTCGCCCGCCCTCAGGTGCACCGGTTGCTCGCCTTCCGGGGTGATGATGCAGTAGCCGTCGAGGAAGTGGCAGAACTCCCAGCGTTCGTAGTTCACCTCCCACTTGCCCGGCGTGCAGATCCAGGTGCCCATCAGCTTGCTGCCGTCCGCCGAGGCGTATGCGTTGAGGTTGACGGTATGCGGATCGCCGTCGATCCGCTTCCACTTGGTGGCGTCCAGCACGGGTACGGGACAGGTATCGCGCAGTACGGTGATGAAATCTGACATGGTCGCTCCAGGAAGGCAGTGGATGAATGCCTCACCATAGGGCCACGCGCGGGGCGCCGGTTGTCTGGGTTCGACATCGGCCTAGCTGAAAGCGCTAGGCAGCCCGGGCGCTCAGCGACGCCTGCCATTCAGCGCTGCCAGCAGGTCGCAGACCATGATCAGCAGCAGCATGGGTACGGCGAACGGAAAGAACGCCAGCGCCGCGTATTCGTAGGCCTGGCCCGTCCACCACAGGCAAAGGCTGGCGACCGCCACGAGCAGGAAGCTGGCGGCGACGATGAACTTGCACAAGCGCGAGGCGAACCTGAGCGTATCGTCCACGACGAATCTCCTTCGGCGACTCCCCCGCAGTCTGCCGAAACCGCTCTGTCCCGGCGGTGACGCAAGAATGACGATTCGGACAGAATTGTTACGCCTGCCGCAAAACTTCATTCCACTTTGTTAGCTGGCTAATCAAATTCCCCCTTGATATCGTCTTTTTCGCCAGATCCCCAAGGCCTGGCAAATGTCCCTTGTACAGGCCATTACCAACCCTCCCCCCGCTTGGTAATGGCCTTTTTTTCCCTTCTGCCGTAGTCCATGGAGATCGCATGCCACGCATTGCCCTGGTCTTGGGTGTGCTGCTGGCCAGCGCCTGCGCACAGCCTGTCACGCCGGACTCGATAGTCGAGGAATCGTTTTCCCGCAGCGCCAGCGAACGCCAGCTGGAAGAGCTGAACCGCCAGGGCCTTCCCTACGAGCAGTACCGGCTGCGCCGCCAGCGCATTCTCGGCCGCTGATCCCGGCCCCGCGCCTAGCGCTTCTTCGGCACCACCGCCCGCACCGCCTCGCAGACGACCAGCCCGACCATCAGCGGGATCAGCAGCGGCAGAATCGACATCGAGAGGTTTTCCGCTCCCGAGCTGAGGAGAAACGGAAACTGGCTGAGGAAGGCGACCATCGCCAGGCTGAGCAGGATCAGCAGGCCGTAGAGGCATGACGCCAATTTCAGAGCTTTTTCCATGACCGGGTAGAAAGTGAAGGATTCGGAAGAAAATCTACCCGCCCCGCTCCCCCGGTATGGCGAGAAGCAAGATTTTTTCAGATTCGGGAGCCCCGAAAAGACGCGAACCCGACCGACCGATCACCCCTCCATGCCCGTCGCGACAACCCGATCGGTCGGGTCCGGACTTGCAACATACCGCCGTGCCGATATCACGTCGCCTACCGGAACAAGGAGTTGTTCTTTTCGACGAACGTCCTCGCCTCCCGCTATCGCCCGCCCATCGCGACCTCGTATGCTCGCCGGGCGATGCCTCATGCCAGCAACCCTCACCCACAAGGGAGCAACACGATGAGCAACCTGCCTGCGATCATCCTGGTCCACGGCTTCTGGGGCGGCGCCGCCCACTGGAGCAAGGTCATTCTCGAACTGAAACGCCTCGGCCACGACAACCTGCATGCCGTCGAACTACCGTTGACCTCGCTGGCGGACGATGCCGAGCGGACGCGCAAGATGATCGCGCAGCAACAGGGGCCGGTCCTGCTGGTCGGACACTCCTATGGCGGCGCGGTGATCACCGAGGCCGGCAACCAGCCGAATGTGGTCGGGCTGGTCTATATCGCCGCCTTCGCCCCCGACAGCGGCGAAAGTCCCGGTGGCATCACCCAGGAGCACTTGCCCCTGGCCGCAGCGAACCTGGCGCCGGACAGCGATGGCTATCTCTGGGTGAAGGCGGACAGGTTCCACGAAAGCTTCTGCCAGGATCTCGCTGCGGACGAAGGGCTGGTCATGGGCATCACCCAGAAGGCTCCGCTGGCCAGCACTTTCGGCGATGCCATCGGCAGCCCGGCCTGGAAGAGCAAGCCCTCCTGGTACCAGATTTCCAGCGCCGATCGCATGATTGCGCCGGAGAACCAGGAGCGGATGGCCGCGCGGATCGCACCGAGGAAGATCGTCACCCTCGATGCCAGCCACGCGTCACTGGCCTCGCGAGCGAAGGAAGTAGCGGCGCTGATCGACGAGGCCGCCGTGGCCACCGCCCACTAGCGCCGCGCAGGACGCGGCAGCAGGCCTGGCCTGCTGCCGCGGCGGGCTCAGAGGCCGAGGGCGGACAGGTCGAGGCGGCCGTCGGCCATGGGCGGACACCAGAAGTAGCTGCCGCTGATCGGCCGGGTGAAACGGAACAGGCCATCGAGCACCCCGTCTTCCACGCCGATCATCCGTAGCCACTGGACCTCGAAGGCCTCGAACGAGCGGCCGAAGGCGGCGAACAACAGCCCCGCGCGGTGCTCGTCGGACCAGGGCGCGCCGCGCCGCAGGAGGAACGCGGCGGGCTCGAAGCTTTCCTGCTCGGTGCGCTTAACGTGGGCGTAGGCCGGCGCGTCTTCCAGTTCTTCGTCGTCGGACTTGCGGCGGCCGATGATGTTGTCCATCTCCTCGCCGGGGATCGCCTGCATCCGGTCGAAGTCATGCAGCCACTGCTGGACAGCAACGAAACTGCCGCCATCCAGGCCCGCACCGCGCCCGGAGACCAGCGCGGCTTCGAGCGCCGCATCGCCCTTGGGGTTCTCGGTGCCGTCCTTGTAGCCGGACAGGTCGCGGTCCTCGCCGTAGAGGAACGCATCCACCGCGCCGGTCCGCTGGAAGGCCGGCGCCAGCGACCGTTCCAGCGCGTGCGAGCGCAGCGTCACCTCGCCGCGATCCTCGCCGCGCAGCCAGCACCACAGCGCGGAGGGCGTGGACGGCAGGTCGATGCCGGGCGCGGCGAGCACCGGATAGTCCTTCATGCCCTCGACGGTCTTGCCGAGGCTGAGCATCAGCGAATGGCCGATACCCACCACCAGCTGGTAACCATCGGTGGCCGCGGCCAGGCTGGCCAAGGTCGCGGCCACCTGCTCGGGTTGGGAAATGCTGAAAAACAGGTAGCGACCCACCACCGGAATCGGGGTGAGAATGCCTGGCTGAGCCGCGCTCATGTTGCCTCCATCTATCATCAGGCCGTGCGCCGCTCGTGGCGATGCACCTTCGATCTCGTTCTGGTTCGAGCAATGCTCGGTTTCGGAGCGCAGCGGCGGGCGACGCCAAGCGAAGCGGCTCCGAAATACCCGCGCATCCTAAACCGGTGCAACGCCAGAGACCACTCGAAGACGAGGGAAAAGCGCGAAGCCGGACCTGCGTCGCTCAGAACTCCATCGGCATGAGACCGACCACCAGGCCGGCGACGGCAAGGGCAAACACCAGCAGGGCCTTGGCGAGTTCGAGATGATGGGCGTTCATGGGCTTACCTGTCGGAGGGAAAGCCTGACGCTAGACGCCGAACATTGCAGTTGTGCAATCAGTCCCGGTCCGCTTGCGGCGAAACCGCTCCGCTCGCCGAAAGCAGGCCCAGCGCATGCTCCAGCGCCGCATCCAGGACCTTGTCGCGCGCCACCTCGCTCGCCTGGGCACGCGCGAGAAGCACCGCGCCGACCGACAGGCAGGTGAGCACCCAGGCCCGGTTCTCGTCGCCCATCAGTTCGGCCAGCCGCCGTTGCCGCTGTTCCAGGGCGCGTTCGAAGGTTTCCCGCACCTCGGGCCCTGCCCGGCCCACCTCGGCGGCCAGCGCCGGAATCGGGCAGCCCATGTCGGCATGCTGCGCATGACCGCGACTGAGGTAGAGACGGGTGGCGCCGGCCAGTTGCTCCAGGCTGTCCAGCGGAAAGGCATCGTGCTGGGCGCTCAGCTCGCGCTGCAGGATCGCTTCGAGCAACTCCGCCTTGCTGGAGAATTGCGAGTAGAACGCCCCGGTGGTAAGACCAGCCGCCTTCATCAAGGTGTCCAGGCCGGTGCTGGCGAAGCCCTGGCGCTTCACCAGCGGAGCGGCCTTGCTCAACAGCAGGGCGCGGGTGGCCTGTTTCTGTTCCGGTTTGTAGCGCATGCCGACTATCCGTTGGTTGGGGAGACGATGTCGTCACATTGGATAATGATCTTTATATAACGCTCGTTATCCAATGAGGAAGCCGCAATGACTCTAGCACCGCGACACCTGCGCATAGAACAACGA
Organism: Pseudomonas aeruginosa; assembly: GCF_001457615.1. Taxonomy (GTDB): domain Bacteria; phylum Pseudomonadota; class Gammaproteobacteria; order Pseudomonadales; family Pseudomonadaceae; genus Pseudomonas; species Pseudomonas aeruginosa. The sequence continues at coordinate 2,369,959 of NZ_LN831024.1, read as the reverse complement.
GGACGCGTCCTGCAAGTCCTGCTCGACAATCCCCCGGCGAACTTCCTCACCACGGCGGTGATGCAGGAGCTGGCCGACCTGCTGGAAGACCTTGAGCAACGCCAGGACATCGGCGCCGTCATCCTTTCCGGAGCGGCGGACGGGGTCTTCCTGACCCACTTCGACGTCGACGAGATCGAGCGCGCCGTCGCCCCCATCACCTTTTCCATGCCGGCCTGGCTGACACGCCTGCTGCTGGAAAGCGAAAGCCTCCTGCGCCACTTGCCTGGGGCGAGGAAGCTGCTGCGGCGCACCCTGCTGGCAGGCGTCGCCGACATGAACCTGTTCCATGAGGTCACCGCGCACATGCGCCGCATGGACAAGGTGTTCATCGCCGCGATCAACGGCCTGGCCCTGGGTGGCGGCTGCGAGCTGGCGCTGGCCTGCGACCTGCGCCTGATGGCCGAGGACGACCAGGTGGAACGCTTCCTCGGCCAGCCGGAAGTACTCATCGGCCTGATACCGGGAGGCGGCGGCACCCAGATGCTGGCGCGCAGCCTGGGCGTAGCCAGGGCCCTGGAGCTGTGCCTGGAAGGGCAACTGCTGGAGCCGCGCCAGGCCCTTGCGCTGGGCCTGGTCAAAGGGCTGGCGCCAGCGGAGGAGCTACTGGAAGCCGCCGACGCGCTGGCGCAACGCCTGTCCCGGCGCTCACCGCAAGCGGTGCGCCTGATCAAGCGTTCGATCTACCAGGCGGCTTCCCGCGACTGGACGGAGGGCATGGCCAGCGAAAAGGCCGGCTTCCTCTCCGCCGCCTCCCAGGGCAATACCCGCCGCGCCATGCGCGAATACATCGAACGGGTGCGCACCATCACCCGGGAAGAGCGCCCTTTCCGCCGTGCGGATTTTGACGACCTGACCGAAGGCAACGCCATCGACATGGCCTACAGGTGATCTGCATGACTGCCTCCCCTTCCCCGGTTTCCGCCACGCCTTGGCTGACCCTGAGCATTCGCCTGATGGCCGGCGGCTTCCTGCTGTTCTTCGGCCTGGCCCTGGCCACGCTGCTCCTGCGGCTCGACCAGTCGCTGCTCGACTCCGACGCCGGGCGCCTGCTGCTCCGCCTGGTTCGCTGGGGCGACCAGCAAGGCGGCGGACAGCACTATGAGCTGATGATCTCGACGATCTACCTGGTCTGGGGCGCATTCCTCTGGCGCGCCGCCAGCCAGCCCTTCCGCCACCGGCTGTTCATCGACTTCACCGTGGCAGCCAATGCCGCGCACTTCGGCCTGATGTTCCTGCAGGGACTGTTGATGCCCGGCGAACACATCCACCTGGCCGGCGATGTCCTGCTGGGCTGGGCCTCGCTGCTGCCGCTGATGCTGTTCTGGATACCGCAACGCAAGCGGGCAACCCCTTCGCTCGCCGTCGAGCGGAGGTGACGACAGTGGAACGGCCCCCAAAGGGGCCTAGCAGTTCGAACAGGCTCCTCTTGATGCCGTTGCGGACTGGCCTATGCTCACGGTGTGTGCGAACCCCAAGGGTATTTCCCGACCAGCTCCCCCGCGGTCGGGATTTTTTTTGCCTGTCGCTCAGCGCTTCGGGTCGAAGGGCGAATAGCCCCGCCGGCGCAGGCTCGCCAGGGGCGCGAACAGCGGCTCCGGCAGATCGGCCCAATCGAACCAGGCCCAGCCGTCGCACTTGTCCGGCTCCATGAGGCGCGCCTCGGCATCCTCCGCGCAACCGGCCAGGATGAACGCGGTGAGGTAGTGGCGCCCCTCGAAGACGTCATTGCTGAACGGGCCGTGGCGCAGTTCGCTCAGCGCCAGGCCGGTCTCTTCCAGGGCTTCGCGCAGGGCGCAGTCCTCCACCGCCTCGCCGAACTCGAGATGGCCGCCGGGCGCCGACCAGCAGCCAGCGCCATGACTGCCCTTGCGGCGCCCCAGCAACACCTTGCCGTCCCGCAAGATCAGGACACCCACGCCTACCTGCGGTGCCGGCATCGTCGTACTCCTGCTTCGGGATCAGAGATGGAGCGTACCGCTCATGTACAACGCCGCCTTGCCGGAGATGACCACCCGCTCGCCGCGCACGTCGCATTCCAGGCGCCCCTTGCGCGCCCCGCCCTGCTCGGCGCTCAGCCGGGTCTTGCCCAGGCGCTGCGCCCAGTACGGCGCCAGGGAGGTATGCGCGGAACCGGTCACCGGGTCTTCGTTGACGCCGACGTTGGGCCCGAACCAGCGCGAGACGAAATCGAAGCGCTGGCTGCGCGCGGTCACCGCCACCCCGCGGCACGGCAAGCCCTTCAGCCGGGCGAAGTCAGGCGCCAGGGCGGCGATCATCTTTTCGTCGTCGACCACCACGAGGTAATCGTCGGTCTTCAGCACTTCCGCCTCGGCAATACCCAGCGCCTCCAGCAGTCCGTCCGGTGTCGCGCAAGGCTCCGGACGCTTGGCCGGGAAGTCCATCGCCAGCGAGTCGCCCTCGCGCCGCACGCTCAGCTCACCGCTGCGGGTGGCGAAACGCAGTACCGGGGAAGCGTCGTCGAGCTTGTGGATCAGTACCCAGGCCGCCGCCAGGGTCGCATGACCGCACAGGTCCACCTCGACCTGCGGCGTGAACCAGCGCAATCGATAGTCGCCGTCGCGGCCGACGACAAAGGCGGTTTCCGAAAGATTGTTCTCTTCCGCGATGGCCTGCAGGCGCTCGTCGTCCAGCCAGGCATCGAGGGGGCAGACCGCCGCCGGATTGCCCTGGAAGGGACTGTCGGCGAATGCGTCTACCTGGAAGATCGTCAGTTCCATGTTCCGGACTCCTGTATCGATGGGCTGCGCACCTTAGCAGCCGGACCGAGACCAGGACAATGCCGCGCCCCGCGCAGGCGCCTCGCTCAGATCTGACGGATATCCAGCAGCGCCCAGACCTGGTAACCCTGGCGCTTGGCTTCCTTCTCCGCTTCCAGTTGCGCGGTGACCTTGCTGATGGAGCGCGAGCGATGTTCGAAACGCAGCGGCAATCCCGCCCCGCCCTTGCGCACGCTCAGTTCGACGATGGTGTAGCGGACCGGCTGGCTGGCCTCGGTCCGGACCTTTTTCGGTCGCGTTTCGGCAAGGCCCAGCGCCTTGCGCATCTGTTCTTCAGAGTAGATTTCCTGCACGCATTCACCCAGATTGAATAAAACCCGCAAATCCTATTGGTTCGCGACCCCACTTGCCAGGATAGTCGGCGAAGCGGGTCACACATCGACGCGAAAATCGCGCCTACCAGATCCGGCAGCTTCATCGAAACCGCCGCCGACATAAGCTGTGGGCGCTGTACATCCCTGGATCCTTTCCCGGCCTGCTCCACGCGGCCGGGATTTTTTTTGCCCTCTTCACCCTTGCGCCGACTGCGGACGCCAGGCTGGCCTTCAGCCTGTCCGGCAGCTATACCGAAAGTCTCCACCGTGATCAGGATCCAGTATGCTCGCCTGCCCCCTCCCTCCCGACGAAGCCCTGCGCCAGCAGGCCCTGGACGACATGGCGCTGGTCGACACCCCCGCCGAACACTACCTGGACGCCCTGGTGGAACTGGCGCGGGAAACCTTCGGGGTGAAGACCGTGCTGATCAGTCTGATCGACCACGACCGCCAATGGTTCAAGGCCCGTATCGGCCTGGATGCCGAACAGACGCCGCGCGACCTGTCCTTCTGCGGCCACGCCATCCTGGCCAGCGAACCGCTGATGGTGACGGACGCCTCCAGGGATCCGCGTTTTCACGACAATCCGCTGGTCACCGGGCCGCCCTTCATCCGCTTCTACGCCGGCGAGCCCCTGCACGCCAGCAATGGCCAGGCCATCGGCACACTCTGCCTGATCGACCCGAGCCCGCGGCTGCTGGATCTCCGGGAAGGACGCCAGCTCAATCGACTGTCGATCCTGGCCGAAGGATATCTCCAGCTACGCAGCCTCACCGAGCACACCCGCTTCCTGCGCCAGGAGATCGACCGGGAGCAGCGCAAGTCACTGCTCGACCCCCTCACCCAATTGTGGAACCGGGCCGGCTTCCACGCGCTGCACCAGCATGAACTGGAGTTGGCGCGGGCCAGCGACCAGCGCATCGGCATCATCTACAGCGATATCGACCATTTCAAACGTATCAACGACACCCTGGGGCACCGGGCCGGCGACAGCGTCCTCCGCGAGGCGGCTTCGCGACTGCGCGCGGCGCTGCGGCCGGAAGATCTCCTGGCGCGTTTCGGCGGCGAGGAGTTCGTGGCGATGGTCCGGGTCCGCGAGACCACGGAACTGACCATGATCGCCAATCGCATCCGCGAACTGATGGAAGCGACCCCGATCGACTGTGCCGGCACGTCCGTGCCGGTGACCATCAGTGCCGGCTGTACCCTGGCCGGCAGCGGCGAAGAACCGGAACGGGCACTCGCCCGGGCGGATGCCGCGCTGTACGACGCCAAGCGTGCCGGACGCAACCGGGTGGTCAGCGTCTGACCAGGGCTAGTCCTCCAGCCCTGCGCAATCGGCGCAGATAGAGAAACCCTCGCTATCGACTGGGACCTGGACCGCGTCGCAATATTCGCAGGAACGTCGCCTGCCGGTTCCGCAGGCATCGGGCTCGTCGAGCGCGCCGAACGTATCTTCGTCACGCTCGTCCTCGAGGTAATCGTTATCCAGCAGGTGATCGTGTTCGGGTTCGTGAATATCGTCTTCGTCGCTCATCTTCGACTGCCTGCCGGCTGCGTGAGGCGGTCTTATAAAGGCAGCGACAGCGCCCGTCAACGGCTCAACCCAGGTACAGACGCAGTTGCAGCCGGATTCGCCCCGGCTCGCCGTCGATCGGCGCAGGGCGACTGTCGAATCGCTGGGCGCCCTGGACCATGTAGAACGCTTAGGCATGCAAATCGGCTCCTCCCCCTGCCTCATTGCACTAGAATCGCCCGGCGCAGCGCCTGCGCCCTCAAGCCTCTTTCGTAGAAAACACCATGAGCAAACTGCAACATATCGGCCTGTTCCTGTTCGTTCTTCTTTCCGCCGGCCTGGCGCTCGGCTACCGAGTCGACTGCCCGGACGGCAGCCATGTCGAGACCTACCTGCTTCGCGGCCTGGGCGCGCGCCTCCTCGGCAACGATCTCTGCGAGCAGGCAGCGCCCTGACGCCGGGCGTTCCCGGATCCGACGGCGCCCGCCTATCGAGCCGGCAAGCCTCCGCCAACGCCAAGCCTTGCCGAAGCGATGGGCCACCAGCGCTAACCGGCCAGTTGCAACCAGAGCGAAAACACGCCCAGCGCACACCAGAAGCCGGCGAACAGGAACGGCACGCGTCGCGAGAACAGCAAGGTTTTCTCGAAGCTGCCGCGGTTGACCTCGCGTTCGCTGAACAATGGCGAATCATCGTAGGCCAGGCCGATCTCCGGATCGCTGTGCAACAGGCAGGACTGCTTGAACTGCCAGTGGCAGATGATCTCCGAGGATGCCTGGATGCCCGGCCAGGCATGCAGGGAATTGACGATCCCGAGCAGTGCCAGGAGCGCCGGCACCACCAGGGTGAACAGCTCGCCCCAGGCCGGGTTCAGGTTGGCCATCGACGAGGCATAGGCGATGACCAGGAACGACTGCGCCGTCAGGTAGGCGTTGGTCCGACTGGATAGCTGGCCCGTCTCGTAGTGGATTTCCCGCCGGTAGAAGTCCAGCCGCTCCTTGGCTGAACAGAAGATCCGGACATCGGATTCTTGCGACAACGGCCCTCCGGGCATGATCAACCTGGACACAAGCACGACACCTCGAACGAGTGGATGGGCTTGTTTGGAAAGAACCGATCCACGCCGGTTCGGAATCTCCGACGACCGTTCCCCGCGCCGGTAACGATTTCCGCCACCGCCCCGCTGGCCATGGAACTCAACGGAGCCCTGGCCGCCGCACGCCTGCGCAAGGTAAAAAGGGCGATCCTCCCGGATCGCCCTCCTGCATCAGAACAACGCCCCCAGGTAAGCCGCCGCGCCGCCGCCGAACTGTGCACCGACGTTGACCCCGGCCATCAACAGGGCGCCACGGGACGATTGCAGTAATTGCCGCGACATGCTGGCGCCCAGCGCGGCGGTCAATGGCGAGGCGCTCGCCAGCGCCACCGCCGCCAGCAGCTTGGGATCGAGGCCGAAGAGGATCGCCGTGCCCGAACCGCCGGCGATGACTCCCGCGCCGAGTTCGACGTACATGCAGGGCCCGGTGAAGTCGCCGCGGGACAGGTCGCGCCCCACCAGGCCGTCCGCGACCAAGACGGTTCCGGTGCTCGGCAACGCCTCCAGCGCACCGGCCCCGCCAACGCTCTTGCCCTTGACATTGAGGTTGACCTTGCCGAAGCGCGGCAGGCGCATGCCCAGTCCGATCCCGCCGCCCACCCCGCCATAGCGGAAGGACACGTTCTCACCCTCCGGCGAGAGCAACGTGATGGAGCCGCCGCTACCCGCCAGGAAGGCCACGGTCATGCCTCCGCCACTGGCCGTCACGTAGCGCCAGCGACTCTCGTTGAGGGGCAAGGGAATGGGAAGTTGCGACATGACTTCAATGTCCTTTTGAGGTCGGTTGGGAAGAACGCAGGCCCAGCAATCCCCTGAACCCGACAATACCGAAGAGTGCGCCGAAGCCGCAGAGGAAAGCGCTGGTTCCCCAGAGCGCGCCGGCATCGTCGACTATCGCGCTGGCCGCCGGCCGCCCAGCCTCGTAGAGGACGCGAACCGACTCGCCCACCTGGTAGCCGAAGATGAAGCCGCCCTGGGGATAGGAAATCCGCTCGCCGGAAACGCTGGTGAAATCGATCTGCGGATGCGAACCGCCGGCATTCAAGGCGCTGACCGTCCCCTGGGCTTCCTGCGCAGTACGCAGGAAATGGTACCGCTCGACGGTCTTGAAACCGCCGGCGAGCAGGAGACCGAGTCCGAGCAGGGAAAAAAGGGAAGCGTGAAGAAGTCCGCCGATACGCGAACCGGAAGAGGTCGTCATGAGCCTTGTCGCCTGAATCATCCGTGAAGGCGCTAGGGTCGGAAAAGACCGCCCCCGCTGTCAATAGCGGCTATGCGATGAAGCGCGAGCCCAGGCGAGCACGGGCCGAGCGGCCTTTTTCGGGGCGCAAACGAAAAAAGGCGACCCTTTCGGATCGCCTTTCTTGCCCCGCCAGCAGCGCGGGATTTGTTTGGTAGGCACGATTGGATTCGAACCAACGACCCCCACCATGTCAAGGTGGTGCTCTAACCAACTGAGCTACGTGCCTGCTGATGGCGCGCATTCTACAGACCCCAAAAACACCGTCAAGCTTTTTTTTCGCTAACTCTCTGAAAAAGTGGAATTTTTATTTTCTGGGGGTCCGTTGAAAATTTTGCACGGAGGCTAGCCGGCCGATTTCGACTCGGGTAGCATCCGGGCATCCGTAAAAAATAAAAAACAGAGGTGCAAGATGCCGCACACCCCCTACCCCTCCTCCTATTACGCCGCGTCGGCCAATCCCGCGCCGCCCCGCCCGGAACTCCAGGGCGAGGTCGAAACCGACGTCTGCGTGATCGGTGCCGGCTATACCGGCCTCTCCACCGCCCTGTTCCTGTTGGAGAATGGTTTCAAGGTCACCGTACTGGAAGCCGCCAAGGTCGGCTTCGGCGCTTCCGGGCGCAACGGCGGCCAGATCGTCAACAGCTACAGCCGCGACATCGACGTGATCGAGCGCACCGTCGGCAAGCGCGAAGCGCAGTTGCTCGGCGAGATGGCCTTCGAAGGCGGGCGCATCATCCGCGAGCGCGTGGCCCGCTACGGTATCCAATGCGACCTGAAGGACGGCGGGGTGTTCGCCGCCTTCACCGAGAAGCAGATGGATCACCTGCGCGCGCAGAAACAGTTGTGGGAACGCTACGGCCACAACCAATTGGAGATCATGGACGCCAAGCGCATCCGCGAGGTGGTGGCGACCGACAACTATATAGGTGGCATGCTCGACATGAGCGGCGGCCACATCCATCCGCTGAACCTCGCCCTCGGCGAAGCGGCGGCGGTGGAGTCGCTCGGCGGCAGAATCTACGAGCAGAGCCCGGCGACCCGCATCGAGCGCGGCGCCAGCCCGGTGGTGCATACCCCGCAAGGCAAGGTGAAGGCGAAGTTCATCGTGGTCGCCGGTAACGCCTACCTCAACGGCCTGGTCCCGGAACTGGCGGCCAAGTCGATGCCCTGCGGCACCCAGGTGATCACCACCGAGCCGCTGAACGAGGAACTGGCCCACAGCCTGCTGCCGCAGGACTACTGCGTGGAAGACTGCAATTACCTGCTCGACTACTATCGCCTCTCCGGCGACAAGCGCCTGATCTATGGTGGCGGCGTGATCTATGGCGCTCGCGATCCGGCGGACATCGAGGCGATCATCCGGCCGAAGATGCTCAAGACCTTCCCGCAACTGAAGGACGTGAAGATCGACTTCGCCTGGACCGGCAACTTCCTGCTGACCCTCTCGCGCCTGCCCCAGGTCGGCCGCATCGGCGACAACATCTACTATTCCCAGGGTTGCAGCGGCCACGGCGTGACCTACACCCACGTCGCCGGCAAGGTCCTGGCCGAAGCCCTGCGCGGCCAGGCCGAGCGCTTCGACGCTTTCGCCGGCCTGCCGCACTACCCCTTCCCCGGCGGCAAGCTGTTCCGCGTACCGTTCACCGCCATCGGCGCCTGGTACTACAGCCTGCGCGACAAGCTCGGGGTCTAGTCCGCGTCGACAGAACGGCACCCCGGGGTGCCGTTTTTTCCATCCGCGCCTCAACCTTCGCTACGGATCTGCGCATGACTGATCAGGGCGAAGATCAGGCTACCGCCGACGATGTTGCCGCCCAGGGTAGGCAGGGCGAACTTCAGCAGGAACTCGGTCCAGCCGATTTCCCCGGCGAACGCCAGGTAGCCTACCTCCGCCGAGCCCACCACGATGTGGGTGAAGCTGCCCAGCGCCATCAGGTAGGTGACCATCGCGATGATCCAGATCTTCGCGCCCTCCGCCGCCGGGATCAGCCAGACCATGGTGGCGATCATCCAGCCGGAAACGATGCCCTTGGCGAACATTTGCGCCAGGTCGTTGTGCATCACCTCGCGGCCGATCTCAAGGAACGCCGCGTCGGCCGCTTCATTGAATATCGGCAGATGCAGCACCGCCCAGGCGAACAGCAGCGTACCGACGATATTGCCGAACAGCACCACGCTCCAGAGACGCAACAGTTGCCAGGCCTTTTCCAGGGTCGGCTCGGTCATCACCGGCAACACGGCGGTCAGGGTGTTTTCGGTGAACAGTTGCTGGCGGGCGAGGATCACTGCCAGGAAGCCCATGGGATAGCCGAAGCTGCTGACGATGATCGCCCACTCCTGCTCGGGCAAGGCAGCGCGGAACAGGCCCATGCCCATCAACGAGAGGCCGATGGTCAGCCCCGCGGCCACCGCCGACCACCAGAGTGCCGCCAGCGTGCGCTGCAACTCGTGTTCGCCCTGGACGCGAATCACCTCGTGCAGGACAGCGGCGCGCGGTGGCTGCTTGTCGTCGATCTCCCGCCGCTCGTTGGCGGTCAGCGCCGTGGCCGAACGTCCGTCGGCCGGTTTCTCTTTCCGCTCCTCGCCGCGCGCACGCGGCTTGCGCGTGCCCTCCGCCGCATGCCCCTGGCGCTTGCCCGCCGCACCGCCCTTGGCCGGTTGCCGGGGGGTGGGGGGCGAAGTCCGCTTGTCGTTGGCCATGTTCTGCACCTGAGTGGGGTCCTCCCAGGTATAGAGCCGTCTCGCTGGAACGGGGTTCCGACAACCTTCGGCTCGGCCGCCTCAGCGGGGCGGTGCGCCAACGGGACAGGCCGGCAGCTCGGCGCACCGAGCCGCGGGTGCGACGGCCTGCGGCAAGGCCGCAGCGAAGCGGGCATCCCCAGGCTGCAATGCCCGCGCGCAGGCCTGCGCCTGGCGCGCCGGCGCCGCGCAACCGCGTTCCGCCAGCAACTGGGACAGGTTGAACCAACCCGCGGCGAAATCCACGCGACGCTCGACGCTGGTGAGCATGGCCTGTTCGGCAGCGGCGGAATCGCCTGCGGCGTAGCGACTGTTGCCTAGGGCAAACCAGGCGAAGGCGTCCTCAGGCCAGCGTCGCACGGCTTCTTCGTAGGCACGCCGGGCAACCTTGGGGTGGCCGGTTTCCTCGCTGTCACTGGCGGCCTTGAGCCACGGGACCGCCGCTGCCGTGGCCGGCAGGCGGTCACCCGGCAGGGTCAGCACCGCCCAGCGCCCCGAACGCTTCCAGGTCGACTCGAAGCTGGTGAAGTCGGTAACCCAGCGCCGGGTGATGCCCGAGCGCAGCACCAGTTCGCGGCGCTCCCGATCGAAACCGACCACCACCGCGAAGTGCCAGCGCGGCCACCAGGAGAAAGCCTGGTTCTGTAACACCAGCACCGGGTTGCCCGCCGCGACCTCCTCGAGCACGCTCTCCAGTCCGCCTTGCAGCGGATAGACCAGCATGCCGTGGCGGCGCACCGCGGCGACCATCTCCAATTGCAGGCTGCCCTCGCGACCGGGAATGAACACCTCGTCCTTCAATTGCCCCGGCGTCAACGCCAGGCCGCGCTGGCCAAGCATCGTGGCCAGCGCGGCGGGACCGCACTGGTAGGCTTCCTGGGGGAAGAACGGCACTTCGCGCAGCTCCACCCGTGCGGGCAGCGCCGCGCTTTCCGGCGGCAGTCTCGGCGGCTGCGCGCAGCCGCCGAGCATTGCGGAGACCAGCAGTGCCCCTGCCAGCCGCCTCACCGATTGATGCATTTGATGAAGCTGAAGATATCCGTGGCGCAAAGCATGTCGGTGATGATGAAGATCACCAGGAACAACACGATGATGCCGATGATGCCGCCCGCCGGCGCCTGGTCCAGCTGCTGGTTGAACTGCGCCAGCTCGGCGTTGGTCAGGCTGTTGATGCGACTCGCCACCTGGTCGCGGGGCACGCCCATGGCCTCCAGCTTCTTCTGGACGCCCTGGTCGTCGAGCATCTTCAGCAGTTGCTGGCGATCGAGGTTGTGCTGTTGTTGCTGCATGACTTCCGCAGTACCGATCATCGCTGCCTGGGCGAGCGGAACCTCGGCGAAGGTGAGCAGGTGCAGCGCTGCCAGGACGGCAGCGACACGGCGGATGCTTGTTGTTGTTCTCATGGGAATGACCTCTGCGTGAAACCCGGCTATTAGTCCTGGAAGGCGAGGCTTGGTTCCGCAACGCCCACCTTTCCTGAGTATCGTCCCGATCGCCGTTTTCCGCCGCCTCGGCGCCGATGCCCGCCCCTCTGGCGAGACGACGACCCGCCGCCCCCAGGCGACGAAACGGCGTCCGCCTTTATGCAATTCGCATATACTCCGGCTCGCCGCGAGAAAACCGGAGCATGCGCGATCTCGGCGACATCGACGCATATCCCCGCCGCAGCCTCGTACACGGCGTCGAAACCGCGCGCCGCCCCGGACGACAGAGCCTCCGGCACGGCGAAAACTAAGGATTCCTGAGCTTCCATCTTGTCCAGATTTGCCCAACCTTGAGCGAGCGGGCCAACGGGACGGGAGTTGTATGGATGCTAGGTACCCGGCTAAAAGCCGCAAGAATCAGAGCGGGATACTCGCAGAAACAGTTGGGCATGCTGGTGGGAATGGACGAGTTTTCCGCCAGCGCACGGATGAACCAATACGAACGCGAACGGCACTCCCCCAACATGCGGACTTCCGAACAGCTGGCCATGGTCCTCCAGGTCCCCATGGCCTACCTCTATTGCCCCGAGGACGAGCTGGCCGAGCTCATCCTCAAGGTGTCCAGCCTGACACCCGAGTTCAAGAAAGAGCTGACGCGTTTCATCGAACAGTTGCTCGCGGCCCAGGGATCAACCAGCCGCCAGCCTGTACGCACAAGGAGTGAACTGTGAACAAAAGCTTGGATTCAGACTCGATAACCACCGCCATAATGGCCCTGCGTCGCCTACGCGACACGCACCCGGAGCAGTACCGGGAGCTGCTGCCGTTGTGCGCCTCGGGGCTGGTGGAGACCCTGGTCGGACAGAGCGACGGGGACGACCGCAGGAAGGCCGAGACGCAGAGCGAGACCATCGCCCGCTGGACCTGGCTGCAGTTGCTCGGCTGGGCCCAGAACAACAGCCTCAGCCAGCAGCAGATCGAAAGCCTCTACAGCATCGTCGAAGGCATCCGCAGTTGCCGGCCGCTGATGCAGGAGCGCGCCCGTCTCCTGCAACTGGCGCGAGGCTGAGGCCCCGGCGCGGCTAGAGGCCGTACCGGGTTGCCTGGAGATGAGCGAACATGCCACCGTCGGCCGGGATGACGACACCCCATAGCCGGCGCGAGGCGTCAGCGAAGCCAGCTGGACGAACCAGGGCTTTGAGGTGGCATCGGCGAACTTCTTGAACTGCCAGGCCGGTCCGCCCATATAGGTGGGGCTGCCGTAGACGATGGCATCGGCTTCGACGAGCCGAGCAACTTCGTCCAGTTCTTCAAGCGCGAGGACGGCCAGGTGCGCCGAAGCCTTCCGCCGCGAACAGCATGGCGGCCGAACGCCAGCCTTGCCGCAGCGCACAGAGCGCACGTGACCTGGCGCCCGCAGCGCTCCGGCCTGATTCGCAGTTTCGTCACGCCGGCGCGCGGCCTGGCGCAAATGTGAACGGTTGCCGCCACGCTGGGAGAGGCTTCTTCCTAGACTCCGCGCCACGTTCACTCAGAGGAGAAACAACGTGGCCAAGACATGGATCTACGCAGCCTCGGCCGCCGCCATCGGCGGTGCGCTGATCGGCGGCTGGCTGCTCGACCCGGCTCCGCCCGAGGCATCGCCGCAGGCCCGCCAGTCCCCCGCCGCCCAGGCAGCCGCCGCCCCGACAGCGGCGCTCGCGGCGCCGGCGGCGGACGCTACCCGCATGCTCGCCCCGACCCCCGTCACGACGCCCGCGCCACGCGAGCGGGTGACGCTCTGGCAAGGCGAACTGCGCAGCCGCGAAGGCGCCCAGGGCATTCCCGAATACCTGGCGCAGGTCGAACCCGCCCTGCTCGACACGCTGGCGCTCGGCCAGGTGCTGGAAATGAGCCTGCCGGGTCGCGAGCGGCCCTTGCAGGCACGCCTCGCCAGCACCCATAACAGCGCCGGCCTGCCGGTCTGGCGCGGCGGCCTGGTGGACGGCGACGAGGCGGAAAGCCTGACCGTGGTGCGCGGCAGCCTGGAAACCCACATCAATGTCGCCACCCTCGACGGCAGCTACTCGATCATCGTCGACAACCGCAGCGGCAAGACCCGGGTGATCGACGAGAACGACATCGCCGCGCGTAGCGACCCGCATGGCGATCATGTCGACGCGCCGCTCGCCGAGCTGCCACCGATGCCGCCGCCCGCCCAGGGCTGAGCCCACCTTCCCAGCATGTTTCCCCAGCGGTGCCCTCGGGGCGCCATGGCTTCCTATTGTCCGAACACAGGCAACCCATGAAGAAATCCCTGCTCTGCTCCACCCTAGCCCTGGCGGTAGCCTCTGCCGCCCAGGCCGCGCCGAAGACCGTCGACATCATGGTCCTCTACACCCCCGCGGCGACCCAGACCGCAAATGGCCGCGACATCGATGCGCGGATCGCCAGCTACATCGAGTTCGCCAACACCGCCTACGAGAAGAGCGGCGTCAACCTGCGCCTGCGTCTGGTGCACAAGCAGCGCCTGGACTGGGCCGACTACCCGACGGTGACCGGCACCAACCTCGATCGCTTCATGCGCGACCCGCAGGTGCAGCGCCTGCGCGAGCAGTACGGCGCCGACCTGGTCAGCCTGGTCAACCGCTCGCAGAACAGCGGCAACGGCTACATCACCTGCGGCATCGGCTACATGGGCTCGGGCGATAAGAACAGCGGGCGCTTCCACGGCAACGCCAAGGACATTGCCTACAACCTCACCGGGGTCGACTGCGGGCTCAACACCTTCGCCCATGAAGCCGGCCACAACATGGGCCTGCGCCACTCCTACGAGCAGGACCTGGAGTCCAGCTACTACGATCCGCGCTACGCCCACAGCGGCACCTACGAATGGAGCCGCGGCTACGGCGTGCAGGGGCGCTTCGCCACCGTGATGGCCTACCCGCATGCCTTCGGCACCAACAAGCAGGCACCGTTCTTCGCCAACCCGCGCCTGGTCAACGCCGAATGCGCCAACCAGCCCTGCGGTCGCGAAGAACACGCCGACGCCGTACGCGCGCTGAACAGCATGGCCACGCAGATCGCCGACTTTCGCCCGACCAAGGTACCCGGCACGGTCAACCCGGGCTCCGGCGGCGACACGCCGACCCCGCCGGACCTGCCATGGTGCACGAAAGCCAAGCTCGGCGGCCTGCTCGGCGATGGCGAGTTCGCCAGCATGGAAGGCTGGCGCGCATGGTCCGGCAACGCCCAGCTGAGCCTGGTGAACGTCGCCAAGGGCTGCCGCGACAATGCCTTGCTGGTCGACGTGCGTGGCTTCGATCTGCTGGTCCGCCCCATTGCCCCCCTGCGCGCCGGCAGCGGCTACCGGCTGAGCGGCAAGGTCATGCTCAAGGCCGCCAATACCCGTGAAACCGTGCGCATGGCGCTGCTCAGCGAACGCGCCGATGGCGCCCTGGCCTACAACCCGGCGCAGAGCGTCGAACTGTCGGTCAGCGGCAACGAGTTCAGTCGCCTGGAGAAGACCTTCGACTACCGTCCCGCCGCCGACCAGCGCAACCTCTACGTGGCGGTCTGGAGCGACAGCGGCGCCAGCCTGCTGGTCGACGAGATGAACCTGCAGGAAGCCCAGTCCGCGCCGCCGAGCGTACCGCCGGCGCCGAAACGCATCGCCTACGACTTCGAGAGCGGCATCGGCGGCTGGAGCGGTGTGCATGCCAGCACCCGCGCCACGCGCGTCGCCAGCGCCGGGCGGCTGGCCCTGGAAGCCTACCAGCGGCGCTACGCCGGCACCGGCGCGAGCACCAGCCTGCTGGGCAACCTGGAAGCAGGCCGGACCTACGCGTTCAGCGCGGACGTGCGGGTCGGCGACGGTCGCGGCTCGCAGGCCATGACCTATGCCTACCTCTACCTGGAAAGCCAGGGTCGGCCCGGCGAATACCTGCCCCTGGGCTACAAGGTGGTCGAGAATGGCCGCTGGGCCAGCCTGCGCGGCCAGGTGCAATTGCCGAAGGGGCCGATCAAGCGTGCTGAACTGATGATCCTCAGCGGTAACCAGCAGGAGTCGATGTTCATCGACAACGTCCAGTTGCTGCAGAAGTAGGACGCTTCCCCTCCGTGCCCCCGGCAGGCACGGGGGGGATTTTGCGGAGCGCTCCAGGCCGGATGCAGCGATCTTGAAATTATCGTTTTACGATAATTTATTATTAAACTATGATCACTTCGGTTTCCCTCGTTTCCGAGGGGCCTGCCCACCTTCCCAGGAGTACCCCCGATGACAAGCGACCGCCTGGCCGGCTACAGCCGCCTGATGGCTACCCTGACCCTGCTGTTGATCGCCGGCATGCTGCTGCTCAACGCCGCGTGCTGGATCTTCCCCGACCTTGCCAGCGAGCACGGCCTCGGTTTCGCTCTCACCGCCACCGGTGTCGCCGGCGACCTCGGCGTTGTGGCGCGGGACATGCCGCTCTGGCAGGCCCTCGGCGGCATCCTCCTGTCGAGCCTGCCGCTGCTGGTCCTGGCCAGTGGACTGCAGGCGCTGCGAAGGCTGTTCCAGCACTACGGGCGCGGCGAGTATTTCTGCGAAGACGCCGCGGCGCTGCTCGGCAAGGTCGGCCTGTGCCTGGCTTGCTGGGTGCTGGCGAACTTCCTGCTGGAACCGCTGCTGACAGTCTGGGTCACCTTCCTCCAACCCCAGGGGCAACGCATCGTCAGTCTCAGCTTCGGTTCGGCGGAACTGGTCAGCCTGTTCGCCGCCGCCTCGGTGATGGTGATCGCGCGCATCCAGCGCAAGGCCGCCCTGCTCGCCGAGGAAAACCGCCAGTTCGTCTGAGGTCCGCCATGCCCATCGAAATCAGGCTGGACGTCATGCTCGCCCTGCGCAAGGCCAGGTCCAAGGACCTGGCCCAGGCCATCGGCATCACCGAACAGAACCTGTCGCTGCTCAAGCAGGGCAAGGTAAAGGGCATTCGCCTCGCTACCCTGGAGGCCATCTGCGCCTACCTGGCGTGCCAACCGGGAGACCTGCTGGAGTACCTGCCCGGCCCGACCGAGGAGTGACAGCCGGGCGCTTATGCGCTCGAGCGAGGGGGAGCGCACCAAAGGGTATTTAGGCCAAGCCCCCTTTCGCCGCTACAGTCGCGGTTCATCCACCAGACATGGGCGAGGCCGGGCATGGCGAAATCCTCCGAACGATTCGAATCCCTGCGCCGGGATATCGACGCACTGGCCCGCCGGCTCGACGTGCCGTCGGTGCTGATCATGCGTTCCCTGCCCCGGCACATGCGCGTCGAGGCCTCCGCCGGACGCCTAGAGGACACCTACCCGATCGGCGCCGAAGGCCGCAAGAGCGTCCATGAAGACGGCGCCAAACCCCTCTACTGCGAACGCGTGGTCGACCGCGACGCCCCGTTGCACGTGCGCGACTCGCGCCAGGAGACGGAATGGGCCGGCAACGAGGATGAAGTCGAGTTCGGCCTGAGCAACTACCTTGGCTATCCGGTTCATGCGCCCGACGGCACCCCGTACGGCACCGTCTGCGTACTCGACAGCCGACCGCGCGACTATTCGGCCGAGGAACGAGCCCTGCTGGAAGAATTGCGGCGCAAGGTCGAGGCGCTGCTGGCGGAAACCGTCTCATGACCTAAGGTCAATCGGATACCGCGGCGCACAACCGCGCCGCCTCCGCCCGCCAGACGAGGACCTTCCGTGCACGCCCGCCGCCTGCCCCGCCTCTTGCCGCTCGCCCTCGCCTTCCTGCTTTCGCCCGCCGCCTTCGCTGCCGACACGCCAGCCGCCGAGCTGCTGCGCCAGGCCGAAGCCGAACGCCCGGCCTACCTCGACACGCTCCGGCAACTGGTCGCGGTGGACAGCGGTACCGGCCAGGCCGAAGGCCTCGGCCAGTTGTCCGCGCTGCTCGCCGAACGCCTGCAGGCGCTCGGCGCGCAAGTCCGCAGCGCACCGGCGACGCCCTCGGCCGGCGACAACCTGGTGGCCACCCTCGATGGCACCGGCAGCAAGCGCTTCCTGCTGATGATTCACTACGACACCGTGTTCGCCGCCGGCAGCGCGGCGAAGCGTCCGTTCCGCGAGGACGCGGAGCGCGCCTACGGACCCGGCGTGGCCGACGCCAAGGGCGGCGTGGCGATGGTGCTGCATGCCCTGGCGCTGCTCAGGCAGCAAGGCTTCAGGG
This sequence comes from Pseudomonas aeruginosa, assembly GCF_001457615.1. Classification (GTDB taxonomy): domain Bacteria; phylum Pseudomonadota; class Gammaproteobacteria; order Pseudomonadales; family Pseudomonadaceae; genus Pseudomonas; species Pseudomonas aeruginosa. Next base: position 2,352,615 of record NZ_LN831024.1, on the reverse strand, counting down.
ACTACGGACGGATCACCGTGCTGTTCAATCCCGACGAAGAGACCGGCTCCGCCGGCTCGAAGCAACTGATCGCCGAGCTGGCCCGGCAGCAGGACTACGTCTTCTCCTACGAGCCGCCGGACCGGGACGCAGTGACGGTAGCCACCAATGGCATCGACGGCCTGCTGCTCGAGGTGAAGGGTCGCTCGTCCCATGCCGGCTCGGCACCCGAGCAAGGCCGCAACGCCATTCTCGAACTGTCGCACCAGTTGCTGCGTCTCAAGGACCTCGGCGATCCGGCGAAAGGCACCACGCTGAACTGGACCCTCGCCAGGGGCGGCGAGAAGCGCAACATCATTCCCGCCGAGGCTTCGGCGGAAGCCGACATGCGCTACTCGGACCCGGCCGAGAGCGAGCGGGTACTGGCCGACGCCCGGAAGCTGACCGGCGAACGCCTGGTCGCCGATACCGAAGTCAGTCTGCGTCTCGACAAGGGTCGTCCGCCTCTGGTGAAGAACCCCGCCTCGCAGCGCCTGGCGGAAACCGCACAGACGCTCTACGGCCGAATCGGCAAGCGCATCGAGCCGATCGCCATGCGCTTCGGCACGGACGCCGGCTACGCCTACGTGCCCGGCAGCGACAAACCGGCGGTGCTGGAAACCCTCGGCGTGGTCGGCGCCGGCCTGCACAGCGAGGCGGAATACCTCGAACTATCCAGCATCGCCCCCCGCCTGTACCTGACGGTGGCGCTGATCCGCGAGCTGTCCGCCGACTAGCGCCGACGCCCGCAGCCAGCCTCAGGTACGGAAGCGACCGAGCACCACGCGCAAGCCAGCCATGTGCTCCTTGACCCTCTGGTTGGCCGAAAGCACTGCGGCGGTCCCTTCGTGGGCCTGCTCGGAGAGTCCGGAGACGTTGGTGATGTTGCGGTCGATGTCCTGGGCCACCTGGCTCTGTTCCTCGGCGGCGGTCGCGATCTGCTGGTTGAGGCCGTCCAGTTCTTCCACCGTGGCGACGATGCGCCCCAGCGCCTGGGCCGCGCTGTCGGCCTCGACGAGGTTGCTCTGGGCATGGCTGGCGCTACCGCGCATGGCGGCGACCGCATCGTTGGCGCCGTCCTGCAACTGCTCGATCAACCCCTGGATCTCCTGGGTCGACTGCTGGGTACGGTTGGCCAGCGAACGCACTTCGTCCGCCACCACGGCGAAGCCGCGCCCGGCCTCCCCGGCCCGCGCCGCCTCGATGGCGGCATTGAGCGCCAGCAGGTTGGTCTGCTCGGCGATGCTGCTGATCACCGTAAGCACCTGGCCGACACTGCCCGCATGCTGGTGCAGGGTGTTCAGCGCCAGGGCGGTCTGCTCCAGTTCCTCCGCCAACGCACCGGTCTGGCTGCTGGCGTGCTCCACCAGACGCCGTCCCTCGTGGGCCAGGGCCGCGGCGTCGCGCGTGGAGTGCGCCGCATGGTTGGCGTGGCGGGCGACCTCGGCCACGGTGGCGCTCATCTCGTTCATCGCGGTGGCCACCTGGTCCAGGTCCTGGTGCTGGCGCGCCACCTGGTCGCCGGCGCCGAGCGCCTGCTCCAGGGCCTCGGCCACGTCCTTGTCGGTCTCTGCCGCGCTGCGCTTGACGTTCGCCAGCAAACCGCTGACGTCCTGGCGCATCCGCTCGTAGCCAGCGACGATGCGGCCGATCTCGTTGTCCGCATGGCCCGCCGCCAGGGCATGGGTGAAGTTCGCCGCGCCGACCTCGGTCAGCGCCACTTCCAACCCACGCAACTGCCGCATCAGCGGCGCCAGGCCGAACTGCCGGCCGAGCACCACCAGCACCAGGATCGCCAACAGGCAACCGAAGGCGATCCACATCTGGGTGTGCTGGACACTGTCGGCGCGCGCGCTCATCAGCGAGACCAGGTTGTTCAGCTCGCCCAACAGCTCGGTGGAATACTGCGAGAAGCCGCGCAGATCGACCTGGCTGGCAGGCTGTGCCACCTGGTCGAGCATGGCCCGGTAGCGGCCCCAGATCTGCGCCACCTTCTGCCGCTGGGCGGCGATCTCCGGCGCGCCCATCCGGCTCACGTTGCGCTCGGCATTGCCCGCATCCAGGTCGGCGGCCGAGCGTTCGTACTGGGCGATGGTCGCGGCCAGGGCCTTTGGGTCGCCGGCGCCGAGTCGCAATTGCAGCGCCTCGCGGGCCATCTTCTGGCTGAGCATGCGCTGCGCGCCGGCCACGTTGATGGTTTCCGGCGAGATCGACATGCTCAGGTACAACGCCACCGAGGCGCAGGCGGCCAGGCCGAACATCAGTGCATAGGACAGCAGGAACTGGGCGTTCAGGGTCTTCAAACCGAGCCCCCGTAGAATCCGATCGAACACCCTGGCGACGCTTTCGTTCATTGGTTTTTCCCCACTGGACTACAGAAACCGATAACCACCCCATCGGCCCGTCGCGCCTGGGCTTGAATCGGCACTTCGCCGACTCCATCCCCGAGCGCCTCCCTCTCCAGGGCGTGGCCCCCGGCGGACAAGGCCTGAAGACAGTTTGCCGCTGCGGCATCGGGACGCGCCCTGTAAACTCTGGCAGGTACCCGGCACGCCGCGCCGGAGACGTCATGGAACCCAACCCGCAAGGACGCCCGCGTGATCCCCGTCGCCCCTATTCCCCTGATCGTCCCGCTCATCTACCTGTCGTCGTTCGTCGCCGGCATCTGGCTGCTGGTCTGGCTATCGCTCCTGGCCTTCAGCCCGCGCGCGCGCCAGCGCTTGCGCCGCCGCTGGCCGAGCCGCGGCCTGCTGATGCTGCTCCTGCTGATCCCGTTGGGACTGCGCGCCTGGCTGGAGATCGGTCTCTGGCAGTACGAGCGCGAACGTGCACGCGAGGAAGCCGCGCACAGCGCCGTGCTCGAGCGCCCCACCCGCCTCGGAGGCATCGAGATGCCTGCCGGCACCCGGCTGAAGCTGGAACTCAAGCACCAGCCGGAAAGCTTCCGAGAAGCCGAATTCCCCACCCCGGTGACGATCCGCGGCGTCGCCACCCGCCACCTGCAACGCTGGCTGCAGAGCGAGCAGGACAACCCGCAGGACCCATGGAAAACCACCGGCGTCCATCCCACTTCGCTGCGCCTGCGTGGCGAGGGAGTCGCCGAGATCGAAGGCTGGCGTTGCGACGCCAGCCAGGAAATCGCCTTCGCCAGCGAGCGCGACGGGCGTCCCGCCGCCTTCGAAGGCTGTAGCCTGGCGATCGGCAACCGCGCCGACGACATCGACTTCCCCGCCGGTGCGCGATTGTTCGCCAGCGATGGCATGGTCTACACCGACGGCTACCGCGACGCCGAGCGCTGGCGGGTAATGCCGGAAACCGGGCAACGGGTGTCGGTGCGCGGCATCGCGCTGAGCGGCGGCGCCCTGGCCTTCGACCGCGACCGCCGCCTGTACGGCCTCGGCGGTACGGTCCTCGCCGAGGCCTTGCAACTGGGCGCCTGGCACTACCCGGCAGGCACCGAGGTCAGCCTTTCACCCCGCGCCGCCTGGCGCGCGCAACATCCGCACGCCTGGCTGTTCAGTCCTACCCGCGAAGCCGCTTCGCATGCCTCCGGCGAGCGTCTGGAACACGGCGTCTCGCTGTTGCAGACGCTGGACGGCCAGGAACTTGAGCGCCTCGACAACCGCGCGGCAGGGGTCATCGACTTCATCGAACTGGAGATCGGCGACGAACGCTGAACCTGCGCCGCGCGGTTATCTGAGGCTCAGCCAGCAGCGCGGCGGGAAGGGCAATCAGGAAATGGACGAGGCGCATGGACCCTCCGTGGCCATCACTGCGGTATGGCTAGGCATTTTCCCGATCCTGCGGGAAAAGCGATGCCGCTTCGCTTGCCGCACAGCGAAACAGGGCTAGCCTTATCAATGTGACTTTCTCCTATGGTGGTCACCAAAGCCCCGGGGGCCGCTCATCCCTCCGGGGCTTTCCCCCGCCTGCTGCCTCTCCCCTCCTTGATACAGCAGCCCATCGCAGTTCAACGAGGAAACCCGATGAAACTCAGCATTGTCGCCCTGGGCCTGTTGTCCATGGCAGGGGTGCTCATCTGCACCTATCTGATCCTGAAATCGCTCAGCGCCATCTGATATCGCTCGTGCACGAAGCTGTGGATCGCCCATGGGCAGATCCAGCAGTCCGCGCGTAGGATGGGCAGGCCCGCTTCCTGCCCATTTTCCGCCAGGAAAAGAGAGGAATTCCTTTCCGAGATTTCCACAGAGGTCATGGATGAAAAAAAGCCCCCTGCTGATACTGAGCGTACTCCTCGCCGCGTGCGGCCCCGACAAGCTGATTTCCGACCTGCCGTCGCCGAACGGGCAATACCACGTCGAGGTTCGGAAATGCCCGGAGAAAGGTTCGATCACCTGGGGCGAAGAAATACAGGTCTCCCTCCTCGAAACCGGGAAATCGGAAAAGTGCCATGCAGTCGTGCGGTCGCTGGCGCAATTCGACCTGCGCGCATCCGCGGACCAATTGCAACTGGAGTGGCTGTCCGATACGGAACTCAGGGCCTGGCACCCTAGCTTCGAGCCCGGGAACCAACCGAACGGCTCGCGCCTGAAGCACGATGCGCCGGTGAAGATGGTCTTTGCGCCGAAGCGCTGAGCGACTCAAAGGACGCACCTGTATTCCGCCGCAGCAGGAGATGTCAAAGCAGTCCGCTTACTCGAGCTACACACCCGCGAGTGCCTGATTAAAGACTGGCAAATATGAAACAAAGCGGCGCCATCCACAGCGCCAGGTTGATCGTCCATTGCAGCGCTCTTTCGCGAGCGCTTCCCAGCTTTCGCTGCTGGAGCACGAATGCCAACGCAGGGGAATGCAGCAACAGGGCGCAGGCAGGAAAGACCAGCAGGTAGGCGATCAGCCCAGGCGCATTCATATTGGGATAGTTATGGCTGACGAGCGATCGCCAGTACGCCACCAGGAAAGCGCTCGCGACCGCGAGGCTGAGTCCCAGGCTGATGCGGCTATACCACCTCATCGAGACCCTCCCGACGCGCCTTCCGGACCTACGCCGATCGCTCCGGAAAACGGCCCGATCCGCCTCGCCTCACCCTGCTTCAGTCAGAGCGGCTCAGGGCTTCCGGGGTTCGTTGCCGAGCAGACGATCGAGTTCGCCCATGACGCGATCGCTCTTGGCCTCTTCGAGCTTGCGCCGGGCCTCGGCGAGATTGGCCTGGGCGCGCTCCATCTCGACCATGCCGACGGCGGTGATCACCGCCTGCAATGGCACGCCCCTGCCGGTGGAGCGCATGCCATTGCGTTCGCGCTCCTGCGGCGCGCAGATGAACTGGAGGACAGCCTCATGGCTTTCGTTGGGCAGCGGGGTCCAGCCCTTGGCGAAGGTGAACTGGAGGCTCGTGGGTTGCCCGTTGTTGGAGAAGGTCTTGGCGTTGACCACCTTCACCTCTCGCGTATCGCAGCGGTACTGGTGCGCGCTGAGCAGATGGAAGGAGTCGAACAGCATGGCGATCTGCAACTGCCAGGCGTTTTCGATACCCGGCACCGGTGCCAGCGAATCGGCATCGGCCAGGAACACGTCAAGCTCGGCAGGGTCGTCGCCCTTGTGTACCACCCACCAGTCTTCGGCCCAGGCATGGCCGGATGCGGCCAGCAGCGCGGCGCACAGCCAAGTCGCGGCACTGCGGGAAACCTTGCGATATACGTTCATGTCACCTTCCTTGTGGGGAAATGCTTCCCTGCCGATCGTGGATAGGGGCGGCACCCGGCGCGCCCCTGAGCGAACACCCGCTATTTCAATGACAGCGGCACGCCCCAGACCGGGTCTTCCATGCCCTGCTTGCGCAGCGGCGTGATCTGCAGGGGCTGGAGCCTGGACAGCAGTTGCCGGTGCTTGTCGCTCAGGGCCCGCTGGGCGATCAGGGACTGGCTGAAGTCCATCGGCGCCGGCCAGGTATAGACGGTCAGGTTTTCCAATGGGCATTCGATCTTCTTCGGATCGATCGCCCGGCACTTCGACTGCTGGTACTTGTAGCCGGGGGTCTTCAGGTGCATGCGCGGGGCCAGCAGCAATTGCCCGCCCTGCACGGTGAAGCTGGCCAGCGCCTTGTCGACCGGCAGGCGCGCCTGGACCTTGATCGAGGGCACGTCGCGGGAATCGGTCTGCTGGTAATAGCCGGCCTGGGAGCCCTGGGTCGTCTGCGTGTATTGCTGCTCGCCCCAGCTCACGCAGGCGCCCGAGGCCACATGCACGGCGGTGCAGACCTTCTCGGTCTTGATCTCGCTGCCATAGGTGGCATCTTTCCAGACTTCTTCCCGGTAGTACTCGCGATACAGCTCGGGGGACAGGTACGCGGTGCCGTTGGCGCCATGGCCCGAACCGGGCGGACCGCTGCGGGCGCCGACCTGGTCGAGCAAGCCATGGATCTGGTAGTCGTCGCCGCCGGTCAGCAGGTACTTGCCGGGCGGCAGGATATGCACCTCGAAGGCCTTGAACAGATAGGTCTCGTCGGGCTTCCGCTGCAGCGCGTTGGTCTGGAACTTGCGGCCGAAGGTCACCTTCGGGTCCTTCTCGTACTCCCAGATCGCCGTTGGCGTCCACTGGGTCATGGTCAGGGCATCGCTCAGGGACTTGTGCGGCATCACGTCGGCCACCAGTACCACGGCCATGTTCCCCTTCAGCGCCTGGTCCACCAGGTCCAGCATCTGCGCGTTGCGCGGATCGTCCATGCTGCCATAGGCGCCCGAATCGAGTTCAGACACGCAACCGGAAAGGGAAAGAGAAAGCAGCAAGGCGGCGGAAAGGGTAAAACGCGGACGGGACAGTCTCATGTATCGATCCTTGATAGAGGCTGGTGCGGGTCGTCGAACGGCCCATCTTACTGGCCCATGCCAGGATCGCAATATTTCAAATGGACTAGGTCGGCAGGGGCACACCGGCAGGGCCAGGAGCTGCCACGGCCCGCCGGCCCTCGTTGGTTCGGCTCCTCCCGATCAGACTGCCCACAACCGGCTGCAGACCTTCAGGCGTCGGAATCGGCGCCGCCTGGCATGCCCCTCCTCGGGAAACGAGACCGAATCGCCCTGCCCGGCCGGCATCACTCAGGAAGAATGGTGATTCCGCGTGCCCTGAGACTGCGCCGGTCTTTTCGGAGAGTTTCCAGCAACCGGTCCCTTGTCTCCCGGACGTGCGATTCGACCATCCCCGCGGCGCGTTCGATATCGCATGCCCTCAAGGCGGCGATGATGGCGCGATGCTCGGCCCAGCCGTGATGTTCCGGTTGGCTCTCCAACCATCTGACACGCTGGAGGCGCGTCAGGGCCTCGCCGAGCCCCCGACTGATGAATTCATTGCGGGCCAAACCGGCAATCCAAAGGTGGAATTGGCGTCCGGCAGACTCGGTCTCTTCTGCCGAGGCATTTATCGGCACCGCATCCAGTATGGCCTCCCCCTCCCGGAGATAGCTTTCTTCCGCCTCTTTTCCACCGAGGCGAACTGCCGTTACCTCAAGCATCTCCCGGTATACGAACAATTGTTCTATTTCCTGAAGATCGATGGGCGGCACCAGCCATCCCCGGCCCTCCCTCGCAACGAGACCTTCAGCCTCAAGACGAACCAGTGCCGTGCGGATAGAGCTTCGCGAGGCCCCTGTCTGCCCTTCGAGCCAGCGCTCCGTCAGGCGCTCTCCAGGGCCGATCTCCATATCCAGAATCAAGCGGCGCAGCCGCTCTTCAGCCTGCTGAATGACCGTCATTAGGTGCCTCCGATTGACAGATCCATTGGCCAACGTCAATGTATACCAAATTGGTATACCAAATTGACTGTGTGGTATCGAGTGTCTCTGATCGGAGTCTGCTGATGCAAGGCAACATGAACGAACCCGCTATCGACTGCTGGCAACGCAACCTCGCCGTGTGCTTGTTTGGAGCCTTCACCACCGTCTTCGCCATGACACTTATCCTGCCGTTCCTCCCGGTCTACATAGGTCAACTCGGGGTATCGGGCCACGCTGCAATCGTGCAGTGGTCAGGTATCGCCTACGCCGCCACTTTCGTCACCGCCGGGTTGGTAGCACCGCTTTGGGGGATGCTTGGCGACCGCTACGGTCGCAAGCCCATGCTGGTCCGAGCTAGCCTGGGAATGGCGATCACCATGTTGCTGATGGGGCTGGCCTCCGATATCTGGCAATTCATCGGCTTGCGCTTGTTAGCGGGAATCGCCGGCGGGTACTCGTCGGGGGCAACGATCCTGGTCGCGGTGCAAGCTCCGAAATCCCGTTCGGCATGGGCATTGGGTCTTCTTTCCTCGGGCGTGATGGCCGGCAATCTGTTAGGGCCGCTGGTTGGCGGCTTCCTGCCTCCTCTGATCGGCATACGAGCCACATTCTGGGGCGCCAGTGGATTGATCTTCATTGCGTTTGTCTTCACGACCTTCATGTTGCGCGAGACTGCACGCCCCTCCGTCCCCGCCGTCGAAGAACCTCCCAAGGTCGGTTGGTCGAATATGCCCAACAAGGCGGTGATCCTCGCCATGCTGGCGACAGGCCTGCTGCTGATGATTGCCAACATGTCGGTCGAACCGATTATCACCGTCTATATCGAAACGCTGCTCGAGGACTCGAGGCGGGTGACGTCTGTGGCGGGTCTGGCCATGTCGGCGGCAGCGCTCGGAAGCATCATCTCCGCGACCTATCTGGGTAAGGTGGCCGACCGGATTGGCTACGGCGTCATCATGATAGCCGCGCTGAGCGTCGCGGCCGTCCTGCTGATTCCCCAGGCTTTCGTATATGCGGGGTGGCAACTCATCGCCCTGCGCTTCCTGATGGGCATGGCGCTTGGCGGCCTGCTTCCGTGCATGGCCGCTGTAATCCGCCATAGCGTCCCGGAGCGATTCGTCGGCTCGGCAATGGGCTGGTCGCTATCCGCGCAATTCGCCGGCCAGGTAATCGGGCCGGTAATCGGAGGGTTCGTCGGTGGCCAGTTCGGGATGCGCAGCGTTTTCCTGGTAACCAGCCTGTTGATGCTGGCAGGGGCGCTATTCAACTGGCGAGCCCTTGGGCACTCCACCCGCTAGACGGTTTTCCACCACCCAGAGGTCGTCATGACTGAGCTCGTGCTTGAATCTCCCTTTAATTCCGCCCTGCTGCTGATGGATTTCCAGGAATTCGTGCTGAACAACTTCGTGCCCGCACCTCGCGCAGCCGAGGTAGTGGCCCGCACCTCCAGATTTCTTTCCAGGGTACGGCAAACCGATATGCTTGTAGTTCATGTAACGGTGGGCTGCCCGCCCGATGGTCCGCCAATGGACAGGCGCAACAGGCTATTCCGCGAGCTACGTGAAAGTGGCTTGATCGAACCGGGAAGCCCCGGGTTGGCGATCACCGCCGCCTTGCAGCCGATCGAAAGCGAACCGGTCATTACGAAGAGTCGCGTCGGCGCCTTCACGGGTACGGAACTGGACGAGCTTCTCTGGGCGCATGATATTGAAACATTGCTCATCGCTGGAGCCACTACCTCAGGCGTAGTGCTGACGACGGTTCGCCAGGCGTTCGATCTGGACTACCAGTTGGTTGTGCTCAGAGACGGCTGTGTCGATGGCGATGCAGAGTTGCATGACTACCTCATGGCCAGAGTCATTTCCGACCACGCCACGATCACCGAAATCGATGAAGTGGCGAAAACTCTACGCATGTAGAGTGCGCCAGCCATACAGAAGCAACGGTCGTTCCCGCGTACCGCCGCCCAGACCCTTGGCAACTTCCCTCGCTCGATCCCACCTCCGATAAAAGCATCGGCGATGTGCTCGGCGACTCCTCGGGGCTATCGAAGCTGACCATCAGTAGCGTCAAGGCCACTCACCGGGAGCGCTCCTTTGGGCTGGAACCCGCCTCCCTGCCAAAAGGCTTTCAAGATCCGGGAGCTCGATACTATCGTCGAGCGCATGTAGAGAGGCCCAGTGGAGGGTAACGACTACCTCCTCGGGTCTGGCAACCATTTTGCCTGGCAGCGCCCCAGAAAATGGCGATCGAGTCCATCCCCACGAAAGATGTACCAGGGGCGGAGATTCTGGTCAGTGACTGAAAAACGGTGGCGGCCCAGGTCGAGAGGCTGATGGAGACATCATCCGAATCGATGTACTGATGACAGCCTACGAGCCGTGCTGGAAAGCCTCGGGTTATCGGACACCGACGCTGGGCGGGTGGAACTGCTCATTACCGACGATATGGCAAAGGCCCCATCCCTGATAAAATCCCTCGCCCTGCTCCGCTCCCCCTACCGAAGTCCCGATGCGCCCAGAACCGACCAACGCCCCCGCCGCCCTCTCACGCCGCTTCTCCGTTGCGCCGATGATGGACTGGACCGATCGCCACTGCCGCTTCTTCCTGCGCCAGTTGTCCCGTCACACCTTGCTCTACACCGAGATGGTCACCACCGGCGCGTTGCTGAACGGCGATCGCCAGCGCTTCCTCCGCTACGACGAATGCGAGCACCCACTGGCGCTGCAACTGGGCGGCAGTGTGCCGGCGGAATTGGCGGCCTGCGCGCGGCTGGCGGAAGAGGCCGGCTACGACGAGGTCAACCTCAACGTCGGTTGCCCCAGCGACCGGGTCCAGCACAACATGATCGGCGCCTGCCTGATGGGGCATCCGGCGCTGGTGGCGGACTGCGTGAAGGCGATGCTGGATGCGGTGGAGATAGCGGTGACGGTGAAGCACCGCATCGGTATCAACGGGCGCGACAGCTATGCCGAGCTCTGCGATTTCGTCGGCCAGGTGCGCGAGGCCGGCTGCCGGAGCTTCACCGTGCATGCACGGATCGCCATCCTCGAAGGGCTCTCGCCCAAGGAGAACCGCGAGGTGCCGCCGCTGCGCTACGAGGTCGCGGCGCAATTGAAGAAGGACTTCCCGGACCTGGAGATCGTCCTCAACGGCGGCATCAAGACCCTAGAGGCCTGCCGCGAGCACCTGCAGACCTTCGACGGCGTGATGCTCGGTCGCGAGGCCTACCACAACCCCTACCTGCTGGCCGCGGTGGACAGCCAGTTGTTCGGCAGCGAAGCGCCGCCGCTCAGTCGCAGCGAGGCCTTGCTCCGTCTGCGTCCGTACATCGAGCGACACCAGGCCGAAGGCGGCGCGATGCATCACGTGACCCGCCATATCCTCGGCCTGGCCCAGGGCTTCCCCGGCTCCCGGCGATTCCGCCAGTTGCTCTCGGTGGACGTGCACAAGGCCGCCGATCCGCTGCGGGTTTTCGACCAGGCGCTGGAACTTCTGGCGGGGCGATAGCTCCCATTGAGCCGCGCCTGCGGCTCGGGTAAGGTCGGGGGATTCTTCTTCCCAAGAACCCACCTGACAAGACCTCGCCATGACTTCGAAGCTGGAACAACTCAAGCAATACACCACGGTGGTCGCCGACACCGGCGACTTCGATGCCATTGCCCGCCTGAAGCCGGTGGACGCCACCACCAACCCGTCGCTGCTGCTCAAGGCCGCCGCCCTGCCGCGCTACGCCGAGCACCTTCGACAGGCTACCGCGGGTAGCGGCGGCGACGCCGGACTGGCTTGCGACCGCTTCGCCGTGGCAGTCGGCAAGGACATCCTCGGAGTCATTCCCGGACGTATTTCCACCGAAGTCGACGCGCGCCTGTCGTTCGACAGCGAGGCCACCCTCGCCCGCGCCCACCGCCTGATCGAGCTGTACGACGAACAAGGCATCGACCGCGAGCGGGTGCTGATCAAGATCGCCTCCACCTGGGAAGGAATCCGCGCCGCCGAGATTCTGGAACGCGAGGGCATCCAGACCAACCTGACCCTGCTGTTCTCCTTCGCCCAGGCGGTGGCCTGCGCCGACGCCGGGGTGTTCCTCATCTCTCCGTTCGTCGGGCGCATCTACGACTGGTACAAGAAGAGCGAGAACCGCGACTACGCCGGCGCCGAGGATCCCGGCGTGCAGTCGGTCTCGCGCATCTATCGCTACTACAAGGCCAACGGCTACAAGACGGTGGTGATGGGCGCCAGCTTCCGCAATCTCGGCCAGATCGAGCAACTGGCCGGCTGCGACCGCCTGACCATCAGTCCCGACCTGCTGCAACAACTGGCTGACGCCCAGGGCGAGCTGCCGCGCCTGCTGCTGCCGGGCGAAGGCGAGCCGCGCCAGGTGCTCGACGAGAGCGCTTTCCGTTGGCAGATGAACGAGGACGCCATGGCCACCGAAAAGCTGGCCGAAGGCATCCGCCTGTTCGCACGCGACCAGGAAAAGCTCGAATACCAGTTGGCGACCCGCCACTGATCGCCGCTGCCGGCGGGACGCGCATGCAGGGCGTCCCGTTCCGGCGCAGCGGAGGATTCAGCAGGAATTCGGGAAGGGATCGACCGGTTAATGGCGCTCCAGGGCGCTGACCAGGTCGTGGAAGGCTTCGCGGTTGGATTCGTTGAGGCCCATCAGGATGCGGTGCGCCTCCAGGACCTTGTCGCGCACCACATCTTCCGACTGGTCCTGCGGCGGCAGGTCGGACAGGCATTCCGGGCACGGAATCGGACGATCGACGATATTGAACACCTGATCGAAGCCCATCGACTGCAACAGACGGGTAATGTCCGGATTGGTGGTCACCAGCGTGGGCAACAGGCCGATTTTCTGCCGCGACAGGATGGACAGCTTGGCCAGCAGGCCGAGCGTGGTGCTATCGATGCTCTGGGTTTCCGTAAGATCGATGATGATCGCCGAAAAATTCAGCGCAGCGAAGATCTTCTCGATGGTGGAATCCAGGGCCGAGCACAGGGTGAGGCGGACCTCACCGACGAATTTCAGAACGAAGGAGCCGTTCTGTTCGGCAAACTGGATTTTACCGGTACTCATGCAAGGTTCCTGCTCAACACCAGCAAGGCGATATCATCCGGCATCTCCGCCAGGTTGGCCAGCCCGAAGACCTGGCGCAGCCCGTCGAGGGTGCCTCCGGCGGCTGCCACCTGTTCCGGTAGCGAAGCCTCTTTCTCCTTCAGCGTAGCTCCTGGCAGCACATCGAGGATGCCATCGGAAAACAGCGACAGGCTGAAGGAAGGCGGCAACTCCATGACCCGGTCGTCATAGGTCGCATCGTCGAACAGGCCCACCGGCAGGCCACGGCCCTCCAGGTAGCTCGCCTGCCCTTCGACGAACAACACAGGAAGCGGCAGGTGGCCGCCGATGCTGTAGGTCAGGCTGTTCTTCTCCAGGTCGATGACCCCGCCGAGCATGGTCACGTGCTTGCCCAACTTGGTGTTGATCAGGCCGCGGTTGATGTGCGCCAGCACCTCGGACGGCTTGAACTCCGGGAGCGTGCCGTTGCGCCTCGACTCATAGAGCAGGCGCGTGGTCATGAACTTCAGCAGCACCGTGACGAAGGCCGAGGAAGCGCCATGGCCGGAAACGTCGGCCAGGTAGAACGCCACGCGTCGCTCGTCGACCCGGAAGTAGTCGACGAAGTCGCCGGAGAGATACAGCGACGGAATGATCCGGTGGGAAAACTCCAGCCCCTCGATGCTCCACGGCGTCACCGGAAGCATGTTCATCTGCACCTGGCGGCCGGCGTTCTGGTCTTCCTGGAGCAGGTTCAGGCTGGCCTGCAATTCGCGGTTGGCGGCTTCCAGCTTGTCGCGGTAGCGCTGGTTCTCGACCCGCAGGTAGGCGCGATCCAGGGCCCGGCGCACCGAATGCTCGAGCACCGCGAGGTCTTCCAGGGGCTTGATCAGGTAGTCGGCGGCGCCCAGGCGCAAGGCTTCCACCGCATCGCTCATCACGCCGGCTCCGGAAAGTACGATGATCGGCGTTTCCGAAGCGGTCTGGCGGATGCGGCGGATCAGTTCGAGGCCGTCGATCTGCGGCATGCGCAAATCGCAAATGACCAGGTCCGGCTGTTCGCTTTCGAAGATCTGCAGGCCCTGCAGACCGTTGAGGGCCTGCAACACCTTGAAGTTGCTGTCTTCCAAGTAGGCGGCGAGGCTTTCGCGCACCACCTCGTCGTCATCGATGATCAGCAGCGTGGCACTGACTTTATGCATGGGTCATCCAGGCAAACGGCGCCGGAAACAGTGGGTCCTAGGCGCTTATTGTAAGTGACAACAGCGCGGCTACGGGGTTCGACAAGGCGCAGACGGTACTCCCATCCGTTGAGCAGTTCAAGCCGTTGACCTTTGCCGGAAAATCCGCCTTTGTCCGTCCGATCCCGTCCGCACGGTATAAACTTTGACGATAATCGCCAGGATTGCCAGTCGCCCTCCCATCGCCCCGACCATGAGGATCAGCCCATGCAGCCCATCGAGCACAACTACAGCGAGAAGCGCGACTTCATCCGCATGAAGCTCGACACCCCGGTCACCATCCGCTGCGAAGGCCGCGAGTCGGTGGCCCTGTGCCGGGACCTGTCCGCCAGCGGGCTGCTGCTGGAAGCGCAAAGCGAGCTGGCTCCGGGCGACCACCTGCGGGTGAGCATCCCGTCCACCCACGAGACGCTCACCGGCCTGGAACTGGAAGCCCGCGTGGTGCGCTGCGAACGCCTCGGCCCGGGTCGGCATAGCCTGGGGCTGAGCATCGTCGCGATCCACTGAAACGACGAAAGGCGACCCAAGGGCCGCCTTTCCAGGTGTCGCACGAAGCGGGTCGACTTAGAAGTCGTCCTCCACCTCGCCGTCCTTGACCTTGAACTCGCGGTTCTGCAGGTAGGCGTTGCGGATGAAGATGTACTTGTCGCCGCTGATCAGTTTTTCCGACTTCAGCAGGTTGGCACGGGTGTCGACGGTATTGATGCCGAACATCACGTTGCGCGCGCGTACGTCGTCCATGTAGTGGTAGGGACTGACATAGATGTCCGGGATCTTCGCCGGGGCATCGCGCAGCGTGCTCGGGCCGAGGAACGGCAGCATCACGTACGGGCCGCTGCCGACGCCCCAATAACCCAGGGTCTGGCCGAAGTCCTCATCGTTGCGCTGCAGGCCCATCGGGTCGCCACGTCGATCAAGCCGGCCAGGCCGAAGGTGCTGTTGAACAGCAGGCGGCTGGTGTCCACGCCGGCATTGTGGAACTTGGCCTGCAACAGGTTGTTGGCCAGGTTCTTCACGTCGCCGAGGTTGTTGAAGAAGTTGTGCACGCCGTCCTGAACGAAGTTCGGGGTGACCTTCTGGTAACCCTGGGCCAGCGGTTTCAGCGCATAGGTGTCCAGGGTGTCGTTGAAGGTGAAGATGGGACGGTTGATGCTTTCCCAAGGGTCTTCTTCACTGGCCGCCAGGGACAGCGTGGGTGCCAATGCGAGGCTGGCGCAAGCCAGGATTCGGGCACTACGTTCGATCCAGTTCACGCCGCGGGCGCGCATTGCTGTATCTCCTTTGCATGACTAGTCTTGGCCGCCAGCGCGGCTTCAGCGTGGGCGCAGTATATAGGCTCGCATCGATTTTGAGACTAGAAGAGTTACGAGATGGCTGACAGACAATTGCTACACACGGCCCATATCCCGGTGCGCTGGGGCGACATGGACAGCTACGGGCACGTCAACAACACCCTCTATTTCCAGTACCTGGAAGAGGCCCGGGTGGCCTGGTTCGAAACCCTCGGCATCGACCTGGAAGGCGCTGCCGAGGGGCCGGTCGTGCTGCAAAGCCTGCACACCTACCTGAAGCCGGTGGTGCATCCGGCCACCGTGGTGGTGGAACTGTACGCCGGCAGGCTGGGCACCAGCAGCCTGGTACTGGAACATCGCCTGCACACCCTGGAAGATCCGCAAGGCACCTATGGCGAAGGCCACTGCAAGCTGGTCTGGGTGCGCCACGCGGAAAACCGTTCGACGCCCGTGCCGGACAGCATACGCGCCGCGATCGCCTGACTCAGGCGCCCGGATAGGCCGCGTCGAGCACGATCTCCAGAGCGTCCGGGCGCCAGAACTCCTGGTCGAACTCGACCACCCTCTGCCCCTCCGCGTAACTCAGTCGCTCCAGGTACAGCGCCGGCGAACCCGGCGCCAGTTGCAGCGGCTCGGCCTGGGCCGCGTTCAGCGCGGTCGGGTGCATCGCCAGTTGGCAGCGCGTCGGCTGCAGGCCGAAACGCTCGCGCAGCAGGCTCATCAGCGAAGTATCGAGGTCGTGGTCCAGCAGGCCTGGGCACCACCCGGCATCCAGGGCGATCAGTTCGATCAGCACCGGACGCTCGTCCACCCAGCGGCGCCGTTGCAGGAAATACACCGGCGCGCTGTCCTCCAGCCCCATCCGCTTGGCCAGCCAGGCGCCGGCTGCACGCCGCTCGGCGTGCAGCGTCTCGGTACGCGGCTGGCGTCCCTGGGCGCTGACGTATTCCATGAAGCCGGTGGTACGGGTCGGGTTGTAGCGGATCCGCGGCGGCGCGACGAACCAGCCGCGGCGGTTCTCGCGATAGACCAGGCCTTCGGTTTCCAATTGCTGCAGGGCTTCGCGAAGGGTGATGCGGGTACACAGGAAGCGCTCGGCCAACTCCCGCTCGGAGGGAAGTTTCACTTGCAGCACACCCTGGGCGATATCCGCGGCGAGCTGGTCGCGGATGCGCAGGTACTGACGAGATTGATCGACCGGCATGACGGCCTCGCTGATTCAGACCGGCCGATTATAACGGCAGCCCGT
The DNA here is from genome assembly GCF_001457615.1 of Pseudomonas aeruginosa. Lineage (GTDB taxonomy): Bacteria > Pseudomonadota > Gammaproteobacteria > Pseudomonadales > Pseudomonadaceae > Pseudomonas > Pseudomonas aeruginosa. The sequence continues at coordinate 2,336,023 of NZ_LN831024.1, read as the reverse complement.
CGGCCTATCGCCACTGCCACGAAAACGTCACGGCGGCGTCACAAAACCCCTCTAGGCTGGCCTAGACCATTTGCCAGACGCCTTTCGCATGCCCAGCTCCGACCAACTCCCGCGCTTCACCGCCCTGCTCTTCGGACTCTCCGGCGGCCTGGTGGATTTCGGCGCCCGGACCCTGTCCCTGGCGCTGCTGCGCAGCCATCCGCATAGCCCTGCCGAACACCTCCGCGACGCCAGTCTGCTGCCCTTCGCCGAGGCACAAAGCTTCCTGTTGCGGCGCAAACCGAACAAGAGCGAGCGCCAGCGCCTGGAGCAAGCCCTCGACGAAGCCGCCGGGGAACAGGCCGAAGCCATCGCCGGTGCCGTGGCCCTGTTGGAGAGCCTGGACGAACAACGGATTCCCTACGCCTGGCAGGACGAGCTACCGGAATCGGTCTGCCAGCGCCTTGCCGCGCCGCTCGGCCGAGCGGACGCCCTGATTCCCCTCGCCGGCGCGCGCCCCTGGCCGGCCCCCGATGGCTGCTGGCAGGCCCTCGCCCGGCTGGGCATCGAGCGCCTCGACGGCTGCGTGCTGGTCAGCGCCCAACCGCGTCAACTCCAGGCCGGACTCAATGCCGGGCTATGGACCATCGGCCTGGCCGCCAGCGGGCCGTCGTGCGGCCTCTCGCCGGCCGACTGGGACGCTCTCGGACACACCGAGCGCGACCGCTTGCGCGCCGACGCCACCCTGGAACTGTACCGCCTGGGCGTGCATTCCGTGATCGATCACCTGGGCGAGCTGCAACCCTGCCTGCACGACCTCGCCGTCCGCCGCCTGAAAGGAGAAAAACCATGAGCCGCGCCCGTCACCGCTTTCTCGACGAACTGGCCGAACGCTTCGCCAGCCATGGCGCCGAGCCCTATGGCGAGGCAGTCAGCCAGGCCGAGCACGCGCTGCAGTGTGCGACCCTGGCCGAGCGCGCCGGCTGCTCGGACAGCCTTGTAGTCGCCGCCCTGCTGCACGATATCGGCCACCTCTATGAAGACCCGGCGCAGATCGACGAGGAGGACCTGCGCCACGAGGAATTCGGCGCACGCCTGCTACGCGAGCTGTTCCCCGAGTCGGTCTGGCAGCCGGTGCGCCTGCACGTATCGGCCAAGCGCTTCCTCTGCGCGGTGGACCCGAGCTACCACGCCAGCCTGTCGCCGGCCTCCCGGCACAGCCTGGTGCTGCAAGGCGGGCCGTTCGACGAGCGTGCCGCCGCGGCCTACATCAAGGCGCCCTATGCCCAGGACGGCCTGACCCTGCGCCGCCTCGACGACCTGGCCAAGGACCCGGCCATGCGCACCCCCGAACTGACGCACTTCTTCCCGCTGCTGGAACGCCTGCTGCGGATTGATCCGGATCGCGCACATCTGCGCCCGACAGGTTAATCTGTTCGGCATGGACGGACCTTTCGGCGCCCGCCGGAGGTCCACCGAAGACTTGTACGTCGAGGGAAATACCATGCCGAAAGAGAGTCTGCTGCGCGAACTGTCCGCCCTGCGCGAGCAACTGGAGCAACAACCGCCGCTGAACGAAGAGCAGCGCGCCGAACTGGAACTCCTGATCAGGGACATCGAACTGAAACTGGCCAACGAGGACGCCCTCAACGAAGGCAGCCTGGTCGATGGGGTCAACCTCGCCGTCGAGCGCTTCGAGGTCAGCCACCCGACCCTCGCCGGCACGCTCCGCTCCATCGTGCAGAGCCTGGCCAACATGGGTATCTGAACGACTTGCCGAAATGAAAAGCCCCGGCATGGCCGGGGCTTTTTCGTATCCGCGTGTTGCGAGGCGTTACTGGCGCACCAGGCGTCGGTTGTCCGGTGCGACCTCCGCCAGGCTGCGGTAGGGATTGATATCCAGGCCGCCACGGCGTACGTAGCGCGCGTAGACGCTGAGCGCCTGCGGCTGCAACAGGCGCTGCAGGTCGAGGAAGATGCGTTCGACGCACTGTTCGTGGAAGTCCTGGTGCTGGCGGAAGGAAACCAGGTAGGCCAGCAGGCTGGCCGGGTCCAGCGCCGGGCCCCGGTAGTCGACCACCAGGGTGCCCCAGTCGGGCTGGCCGGTGACCGGGCAGTTGGACTTGAGCAGGTGGCTGTAGAGCTGCTCCTCGACGATCCGCCCGGCGTCGCAGCGCAGCAGTTCCGGGCGCGGCTGCTCGTAGCCGTCGACGGCGATGTCCAGCTCGTCGATGCAGCGCCCCGGCAGACGCCCGATGCCCTCCTCGGCAACCTCGTCGAGGCTGCGCAGGCGCACGCCCACGGGCGCCCCGGCAGCGGCCGAGAGGTCTTTCTGCAATACCGCGCGAAGCGCCTCGCGACTATCGAAGGCGGACTGGTTGAGGGAATTGAGGTAAAGCTTGAACGACTTCGACTCGATGATGTTCGGCGAGTCCGCCGGGATCGAGAACTCGCCGATCGCCACCACCGGCTTGCCGGCCGGGGTCAGCCAGGACAGCTCGTAGCAGTTCCAGATATCCACGCCGCGATAAGGCAGGGTCTCGGCGCTCAGGCCAAGCTCGGCCCATTTCGCCGTGCGTGAAATGGGAAACAGCAGCGACGGCGTGTAGCTGGAGACGTATTCGCTGGTCTTGCCCAGCGGCGAATGTTCGGCGGGATGCTGCATGAGGGAAACCTGCTGGATGAATCGCGCAGGGCCCTTCCCCGCGCGCCGCGCCGCACTGGCGGGCGGCGGCAAGTGTATACGGATCGGCCGGCATCTTCACGCCGGCCGTCCGCCGGCTCAGGGCTGCACGGTCAGTTGACCGACCATCCCGGCCTGGTAGTGGCCGGGGATGTTGCAGGCGAACTCCAGCCGGGTGGCTTTGGCGAAGGTCCAGGTCAGCTCGGCGCTCTTGCCCGGCTCGACCAGCACGCTGTTGGGGTCGTCGTGCTTCATCATCCGGCCATGGTCCATGCCGGCCATGCCGTGGCCCATCTGACTATGGTCCATCGACGCCATGCCGGTCGGGGTGAGCATCCCGGACTGCTGCATCTCCAGCATCTCCTTCTGGTGCTCGGCATGCATCGCCGCGTCTCCCAGGTTGAACTCGTGCAACAGCTTGCCTTCGTTCTTCAGCACGAAGCGGACCGTCTCGCCGGCCTTGACCTCGATCGCCCGCGGCTTGAAGTACATGTCGCCGAGCACCACCTCGATGCTGCGGCTGGCCTGCGCGGCCTGGGCCGGCTTGCCGAAGGCCTGGCCGTGGGCCGGTGAAGCCTGGGCGCTGGCACCGAAAAGCACGCCGAGGACGATCAGGGAAGCGGGAAGCAGGCGGCGCGGAAACATACGGGGAATCTCCATCGGGTTGATGTCGCCTATCCTGTGTCGCTGCGCCTGCCGGCTGGCTGTCGGGAGCATTACATCTTTGTCAGCTTGCCGCCGTTGCGGACCGCGAAGGCTAAGATCGCCCAGCACCACCGACGGGCATAAAAAACCCGCCGACCGGAAACCAGGGAACCGGTGGCGGGTGAAGACGGGATCGGAGCCCTCCGTCATCCCGTGTGGAGCCGGGGGTGGAAGAACTGGCGATCAGCAGTTTTCCTTGTCCTTCTTCGTCGCTTCGGCCTGCTTCGCCAGTTTCTCCTGGTGCGCGGCACGAGCCTTGGCGGCCTGGGCCTGCATGCGCTCGAAGACGATGTCGCCGCCGCTGTCGGCCATGGCCGGAACGGTCGGGGCGAGGACCAGCAGGAAAGCGAGGGTGGAGGCAGTGAAGGTACGCATGGGAAGTCTCCTCGAATGAGTTCCCCTGTAGTCTGCGCGGGGGCCACTGTCGCCCCCGTTACCCACTGATTACGATGCTGTCAGAAACAGGTCGGCATGGCCGGCAAATGTAACGAGGGATGAACATGAAACTGCTGATCGTCGAAGACGAACCGCGCATCGGCCAGTACCTGCGCCAGGGGCTCGCCGAGGCAGGCTTCGCCGTCGACCTGAGCGACGATGGCAACGAGGGCGAGCAACTGGCCCTGGGCGGCGACTACGACCTGCTGATCCTCGACGTCATGCTGCCCGGCCGTGACGGCTGGCAGATCCTGCGCAGCGTGCGCGACGCCGGGATGACCGTACCGGTGCTGTTCCTGACCGCCCGCGATGCCGTAGAGGACCGCGTGCGCGGCCTCGAACAAGGCGCCGACGATTACCTGGTGAAGCCGTTCGCCTTCGTCGAACTGCTCGCCCGGGTGCGCACCCTGCTGCGCCGGGGCAGCCAGCAGTTGCAGGAGACCACCCTGCAACTGGCCGACCTCGAACTCGATTTGCTGCGCCGCCGGGTGCAACGCCAGGGCAAGCGGATCGACCTCACCGCCAAGGAGTTCGCCCTGCTCGAACTGCTGCTGCGGCGCAGCGGCGAGGTGCTGCCCAAGTCGCTGATCGCCTCGCAGGTCTGGGACATGAACTTCGACAGCGATACCAACGTCATCGAGGTGGCCATCCGCCGCCTGCGCGCCAAGGTCGACGACGACTACCCGCAGCGCCTGATCCATACCGTGCGCGGCATGGGCTACGTTCTCGAAGAGCGCGACGAATGAGCGCCGGGTTCGGCTCGCGGATGTCCCTCGGCGTCCGCCTGAGCCTGCTGTTCGCCGCCTGCACGGCGGCGGTCTCGCTGATCGCCGGATTGATCTTCAGCAGGGCCATCGACGAGCATTTCGTCGAGCTCGACCATATGGCGATGTCCGCCAAGCTCGCGGTGTTTCGCGATGAGCTGCGCGGCCTCGGCTCGGAACAACAGATGCGCCGCCGCGAAGCGGAACTGCTGCGCGAACTGGCACGCCATCCCGACCTCGGCCTGCGCCTGAACGGCCCGGATGGCAGCCTCTGGTTCGAGCGCCTGCCGCAGCCTGCGCATCCCGGCCTGCCCGCCAACCGCGAACTCGGCGCCCCGCTGGAGCCCGGCAACGACGCTTCGCCGCAACTCACCGTGATCCTCGACATCAGTCATCACCAGCACTTCCTGCAACGCATGCGCCAGTTGATCTGGCTGACCATGAGCCTGTCGGCGCTGGCCACGGCGCTGCTCGGCGCCTGGGCCACCGGCGCCAGCCTGGCGCCGCTGCGACGGATGCGCGAAGTCGCCGCGCGGGTTTCCGCCAACTCCCTCACCACCCGCCTCGACGCCAGCCGGATGCCAGAGGAGCTGCGCGGACTGGCCGGCGAGCTGAACGCCATGCTGGCGCGCCTGGAAGAAGCCTTCCAGCGCCTCTCGGCGTTCTCCGCCGACATCGCCCACGAGTTGCGCACCCCGCTCACCAGTCTGCTGACCCAGACCCAGGTGGTATTGTCCCGCCCACGCTCGCTGGAGGATTATCGCGAGGCCCTGCACGGCAACCTCGAGGAGCTGGAACGGCTCACCGCGATGGTCAACGACATGCTGTTGCTGGCCAAGGCCGACCACGGCCTGCTGGCGCCCAGCCGCCAGGCCCTGGACCTGGGCGCGGAAGTCGACTCGCTGCTGGAGTTCTACCAGCCGCTGGCGGAAGACCGCGACATCCGCCTGCTGCGCGAAGGCAGCCTGAGCCTGCCCGGCGACCGCGGCATGCTGCGGCGGGTGCTGGCCAACCTGCTGGACAACGCCCTGCGCTTCACCGCCGATGGCGGCGAGATACGTATCCGTCTCGGCGACCGACGCCTGAGCGTGGAGAACCAGGGTCCGGCGATTCCTCCCGAGCGCTTGCCGCGCCTGTTCGACCGGTTCTATCGTGCCGATCCGGCGCGCCGCGAAGGCCAGGGTGAACACGCCGGGCTCGGCCTGGCGATCTGCCGCTCCATCGTCCAGGCCCACGGCGGCGAGATCCGCTGCGAGTCTGCCGACGGCTGGACCCGTTTCGTCATCGATTTCGCTCGCCCGCGCCGATGAAACGCGAAGCCCCCATGACGGGGGCTTCTGTTTCATGCCTTCGAGCGTTTCACTGGCGCATGCCGCGCCCGCTCACCAGCAGCCTTACGCAGCCGAGATAGAGCACCGCGGTGGCCAGCAGCATGAAGCCGATGGCCACGCCGATGCGAATGTCGGAGACGCCGAGGATGCCGTAGCGGAAGGCGTTGACCATGTGCAGGATCGGGTTGGCCAGCGACACGGTCTGCCAGAACGGCGGCAGCAGGTTGATCGAGTAGAACACCCCGCCCAGGTAGGTCAGCGGCGTCAGCACGAAGGTCGGGATGATCGAGATGTCGTCGAAGTTGCGCGCGAACACCGCGTTGATGAAACCGCCCAGGGAGAAAATGGTCGCGGTAAGCACCACCACCAGCACCGTGATGCCCAGGTGGTGCACCTGCAGCTTGGTGAAGAACAGCGACAGCATGGTCACGATCACCCCCACCGCCAGGCCGCGCAGTACGCCGCCGATGGTGTAGCCGAGGAGGATGGTGTGCGGCGATACCGGCGACACCAGCAGCTCCTCCACCGAGCGCTGGAACTTGCTGCCGAAGAAGCTCGACACCACGTTGCCGTAGGCGTTGGTGATCACCGACATCATGATCAGGCCGGGCACGATGTATTCCATGTAGGTGAAGCCGCCCATGTCGCCGATCTGCCGGCCGATCAAATTGCCGAAGATCACGAAGTACAGGACCATGGTGATCGCCGGCGGCAGCAGGGTCTGCGGCCAGATCCGGGTGAAGCGGCGCACCTCGCGGTAGACGATGGTGTTCAGGGCGACCAGGTTGGCGCTCAGCTCGCTGCTCATCGGGCGATCCTCGTCAGGTTCTTCTCCACCAGCGACACGAACAGCTCCTCCAGGCGATTGGTCTTGTTGCGCAGGCTCAGTACCTCGATGCCTTGTGCGCCCAACTGGGCGAACAGATCGTTGATGCCCTGGCTTTTCTCCACCTGCACTTCGAGGGTGTGATCGTCCACCAGCCGCGTCGGGTAGCCGTCGAGAGTCGGCGGCAGGGCCTGGACGTTCTTCAGGTCGAGCAGGAAGGTTTCCGAATGCAGGGTCATCAGCAGGTCACGCATGCTGGTGTTCTGCACGATCTCGCCGTGGTCGATGATGGCGATGTTGCGGCAGAGCTGCTCCGCCTCTTCCAGGTAGTGGGTGGTGAGGATGATGCTGATGCCTTCCTGGTTGAGTTCGGTGAGGAAGCTCCACATCGAACGACGCAGCTCGATGTCGACCCCGGCGGTGGGCTCGTCGAGGATCAGCAGGCGCGGCTGGTGGACCAGTGCGCGGGCGATCATCAGGCGCCGCTTCATGCCGCCGGAGAGCATCCGCGAGGCTTCGTTGCGCTTGTCCCACAGCCCCAGCTGGGTCAGGTAGCGCTCGGCGCGCTCCTTGGCGATCTTCGCCGGGATGCCGTAGTAGCCGGCCTGGGTCACGACGATGTCGAAGACCTTCTCGAACTGGTTGAAGTTGAACTCCTGCGGCACCACGCCAAGGCAACGCTTGAGGCCGGCCGGGTCCTTGTCGAGGTCGTGGCCGAACACCGAGACCGAACCGCTGGTCTTGTTCACCAGGGTCGAGAGAATCCCGATGGTGGTGGACTTGCCCGCGCCGTTGGGGCCGAGCAAGGCGAAGAAATCACCTTCGGCGACGTCCAGGTCGATGCCCTTGAGGGCCTGGAAACCGTTGCCGTAGGTTTTCGTCAATTGACGGATGGACAGGGCGGAACTCATTAGGCTTCCCGTGTCGGAAGGTGAAGAGGAAGAGCTAGATAAGGCTACGGGTAACAAAATGCAACAGTAGCCGGCTCAGGTCAGTTCGGTCATTACCGCGGTGCGGAACGCCGGGCGCTCGCGCAAGCGCAGGTACCAGGCCTCGAGGTGGGGCAGCGGCGGGCGCTCGATGGGCATCTCGAACCAGGCGTAGATGAAACAGCCCAGGGGAATGTCACCCATGCCGAAGCGTTCGCCGGACAGCCAGGGTTGGCCGGCCAGGGTCTGGTCCGGCACCCGCAGCAACTCGCCGCAGGTCTGCAACGCCTTTGCGATCAGGGCCTCGTCGCGTTGCTCCGGCGGCGTACGCAGCGTTCCCCAGAACAGGTCGCGGAACGGCCCGGCGAGAGTCGAGGTGGTCCAGTCCATCCACTTGTCGGCGTCGGCGCGGCGCACCGGGTCCTGCGGATAGAGGTCGCCCGGCGCATAGCGGGCGGCCAGGTAGCGGACGATGGCGTTGGACTCCCAGAGGACGAAGCCGTCGTCCTCGATCACCGGCACCCGACCGTTCGGATTCATCGCACGGAACGCCGGCTCATCCACCAGGCCGAACGCCCCGCCGGCATCCACCGTCCGGTACTCCAGGCCAGCCTCCTCGGCGCACCACAGCGCCTTGCGCACATTGCTCGAGTTCTTCCGGCCCCAGATGGTCAACATACTCTGCGTTCCCTCTTCGGTTGATGCGGCGGATGGGTCGCCGGAGCGCCCGGACGACATGCCGCACCCTACCGAGGATGGACCGAAGAAGGAAGACGCGCCGGCTGATGGTGACTATCGACGCCCTTCATCTTGTCCGGCCTCGGCCTGGAAATCGCCGTCCAGGGCCAGCGGGCGGCCGGAGAACAGGTGCGGATAGTGCTGCTGCAAGTGGGAGAAGAACAGTTCCTCCGGCAGGTCGGCGAACTGGCCGTGATCGGCCAGGTATTCCATGTAGCGCTCGCCCTGGCGGTTGAACGGATGGAAGACGCTGTCGGCGACGCCGTCGAACTCCAGCGGAGCGACGTCGAAGGCGCGGCACAAGGCACGGTTGAACGCCGGGGTGGCCTTCACCCAGCGGCCCTCGAGGTACAGCTCGGTATAGCCGTGCATGGCGAACACCGCGCTGCGCAGCGCCTCCAGCAGGCGCGGCGTGGCCAGGTGGTTGCGCACGTCGGCCAGGCCGATCCGCGCCGGAATCCGGCAATGCCGGGCACAGGCGGCGAGCAGGATGGCCTTGGGCACGCAATAGGACTCGCCCTGCTGCAGCGCGTGGCTGGCCTTCAGGGTCTGCGGATCGCGGCTGAACACGTAGGGGTTGTAGCGCACCCCGTCGCGTACCGCGTAGTACAGCGCGACCGCCTGGTCACGCGGTTTCGCCGAATTCCCCCGGGATTTTTCCGCGAACTCCACCACCACCGGGTGGTCACTATCCACGAAGCGGCCGGATTGTAGGTAGGACTGCATGGCGGGCTCCCGGCGGGCAATTTGTCCCAGTCTAAACGGGAAGTTTTCGCCTATAACGTGACAAACCGGCCAAGCTGACCGGCCCTGCCGCCAAACGGCGGCAAACGGGCTAAGCTCGAGACGCCGCCTGGCGTCTTCATGGAGGATTCCGCATGTTGTTGCTCTGGTTAGTCGTACTGGTACTCGGTGTCGCTTACCTCGCCCATCGGCGTACCCCACCCGCTCCCGCGCTCGGCATCAGCGCCGCCTACCTGATCCTGATGGGCGTGTTCAGCCACGCGCCCGGCTGGCTGCTGCTGGTCTTCTGGCTGCTCTGGCTGGCGGTGGCGCTTCCCCTCGCCCTGCCCGACCTGCGCCGGCGCGTGCTCAGCGGTCCGCTGTTCGCCTGGTTCCAGAAAGTCCTGCCGCCGATGTCCGACACCGAGCGCGAGGCCATCGAGGCGGGCACCGTGTGGTGGGATGGCGAATTGTTCAGCGGCCGCCCGGACTGGCAGAAACTGCTCGACTACCCCAAGGCGCAACTCACCGAAGAAGAGCAGGCCTTCGTCGACGGCCCGACCGAAGAACTCTGCGCCATGGTCAGCGACTGGGACATCGGCCAGCGCATGGACCTGCCGGAAGAAGCGTGGGCCTTCATCAAGCAGCACGGCTTCTTCGGCCTGATCATTCCCAAGGAGTACGGCGGCAAGGGCTTCTCCGCCTTCGCCCACTCGCAGGTAGTGATGAAGCTCGCCACCCGTAGCGGCGACCTGGCCTCGACGGTGATGGTGCCGAACTCCCTCGGCCCGGCCGAGCTGCTGCTCCACTACGGCACCGACGAGCAGCGCCAGCGCTACCTGCCGAGCCTGGCCAAGGGCGACGACATCCCCTGCTTCGCCCTCACCGGCCCCTACGCGGGCTCCGATGCCGGCGGCATGACCGACGTCGGCATCGTCTGCAAGGGCGAATGGGAAGGTCGCGAGGTGCTCGGCCTGCGCCTGACCTGGGAAAAGCGCTACATCACCCTCGGCCCGGTGGCCACCCTCCTCGGCCTGGCCTTCAAGTGCCACGACCCGGACCATCTGCTGGGCGACGAGGAGGACCTGGGCATCACCCTGGCGCTGATTCCCACCGACACCCCCGGGGTCGAGATCGGCCGCCGCCACGTGCCGCTGGGCGCCGCCTTCATGAACGGTCCGAACTCCGGCAAGGACGTGTTCGTGCCGCTGGAGTACATCATCGGCGGGCAGGAAATGATCGGCAAAGGCTGGATGATGCTGATGAACTGCCTGTCGGTCGGACGCTCCATCTCGCTGCCGGCGGTGGGCACCAGCGCTGGCAAGGCCAGCAGCTACGTCAGCGGTCGCTACGCTCAGGTCCGCGAGCAGTTCAACGTGCCGATCGCCGCCTTCGAAGGCATCCAGGAGGCGCTCGCCCGCATCGGCGGCAACGCCTGGCTGATGGACAGCGCGCGAATCCTCACCGCCAACGCGGTGGACCTCGGCGAGAAGCCCTCGGTGCTTTCGGCGATCCTCAAGTACCACCTCACCGAGCGCGGCCGCGAGTGCATCGCCCATGCCATGGACATCCATGGCGGCAAGGGCATCATCATGGGCCCGAACAACTACCTGGGTCGTTCCTGGCAGGGCGCGCCGATCTTCATCACGGTGGAAGGCGCGAACATCCTCTCGCGCAACCTGATGATCTTCGGCCAGGGCGCGATCCGTTGCCATCCGTACGTACTCAAGGAAATGGAACTGGCCCAGCGCGAGGACAAGGACCAGGCCGCCCGCGAGTTCGACGCGCTGCTGGTGAAGCACATCGGCTTCGCCGTCGGCAACGCCGCCAGCAGCTTCCTCCTCAGTCTCAGCTGCGGCCACCTCGGCAACGCGCCCGGCGACCGCATCAGCCGTCCCTACTTCCGCGCGCTGAACCGCCTGGCGGCGTCCTTCGCCCTGCTCGCCGACTTCAGCATGATGCTGCTGGGCGGCGAACTGAAGCGCAAGGAACGCCTCTCCGCGCGTCTCGGCGATGTCCTCAGCTATCTCTACCTGGGCTCGGCGGCGCTCAAGCGCTACCACGACCTGGGCAACCCGGACTACCTGCATCCGCTGCTGCGCTGGGCCATGGAGGAAAACCTCGGCAAGGCCGAGGCGGCGCTGGAGGACCTGCTGAACAACTTCCCCAGCCGCTTCTTCGGCTGCGCGCTGAAGGTCCTGGTACTGCCGTTCGGCCGCCGGCACAAAGGGCCGGGCGACGAACTGGACGCCGAGATCGCGGAAATCCTCGGCCGTCCGGACGACGACCCGGCGTTGCAGGCGATCCTCGCTGGCGCGTTCCTGCCGAAGGACCCGCAGGACCCGGTCGGTGCCCTCGCCCACGCCTTCGACGCGGTACGCGAAAGCGCCGCGCTGGAGAAAACCCTGCACAAGGCGATCAAGGAAGGCAGGGTCCAGCCGCAAGCGGGGCAGAACCCGATCGATGCCGGCGCCGCCGCCGGCGTGCTGAGCGCCGAGCAGGCGCAGGCCCTGCACCAGGCCGAAGCGGCACGGCGCAAGGTGATCGACGTCGACGACTTCGCCAAGGAGGAACTGCAACTGGCCGACGGCAGGATCCGCTGACACTCCGCGGCAAAGCGACGGTCGCAACCGACAAAGGCGCCTTCCGGCGCCTTTGTCGTCTTCACCCACCCAAACCCGGGCGATTGGCTAGAATCGACGGGCACATCCCTGACGTACGGGAGGCCATCATGCTCAAGCTATTTGCCACCGGCCTGGCAGCCTCGTTTCTCCTCCTGCCCCCGGCGCAGGCCGCACCGCCTGCGCCCTATGGCGTGCAGCCGCACCAGCAGGCGGTGCAGCGCGCCGGCGAACAGCGCCAACGCCAGCTCCAGGAACAGCGCCAGCGCTTCGACGAACAACGCCTGCAACTGCAGCAGGATCAACTGCAACGCCAGCAGCAGAACCTGCAGCGGCAACGGCAGCAGCGACAGATGCAGGACAACCTGATCCGCCAGCAGCAACTGGACCAGCAGCGCTGGCGCCTGGAGCAGGACCAGCGGCGCCTCGACAGCGAACGCCGGCAACTGGAAAACCGCCGGCGCCAGAGCCAGTCCCCGGCGATCCGCTGAAACTGGCCGGCGCCGCGAAACCCTTTATACTGCCCAGCTTTTTTCCAGAGGACCCGTCATGGCCAACTCCTACCTCGAGCACCACCTCGCCCTGCTCCAGCACCTGCGCAACATCCTCGGCGCCCTGGGCGAGGCCGAGCAGGTGCCGGAAGAAAACCACGGGCTGTTCCTCGAGCGTTTCGACGAACTGATGGACGAACTGCCGCGCGACCCGGAAGGCGCCCAATACCTCGGCCAGGACCTGATCTCCCAGGTCTTCCACCGCTATCCGCAGATCGCCCACCTGGTACCGCGCGACCTGCTGTGGTTCTTCGGCGGCGATTGCCTGCACTTCATGCCGGACGAAGAGATCGACCTGTTCCAGCGCCTCGACGAGCGCCGCTACGAAGCCGAAGAGCGCGGCGAAACGTTCGACTGGAACCGCGAAAAACAGTTGCTCGCGCTGCCCGAGGACAGCCCGCGGCACTGAATCGCCTCGCGCCGGACGCACGCCGGCGCGACTCTTTGCGCTTCCGCCGCACGCTCATCTGCCCCTCTAGCTCGCCGCTACGCGCGCCTCGCGCTCTGCGCCGCGCCGGCTGTTGCGCCACGCCCAGAGCTCGGCCGCCTTCAGCGGCGGGGAAAACAGGTAGCCCTGCCCCCACTGGATGCTGTGCCCGCACAAGTACTGTTCCTGCTCCCGGGTCTCGATGCCTTCGGCGGTCATGGCCAGGTCCAGGCGCTGCGCCAGCGCGATGATCGTCTCCAGCACCACGGCATTCACCGATCCGCTGCCGACGCTGCTGACGAACGAGCGATCGATCTTGAGAAAGTCCGCATGCAGCTTCTGCAGGTGGGACAACGAGCTTTGCCCCGTGCCGAAATCGTCCAGCGCCCATTGCACGCCAAGCTCGCGCAGTTGCTGGATGTTGTGCTGCAACTGCGCATCGTGCGGCAGCGCCTCGCGCTCGGTGACTTCCAGGACCAGTTGCGGGCCTTCGCTGCCGATGGCGCCGAGCAAACGCCGCACGTCGTCGACGAACCCATGGCTCGCCAAGTGCGAGCCACTGACATTGACACCGAGATGATCGCCCGCCCCCAGGCCCAGTTGCGCCAGGTCGGCGGCGACCAGGCCGAAGATGTGCCGGGTCAGATCGCCGATCATGCCGTTGTCTTCGGCCAGGGGGATGAAGATGTCCGGCCGCACCTGACTCCTGTCCGGCCGCTGCCAGCGCACCAACGCCTCGACGCCCCGGCACTCTCCGGTATCGAGATGGATGATCGGCTGGTAGACCATGTGGAACTCACGGGCGCGCATGGCCCGATACATGTCGCCGACCAGCGACAGCCGGCGACGGCAGAACAGGTGCGCCAGATATCCCGCCAGCAACGCGGCCAGGAGGATGAAGGGGGCGTAATGCCGCCAGGCATCGGCACGATAGGCGCTGGCCAGCGCGGGAGCGACCGCCACCCGCACCTCGACCGGAAACCTTGCCGAAGCCGCTACGGCGACGCCATCGCCGGTGGCGGGCGCGCCGCCGGGTAGCTGTCGCTGCGACTGTCTCAGGACCATCTGCACCTGGAACCGTTCGTCGTAGGAAGCCGCCTGTTGGATATCCAGCAGGTACTGACCGTCGATTATCGCCAGCACGCCGGATCCGTTTTCATCGCCACGCGACATGATGACCGAAGCCCGCTCCGGTACCTGCGGCGTCGCGTTGCTGGGGGTGATGCGCTGCCCGGCCGGCAGGCTGCCCAAAGCCTTGAAGGCCACCTGCAACGGCAGATCGTGCAACTCGCCCCGCAGGGAGGAGCAATAGACGCTCTCGCGTTCCACTAGGACCAGCGAGCGGAAATACGGGCTCAGCATGGTCATCCGGGTCAATCGGCCCAGGACCTCCCGGCACGGCTTGCCCACCGCCTCCTGGCTCTTGTCCAGGCTGTCCGAGACAACGCCGAGCAGGGTGTCCAACTGGCGAAGAATGGCGACAGAGGTTACCGCGGCCTCGCCTTCGGCACGCATCCTGGCCTGCTGGTACACCAGCGGCGCCATGAGCAACGGGACGGCCGCGAGCGCGGCGACCACGATACCGAAATGAAAGAGACTGTCCCGCCGCGGCCTGCCGATCTGCATAGGTGCCACGCTCCCGCGCAAGTTGCACGAAGCCCGCCCGGGATTGCCGGGATCAGGGTCATGTCCGTATGAGGTTGAAAATACAAGCACGAAGCCGACAACGTCCGACGACGGGAACACCCCGACAGAGCCGGCTCGCTCGCGCCAGCCTGCACCTATTTGCGGCGCAACGCAGCCGGCGCCCGGAACGAATCTTACCCCAGAAGCCTGGCGAGCGACCGCGCCCGCCTCCGCCGCCGAACGCGACGGAAAAGGCGTCCAGCGCGCGGGACCCGGGACGTCCTCGCTACCGCGAGACAGCGGGGCTTGAACGGCAGAACGAGGCAAGTAAAGGAGACCAGGACGAGCAGCCTGGCGCGCAGAAACGAAAAAAGGGCCCGAAGGCCCTTTTCTCTTCGACCCAGGCCGAAACCTGGATCATGTTTGGAGCGGGAAACGAGACTCGAACTCGCGACCCCGACCTTGGCAAGGTCGTGCTCTACCAACTGAGCTATTCCCGCGTTACAACTTGTTGCCCGTTCGGCCGAAACCGAACCTTTGACGCCTAACTTTCACCAACCCCGCCGAAGCCAGGTTGTAGAATTTGGAGCGGGAAACGAGACTCGAACTCGCGACCCCGACCTTGGCAAGGTCGTGCTCTACCAACTGAGCTATTCCCGCAATGGCGTCCCCTAGGGGACTCGAACCCCTGTTACCGCCGTGAAAGGGCGGTGTCCTAGGCCACTAGACGAAGGGGACGCGGCCCGGAACTTACAACAGATCTTTCCGGCTTCCAGTGTTTCGCGTTTGGCTTCACGCTGGAAGTGGCGCGCATTTTATGGAGCGTCCGGGGAGGCGTCAACCCTTCTGAGAAAATTTTTTTAAATCAAAGACTTCTGTGCAAATAATGAGCTGCTGCTATCAGTGGTAGCACCAAGACATTAGACTGAGAAAATTCTTACAGCGGAGTCCCAAGGTGTCGCCACTCCTCATTACCGCCCTCATCATCGGCGGGATCGCCCTCCTCATCGCCATTGGCTATATCAACCACGTGGTGGAAAACAGCAAGCTGGAGAAAGCGCGCCTGAAGGCCGAACTCAACGACCGGGTCCGGCGCTGCGCGCAGATTTCCGAGAGCCTTCCCGGCCAGTTCGTCAGCCCGTCGCTGAAGCTGTTGATGAGCCAGATCGAGCTCAGCCTCAGCGAGCAGCAACTGGCGCTGGAGAAGAAAGCCGATGCCGGGCTCAAGGCTCGTATAGAAGAGTTGCGCGCGCTGGTCGCCAAGGGCGAGTCGATCCCGGTGCGCAATCCGCCCCAGGCGATCCTGACCGAGGACAAGGCCAAGGAAGTCCGCTTCCTCTTCGAAGCCCTGCATGCCCAGCTCACCCGTTTCACCCAGGACGGCCACCTGCCGCGCAGCGAGGCGCAGATCTGGGTCAAGGAGATTCGCCACCTCCTGGTGCGCCTGCATATCGAGTTCTTCGGCAATCTCGGCCAGCAGGCCCTGCAGCAGAACGAACCGCGCCAGGCGCGCCTGGCCTTCGAACGCGGCGCCCAGTACCTGCGCAAGCAGCCCGAGCTGGCGCGCTACCAGGCGGAGCTGCAGCAGATGGAAGCGCAGCTGGCCCGCGCCAACGCGATGGTGCTGAACAACAGCCAGCCGGCGAGCGAGGAGCCCAGCGAACTCAACGAGGGATTGAAGGCCCTCGATGCAGACGACCTGTGGAAGAAGAAGAACGTCTACGACTGATTCCGGCCTGCCTACGGCAGCCGTGCTATAACCCAGGCTCATATCGACCGAGGAAATCGTTATGAGCCTGACACTCTACGGAGCCCCGCTGTCTCCGTTCGTCCGCAAGGTCCGCCTGCTCCTGGCCGAAAAGGGCCTCGACTACCAGTTGGAAGCGATCGCCCCGTTCGGCCAGCCGGCCTGGTATCGCGAGATCAGTCCGCTGGGCCGCATCCCGGCGTTGCGCGACGGCGACCTGGCCCTCGCCGACTCCAGCGTGATCTGCCAGTACCTGGAAGAACGCTATCCCGAACCGCCGAATCTCCAGGGCGACGCCCCCGCCGGCCGCGCAGCGGTGCGCTGGCTGGAAAAATACGCCGACTACGAGATCGCTCCCCTAGCCACGCTGACGATCTTCCGCAACCGGATACTCAAGCCGGCGATGGGCCAGGCCTGCGAGGAAAACGACGTGCGTCGCGCGCTGGAGGAAAAGCTGCCAGCGCACTTCGATTACCTGGAAAACCATCTCGACGGCCGGGCCTTCTTCGTCGGCGAGCGACTGACCCTCGCCGACCTGGCGCTCGCCAGCCAGTTGGTCAACCTGCGTCACGCCGGCGAAAACCTGGACGAGCAACGCTGGCCGGCCCTCGCCGCGCATTTCGCGCGGATGCTCGAACGCCCGGCGATGCAAGCGCTGCTGCCGGGGGAACGACGGACCCTCGACAAGCTCGCAGCGAAAGCCTGAACGCGTCGCTCAGCAGTCCGTCAGGCGCAGGAATATCTCCACCAGGCCTTCGATCCCGGCCTGGTCCTCGGCGCTGAAGCGTCCCACGCTCGGGCTGTCCAGATCGAGCACAGCGACCAGGCGGCCGTCCTTGAGCAGAGGCACCACCAGTTCGCTGCTGGAAGCGCTGTCGCAGGCGATGTGGCCGGGAAACGCGTGGACGTCGTCGACCCGCTGGGTCAGCCGGGTACGCGCCGCGGCGCCGCAGACGCCCTTGGAGAAGGGGATGCGGACGCAGGCGACCTTGCCCTGGAACGGTCCCAGGACCAGTTCCTCGTTGCGGTTCAGATAGAAGCCGGCCCAGTTCAGGTCGCCCAGCTCATGGAAGAGAAAGGCGGAGAACTGCGCGGCGTTGGCGATGAAATCGCGCTCGTCGGCGAACAGCGCCTCGGCCTGCGCCGCCAGCAGGGCGTAGCCGGCCAGCCCGGCGCCAGATTGCTGCAGATCGATCATGCCTGGCGCTCCAGCAGTTGCTTGCCCACCCAGTAGCGGGAGAACTGATAGGCGCAACGGCCGTTGCGGTTGCCGCGGCCAAGCGCCCAGCGGATCGCTTCCTTCTCCAGTTCCTCGCTCCAGCTCCAGGCCAGCCCGGCCTTCTCCGCGAGCACGTCCACCCAGTGGTGAACCACGCTGAGGAAATGCTCCTGAGTGAAGGGATAGAACGACAGCCACAGGCCGAAACGGTCGGACAAGGCGATCTTGTCCTCCACCGCTTCGTTGGGATGCAGCTCGCCGTCCACCATCTTCCAGTTCTCGTTGTCGCTCTGCTTCTCCGAAACCAGGTGCCGGCGGTTGGAGGTGGCGTAGAGCAGCACATTCTCCGGCGCCTGTTCCAGCGAGCCGTCGAGCACGCTCTTGAGTACCCGGTAGTCGCCTTCCCCGGCATCGAACGAGAGGTCGTCGCAGAACAGTACGAAGCGCTGCGGCAGGCCTTGCAGTTGCTCGACCACGCGCGGCAGGTCGGCCAGGTGGTCGCGCTCGATCTCGATCAGGCGCAGCCCGGCGCCGGCCAGCTCGGCCAGCAGCGCACGAACCAGGGAGGACTTGCCGGTCCCGCGGGCCCCCCAGAGCAAGGCGTGGTTGGCCGGCTGGCCGGCGACGAACTGGCGGGTGTTGCGTTCCAGTTGCTCGCGCTGCCGCTCTACGCCCAGCAGGTCGGCCAGGCGCAGGTCGAGGCTGACCTCCAGCGGCTGCAGGTAGCCGCTACGGCCGTCGCGGTGCCAGCGCGCCGCCAGGCTGCGCTCCCAGTCGACGGCTTCGCGTACGGCCGGCAGCAGCGGCTCCAGGCGCGCGAGCACGCTTTCGGCGCGGGCAAGAAAATCGCTCAATCGGGAATCCACTCTGTTCTCCTCGGATCGGACTGACGTCACGGATCGATCATCGGTTGCGCCCAGGAACCCCGACAGACGGTCGGGATGGGCTATGCTAGGCGGCAGAACCTCGCCAAGGCTGATCCCCGCCCCCATGGATATAGCGCTGACCCATCGCCTGTCGTTCAAACAGGCCAGCCTCACCGTGCTGGTGGCCTTTATCCTGGGAACCCTGCTCAGCCTGATTCAGGTTGGCGTCGATTATGCCAGCCAGGACGCATCCATCAATCGCGAAGTGCGCGCGCTGCTGGACGTCAGCCACAACCCCGCCGCGCGAATCGCCTACAACATCGATGCGGAGCTGGCCCAGGAGCTGGTCCTCGGCCTGCTGCGCTCGCCCGCCGTGGTCCGCGCGGAAATCATCGACACCTCCGGCCTGCCGCTGGCCAGCGCCTCGCGCGAACCCGCCGAAAGCCGCCTGCGGCCGCTCAGCGACTTCCTCTTCGGCCACAAGCGGGTCTACGAGGACCCGTTGCATGTCGACCATGCGCCGGGCGAGGCCCTCGGCGTACTGCACCTGGAAATCGACACCTTCGTGTTCGGCAACGACTTCCTCCGTCGCGCCGGCATCACCCTGCTCTCCGGCTTCGTGCGCAGCCTGCTGCTGTCGCTGATCCTGCTGGTGCTCTTCTATACCCTGCTGACCAAGCCCCTGGTCAGCCTGATCCAGGCCCTCAGCGGACACGATCCACGCTCGCCGGCACGCATGCGCCTGCCCTGCCCCAAGGGCCACGAACGCGACGAGATCGGCGTGCTGGTGGAAGTCATCAACCGCCAGCTCGGGCGCATCTCGGTAGAGATCGAACAGCGCCGGGAGGCGGAGAACCGCCTGACCCAGTACCTGGAGGAGCTGGAAAGCATCGTCGCCGCCCGTACCGCCGAGCTGAAGGCCGCCAACGCGCGCCTGACGCTATCCAACCAGGAACTCGAAGAAGCCCGCCAGACCGCTCTCGATATGGCCCAGGCCCGCGCCAGCTTCCTGGCCAACATGAGCCACGAGATCCGCACGCCGCTGAACGGCCTGCTCGGCATGCTCTCGCTGAGCCTCGACGGCCCGCTCACCCCGGAACAGCGCCAGCAGCTGTCGATCGCCCACGACTCCGGCAAGGTGCTGGTGGAATTGCTCAACGACGTGCTCGACCTCTCCAAGTTCGAGGCCGGGCAACTGGTCCTGGAACAGATCCCGTTCGACCTGGGCGTCCTGGTGGAAGACACCGCCAGCCTCCTCTCGCAGAACGCCGCGGCCGGCGTGGAGCTGACCTGCCTGGTCGACCCCGCCCTGCCCGCCCAGGTTTCCGGCGACCCGACGCGGATTCGCCAGGTCGTCAGCAACCTGCTGTCCAACGCGCTGAAGTTCACCCGCCTGGGGCGGGTCGACGTTCGCGTGGAAGCCACCGCCGAGGGTGTGCGCATCAGTGTGCGCGACACCGGCATCGGCATCGCCCAGGAGGCGCTGGATCGCATCTTCCAACCGTTCACCCAGGCCGACGCGGGTATCACCCGCCAATACGGCGGCACTGGCCTCGGCCTGGCCCTCACGCGCAAGCTGTGCGAGGCCATGCAGGGCGAGCTGACGGTGGAGTCGACGGTCGGCCTGGGCAGCCTGTTCAGCGTCGGCCTGCCGCTGGCGCCGGTCAGCCCTCCGCTGCAGGCGCTGCCGCTGCGCGGCCGGGTGATCGCGCAATGCTCGGCCAACAGCGGGCTGGCGCAGCTGCTGCAAACCTGGCTGCCGCGCTGGGGCCTGGAGTACAAGCGTCTGGAGACCGACGACAGCCTGCTCGGCCACTCGCTCGACGTACTGATATCGGATTGCCCGGACTGTCTGATGGGACTGCGTCCGAGCATCGGTACGCCGATCCTGCTGGTCACCGCCTACGGCAGTTTCCTCGAACCGGAGCTGGCCCGCCGCCTGTCGCCGCTGCGCCAACTGGCCAGGCCGCTGAGTCGCAACCAGTTGTACCAGGCCCTGAAACACGTGCTCGAACACACTGCCATAGCCCCGTCGAGCGCCTCGGACACCACGGGAGAACAGCGCAACACCCGGGTCCTGCTGGTGGAGGACAACCCGGTCAACCAGTTGGTCGCCAAGGGCCTGCTGCACAAGCTCGGCTGCCAGGTATGGATCGCCGAACACGGGCTGAATGCCCTGAAGATGCTGGAGGAGCATCCCATCGACCTGGTCCTGATGGACTGCAACATGCCAGTGATGGACGGCTACGAAGCGACCCGGCAGATCCGCGACAGCGGACGCTGGGGCGGCCTGCCGATCATCGCGCTGACCGCCAACGCCCTGCCGGACGAGCGCGAACGTTGTCGTGCCGCCGGCATGGACGACTACCTGGCCAAGCCTTTCCACCGCGACGAACTGAAAGCCATCCTCGACCGTTGGTGCCCGCTCACCGCGAGCGACTAGCCGGCCTCGCGACGACGGCTAGCCTCCTACCGCCAGACGGAAGCGCGACAGCAATCCGCCCAGGCGCTGGTGCAGGTCGAACATCTCGTTGAGGTCGAAACCGGTGCTGCAGATCAGCTGCTGGCGCAGCGGAATGACCCGTTCGCGCAAGGTGATCCCCGGCACCGTCAGCGTCAGGTGCACTTCCCGCTCATCGTGACTGGCGCGACGGCGATCCACCAGGCCGAGCTGTTCGAGACGCTTGAGCAAGGGCGTCAGGGTTCCGGAGTCGAGCAGCAGGCGGTCGCCCAGGGCCTTCACCGTCGGCTGCTCCGGCGGGCTCGCATGCCACTCCCAGAGCACCAGCATGACCAGGTACTGCGGGTAGGTCAGGCCGATCTGTTCGAGCAGCGGCCGATAGCCGCGGATCACCGCGCGCGAGGCGGCGTACAGCTTGAAACACAGCTGGTTGTCGAGCAGCAGCGATTCTTCGACGCCATCCGGCCTGGCGACTTTTCCCCGGGTGCTCATTCAAGCAGCGCCTCGATCGCCGAGCTCAGCTCCTCCGGCTTGGTGGTCGGCGCATAGCGCTTCACCACCTGGCCATCGCGGCCGATCAGGAACTTGGTGAAGTTCCACTTGATGCCCTGGCTGCCGAGCAGGCCCGGCGCGCGCTTCTTCAGGCTGACGAACAACGGGTGGGCGCCGGCGCCGTTGACCTCGATCTTCCTGAACAGCGGGAAGCTCACCCCGTAGTTCAGTTCGCAGAACTGCGAAATCTCGCCCTCGTCGCCCGGTTCCTGCTTGCCGAACTGGTTGCAGGGAAACCCGAGCACCACCAGTCCGCGCTCACGGTATTTTTCCCACAAGGCCTCCAGCCCCTGGTACTGCGGGGTGAAGCCGCACTTGCTGGCGGTGTTCACCACCAGCAGCGCCTTGCCGCCGAAGTCGGCCAGGGTCTTCTGTTCGCCCTTGATGGTGGTGCAGGGAATGCTCAGCAGCGAATCGCTCATGGCTTGTCTTCCTTGTTGAGGGTGGGTCTCGAAATAAAGTATCTCGCAATTCAATTGCACACAACTTGATTGAATGAAAAACGACCCGAACCAAAGACGGGTCGTCGCTCTCTAGCTCTCCCGCGGCACCAGCTTCAGCGAGGCCGAGTTGATGCAGTAACGCAACCCGGTGGGCCGGGGGCCATCCGGGAAGACGTGCCCCAGGTGGGCATCGCAGCGACCGCAGCGGAC
This sequence comes from Pseudomonas aeruginosa, assembly GCF_001457615.1. Lineage (GTDB taxonomy): Bacteria > Pseudomonadota > Gammaproteobacteria > Pseudomonadales > Pseudomonadaceae > Pseudomonas > Pseudomonas aeruginosa. The sequence goes on along the minus strand of NZ_LN831024.1, from coordinate 2,314,187 downwards.
TTCGATGCGATGCATGCCGTGGCTGAAGTCGTCCAGTTCGCGGACCGCCTCGGCGTCCACCGGCTGGAAATAGCTCGGCCAACCGCTGCCGGAGTCGTACTTGGCGTCGGAGTCGAACAACGCCGTGCCGCAGCAGGTGCAATGATAGATCCCGGGGGTCTTGGTGGCGTGGTATTCGCCACTGAAGGCGCGTTCGGTACCGCCCAGGCGACAGATGTGGAACTGCTCTTCGGTCAACTCCTCGCGCCAGGAGTCCAGGGGTTTGTCGATCTTGCTCATCGGCTCTACCTCGCGATCTGAAAAATGCCCGGCGCTCCCTTTTCCGGGGGACGGGCCGCACGTATCATGCGTGCTCCTTATAGACGCCAGTCTGTCATCCGCGTTACAGCCTGCCAAGCCGCGATCCAGCGGGCTTTTCGCAGCCTGTTCCACGGTGTTCGCTCACTTCGGGACTCGACACATCATGCAGGTCAGCAAATCGAACAAGCTCGCCAACGTCTGCTATGACATTCGCGGGCCGGTGCTCAAGCACGCCAAACGCCTAGAGGAAGAGGGTCACCGCATCCTCAAGCTGAATATCGGCAACCCGGCGCCGTTCGGTTTCGAAGCTCCCGAGGAAATTCTCCAGGACGTCATCCGCAACCTGCCGACCGCCCAGGGCTACAGCGACTCCAAGGGCCTGTTCAGCGCGCGCAAGGCAGTGATGCAGTATTACCAGCAGAAGCAGGTGGAAGGCGTCGGCATCGAGGACATCTACCTCGGCAACGGCGTGTCGGAACTGATCGTGATGTCCATGCAGGCGCTGCTGAACAACGGCGACGAGGTGCTGATCCCCGCTCCCGACTACCCGCTGTGGACCGCCGCCGTCAGCCTCGCCGGCGGCAAGCCGGTGCACTACCTGTGCGACGAGCAGGCCAACTGGTGGCCGGACCTGGAAGACATCAAGGCGAAGATCACGCCGAATACCAGGGCGATGGTGATCATCAACCCGAACAACCCCACCGGCGCGGTGTATTCCAGGGAAGTGCTGGAAGGCATGGTCGAACTGGCCCGCCAGCACAACCTGGTGCTGTTCTCCGACGAGATCTACGACAAGATCCTCTACGACGGCGCCGTCCACGTCTCCACCGCCTCGCTGGCGCCGGACGTGCTCTGCCTGACCTTCAACGGCCTGTCCAAATCCTACCGGGTGGCCGGCTTCCGCTCCGGCTGGGTGGCGATCTCCGGGCCCAAGCAGCGGGCACAGAGCTATATCGAAGGTCTCGACATCCTCGCCAACATGCGCCTGTGCGCCAACGTCCCGGCGCAGCACGCGATCCAGACCGCCCTGGGCGGCTACCAGAGCATCAACGATCTGGTCCTGCCGCCGGGGCGCCTGCTGGAGCAGCGCAACCGCGCCTGGGAACTGCTCAACGACATCCCCGGCGTCAGCTGCGTGAAGCCGATGGGCGCGCTGTACGCCTTCCCGCGGATCGATCCGAAGGTCTGCCCGATCCACAACGACGAAAAGTTCGTCCTCGACCTGCTGCTCTCGGAAAAACTGCTGATCGTCCAGGGCACCGCCTTCAACTGGCCGTGGCCCGACCACTTCCGGGTGGTCACCCTGCCCCGCGTCGACGACCTGGAGCAGGCGATCCTGCGCATCGGCAGCTTCCTCAAGGGCTACCAGCAGTAACCTCCCCGCTCCCGCGGCGCCGCTGGCGCCGCCCTGCCCGGCGACCCATCCATGGACCTGCAGATCGACGACTTCCACAAGGACGCCGCTGGCGGCCTCCTGCTTCTCTACCAGGCGTTTCCGCGCAAGACCGCGCTCTACGTCGAAGACCTGATCGGCCGCGAGGCGCCGGACGAGTTCGGCCTGCCGAGCAAACGTCACCAAAGTTGTCTGGGCGCGTTGCTCTGGCTCGCCGAGGAAGGCTACCTGCGCTTCGCCAACACCATTCATTACGAGGCTCTCGACCAGGCGGTGCTCAGCGAAAAGGCCTTCCTAAGACTTACCCGTATCGTCCCCCGGGCCGCGGCGGCGCTGGCCGAGGCGCCGGCCAGCGTGCGCCGCGAACAGGCCAGCCTGGCCAACCAGTTGCGCCAGGCGCTGGCGCAGGGCGACGGCGAACGCCTGGCCGGGCTGACCCGCCTGCTGTTCGAGGGCAACCTGGGCGCGCAAGGCGACACAGTTTGAAATAGTCCCTCGATTGAATCGCCATGGACCGCCCCTTATATAACCCCGCATGATTATCAGGAGCCCGTTCGCCCGCCCCGGCGGCCTGCGAACCGCGCTCCGTGCCTTCAGCCGTGAGGAGAAGCTTTACACCATGATGCGCATCCTGTTGTTCCTGGCCACCAACCTGGCAGTCCTGGTGATTGCCAGCATCACCCTGAAACTGCTCGGGGTGGACCGCTTCACCGGCCAGAATTACGGCAGCCTGCTGGTCTTCTGCGCCGTGTTCGGTTTCGCCGGTTCGCTGGTCTCGCTGTTCATCTCCAAGTGGATGGCGAAGATGAGCACCGGTACCGAAGTCATCAGCCAGCCGCGCACCCGTCACGAACAGTGGCTGCTGCAAACCGTCGAAGAGCTGTCCCGCGAAGCCGGCATCAAGATGCCGGAGGTCGGCATCTTCCCCGCCTACGAGGCCAACGCCTTCGCCACCGGCTGGAACAAGAACGACGCGCTGGTCGCGGTCAGCCAGGGCCTGCTCGAACGTTTCTCGCCCGATGAGGTGAAAGCCGTCCTCGCCCACGAGATCGGTCACGTCGCCAACGGCGACATGGTCACCCTGGCATTGATCCAGGGCGTGGTGAACACCTTCGTGATGTTCTTCGCGCGGATCTTCGGCAACTTCGTCGACAAGGCCATCCTGAAGAACGAGGACGGCCCGGGCATCGGCTACTTCGTCGCGACCATCTTCGCCGAACTGGTGCTCGGCATCCTCGCCAGCATCATCGTCATGTGGTTCTCGCGCCGCCGCGAGTTCCGCGCCGACGCCGCCGGCGCCCACCTGGCCGGCACCGGCGCGATGATCGCCGCGCTGCAACGCCTGCGTTCGGAACAGGGCGTGCCGGTGCAGATGCCCGACACCCTGAACGCCTTCGGCATCAATGGCGGCCTCAAGCACGGCCTGGCCGGCCTGCTGATGAGCCACCCGCCGCTGGAGGATCGTATCGAAGCGCTGCGCGCCAGCGCACGCTGATCCGCTTTCACACTTGGGACAGGGCGACCATCGGTCGCCCTTTTTTTATGCCCGGGAAAGCCACCTATCCATGGTCGCTTTGACAGCCGCGAGCCAGCCCCGGAACATGCGGGTCCGTGATTTCGCCCGATGAGGTTCCCATGCAGATCCGCGCCGATTTCGACAGCGGCAACATCCAGGTCATCGATGCCAGCGATCCCCGCCGGATCCGCCTGGCGATCCGTCCCGACCTGGCCAGCCAGCATTTCCAGTGGTTCCACTTCAAGGTCGAGGGCATGGCTGCCGCCACCGAGCACTGCTTCACCCTGGTCAACGCCGGCCAGTCGGCCTACAGCCATGCCTGGAGCGGCTACCAGGCAGTCGCCTCGTACGATGGCGAACGCTGGTTCCGCGTGCCGTCGCAATACGACGCCGACGGCCTGCATTTCCAGCTGGAACCGGAGGAAAGCGAAGTCCGCTTCGCCTACTTCGAGCCCTACAGCCGCGAACGGCATGCCCGCCTGGTCGAACGTGCGCTCGGCATCGAGGGCGTCGAACGGCTCGCCGTCGGCACCAGCGTGCAAGGCCGCGACATCGAATTGCTGCGGGTCAGGCGCCATCCCGACAGCCACCTGAAGCTGTGGGTCATCGCCCAGCAGCATCCCGGCGAACACATGGCCGAATGGTTCATGGAAGGCCTGATCGAGCGCCTGCAGCGGCCGGACGATACGGAAATGCAGCGCCTGCTGGAAAAGGCCGACCTGTACCTGGTGCCGAACATGAACCCGGACGGCGCGTTCCACGGCAACCTGCGCACCAACGCCGCCGGCCAGGATCTCAACCGGGCCTGGCTGGAGCCGAGCGCCGAGCGCAGCCCGGAAGTCTGGTTCGTCCAGCAGGAGATGAAGCGCCATGGCGTCGACCTGTTCCTCGACATCCACGGCGACGAGGAAATCCCCCACGTATTCGCCGCCGGCTGCGAGGGCAACCCGGGCTATACGCCCCGCCTGGAACGGCTCGAGCAACGCTTCCGCGAGGAACTGATGGCGCGCGGCGAATTCCAGATCCGCCATGGCTACCCACGCAGTGCGCCGGGCCAGGCCAACCTGGCGCTGGCCTGCAACTTCGTCGGGCAGACCTACGACTGCCTGGCGTTCACCATCGAGATGCCGTTCAAGGACCACGACGACAACCCGGAGCCCGGGACCGGCTGGTCCGGCGCCCGCTCCAAGCGGCTCGGCCAGGACGTCCTGAGCACCCTTGCGGTGCTGGTCGACGAACTCCGCTGAAAATGGACGGGGCGCCGCGCGGCGCCCCGTTTCAGCCTCTCTCCAGCAGGTAGACGGCCTCGTCCAGCCAGGACACCCCGCGCTCGAGGAATTTCCAGTTGACGCCGAGCACGTCGCCGCGCTCCAGTTCCTCGATCCGCCAACCGCCAGCGTAGTAGCCACGCACCTCCTCGTCGGGCACGGCGAACGGCGGACCGGCCATCTCCGCCTGCGGGTAGTCGATGGTGACCAGCAAGCCGAGGCTGCGCGTCGGCAGGACCGCCTGGAGATGCCCGGCATAGCGCTCGCGCATCTCCGGCGGCAGGGCGATCAGCGCGGCGCGGTCGTAGAACGCCCTGCACTGCGCCAGGTGCTCTGCCTGCAAGGCGAAGAAATCACCCTGCAGCAGGGTGATGCCGGCGACCCGGTAGCGGCGGAAACCATCCAGTTGATCGATCTCGGGGCGCAGGTCGTGCTCCTCGAAGAAGTCGCTCACGGCCTTTTCCGAAAGCTCCACCCCCAGCACCTCCAGTCCCTGGGCGGCCAGCCAGGCCAGGTCCAGGGTCTTGCCGCACAACGGCACCAGGATCCGTTCGCCCGCTTGCAGTCGCAGCCGCGACAGGTGGCGCATCAGGTAGGGATTGATCTCGTCCAGGTGGAAGCCGATCTGGTTGTTCGCCCAGCGGGCGTGCCAAAAATCCGCCTGCATCCTGCCCTCCGCATTCGTGGGAAAAACCGCAAGGTGGCGACAATCGGCCGGCAGGTCAACTCCCCTGCGCATCTTCCTCGCGCACTTCCACCAGCACCGGACACGGCGCCTCGCGGATCACCCGGTCGCCGACCGAAGGATCGAGCAGGCGCTCCAGCCGCCCCAGGTGCCGATGACCGATGACGATCAGCTCGCAGCCCAGGCGTCGCGCCTCGCCCAGGATCACCTGCACCGGGTCGCCGGCGCGCAGCTCGGCCCGTACCTCCAGCTCGCACCCGGCTAGCAGCGCACGGGCCTCGTCGAGCACCTGCCGGGCCTCTTCGCACTCGTGCGCGGCGGGCGGATAGTCGAGCAGCGTCGGCCGGCCCGGCAACGCATAGCCGGCGTCCACCGCGCACAGCAGGTGGACCCGCGCGCCCGGCGCGGCGGCCTGCCGCGCCAGCTCGGCAATGCGACGGGTCTGCGGGCCGCCGTCGATGGCGACCAGGAGCGTATGGAACATCGGCAAATCCTCGGATAGAGCGTGCACCGGCATTCTTCGGCAGCCACCGGTGCGCGTAAAGGCACCGCGAACGCAATCCAGCAATGCAGCGAACGCACGCCTGGGAGAACGAAAGACTGCACCCTGCGCATGCCAGCGTGCTTATACTTCCACTCCATGCATCTTCCCGATCTGAATCTCCTGGTCGCCCTCAACGTTCTTCTCGAAGAGGGCAGCGTGGTCGGAGCCGCGCGCCGCATGCACCTCAGCCCACCGGCGATGAGCCGTACCCTGTCACGGATCCGCGAGGCGGTAGGCGACCCGATCATGGTCCGCGCCGGCCGCAAGCTGGTGCCCACGCCCCGTGCCCTGGAACTGCAGGAGCAGGTCCGGCAACTGGTGGACCAGGCCCGCGACCTGTTCAACACTCGCGAGACCATCCAACTGGACAAGCTGGAGCGCTGCTTCACCCTGCGTTCCAACAACACCCTGGTCGGCGGTCTGTCGATACGCCTGCTGGAGATCTTCGCCGAGGAGGCGCCGCGCTGCACCTTGCGCTTCGTGCAGGAGTCGGACATCGACGACGAGGCACTGCGGCAGAACCGCATCGACCTCTATATCGGCGCCTCGTCCTGGATGGAACCCGAGGTCAAGACCCAGCAGTTGCTCACCACCCGCTTCGTCGGCCTGGCCCGCCAGGGGCACCCGATCTTCGACGGCGAGATCACTCCGCAGCGCTTCGTCGCTTTTCCGCATATCGCCGTCTCGCGTCGTGGCCTCAACCATGGACCGCTGGACCAGGCCCTGGGAGAACTCGGCCTGAAGCGCGACGTCAAGCTGATCAGCCCGACCTTCCACTCGGCGATCTTCGCCCTGCCCGGCTCCGACCTGCTGCTGCCGATCGCCGAGCATTCCCTGTGGCGGGCCAACCGACTGGGCCTGGGCCTGCGCCAGTTCGACATCCCGGTGCCGTTGAAGACCGTGATGGTGGTCCAGGCCTGGCATCCACGCTTCGACAACGATCCCGCGCACCGCTGGTTCCGGCAAACGATCAAGCGGATTTGCGAGGAAGTACAGAGCGATCCCCATCCGCTGCTTGGCTCCAACTGAAACAGATGCACAAAATGCACTGATTCATTTCGATCATTTCAATTTTCACACTACCGGGACGCTCCTAGACTGCGGCGGAAATCAGAAGAGTTTCCGCCCATGCCTTGTTTCCCCACCCTCGCCGTAGCGAGGTCGCGATGACTTCGCTCGCCACCCCGCTCGGCCAGCCGACGCCAACCGCAGCCCCCGCCGCCCAGCCTTTCGGCGCGCGCATCGTGGTAGGCCTGCTCGGCGTGCTGCTCGCCTCGCTCACCGCCGGTCTCAATGGTCATGTCACCGAGATCGCCATGACCGATGTGCGCGGCGCACTCGCCATTGGCCATGACGAAGGCACCTGGCTGACCGTGCTCTACGAAGCCACCCAGGTCGCCGCCATGGCATTCGCGCCCTGGTGTTCGGTGACCTTTTCCCTGCGCCGCTTCACGCTCTTCGCCATCGGCGGCTTCGCCCTGCTGGCCCTGCTCTGTCCGTTCGCGCCGAACCTCGAGAGCCTGCTGGTCCTGCGCACCCTGCAAGGGCTGATGGCCGGCTGCCTGCCGCCAATGCTGATGACCGTGGCGCTACGCTTCCTGCCACCCGGGATAAAGCTCTATGGCCTGGGCGCCTATGCCCTCACCGCGACCTTCGGGCCCAACCTGGGCCTGCCACTGGCGGCGTTCTGGTTCGAATACGTCGGCTGGCAGTGGGTGTTCTGGCAGGTCATTCCACTGTGCCTGGTGGCGATGGCCGCGGTGTCCCATGGCATCCCCCAGGACCCGGTGCGCCTGGAACGCTTCCGCCAGTTCGACGGCATCGGCCTGCTCACCGGCTTCCCGGCGATCTGCGCCCTGGTGATCGGTCTGCTGCAAGGCGAACGCCTGGACTGGTTCGAGTCGCCGCTGATCTGCCTGCTGCTGGGCAGCGGCAGCCTCCTGCTGGGGCTGTTCCTGGTCAACGAATGGAGCCACCCGCTGCCGTTCTTCCGCCTGCAGTTGCTGAAGCGCCGCAACCTGACCTTCGCCCTGATCACCCTGGCCGGCGTGCTGGTGGTGCTCGGCGCGAGCATGGGCGTGCCGACCGAATTCCTCGCCGAGATCCGCGGCTACCGCCCCCTGCAGAGCGTACCCATGGTGTTGCTGGTGGCCCTTCCGCAGCTCGTCGCGCTGCCGCTGGTGGCGGCCCTCTGCAACATCCCGCGGGTCGACTGCCGCTGGGTGCTGGCCTGCGGCCTGTGCCTGTGCGCCGGTGCCTGTCTGAGCTTCAGCCAACTGACGGCGGACTGGGTGCGCGAGGACTTCTACCTGCCGATGCTGTTACTGGTGGTCGGCCAGCCGATGGCGGTGATTCCGCTGCTGATGCTCTCCACCAGCGTCATCGCGCCCATCGAGGGACCCTTCGCCTCGGCCTGGTTCAACACCGTCCGCGGCTTCTCCGGGGTAGTCGCCACCGCGGTGATCGGCGCCCTCGGCACCGCCCGCGAGCACTACCACTCCAACCGCCTGGTGGATCACCTGGGCAATGCGTCCCAGGCCGTCGAACTGCGCCTGCAACAGATCGCCGGCCTGCAACCGGGCGCCGACTCCGGCGCGCACTGGCAGCACCTGGCCGAACAGGCCCGCCAACAGGCCCAGGTGCTGGGCAACGCCGACGTGCTGCTGGCGATGGCCGGCCTGGCCTGCGCCCTGCTGATCCTGATTCCGATCCTGCCGCAACGGGCCTACCCGCCCCGCCCGGTCGCTCCCACACACTGAAAGGTCGCTGTATGTCGTTCATCACTTCGCGCAAGGGCAGCCTGCTGCTCGCCGCCCTGCTGGTCCTGACCCTACTGGTCTACCTGCTGTTCCACCTGCTCGCCCCACGGGTCGTGCAGAGCACCGACGACGCCTATGTGCACGCCGATTTCACCCTGGTCGCGCCGAAAGTCGCCGGCTTCGTCCAGGACGTTCTGGTCGAGGACAACCAGCCGGTCAAGGCCGGCCAGTTGCTCGCCCGCCTCGACGACCGCGACTTCCGCACCGCCCTGGCCGCCGCCGAAGCCGACGTGCTCGGTGCCGAGGCCAACCTGGCCAATGCCGAGGCCAACCTGCAACGCCAGCAGGCGCTGATCGAACAGGCGCGGGCCAAGGTCCGCGCCGAGCAGGCCGAGCTGGTCTTCGCCCGTCACGAGCAAAGCCGCTACCAGACCCTCGCCAGCAAGGGCGCCGGCAGCCTGCAGAACGCCCAGCAGGCGCAATCGCGGATCGATACCGCCAGCGCCCGGCTGGCCGAGGGCCAGGCCGCGGTGGATGCCACGCGCAAGCAGGTGAGCGTCCTCGAAGCCCGCGTCGGCCAGGCCCGTGGCGACCTGCAACGCATGCAGGCGCGACGCGACCAGGCCCGCCTGGACCTCTCCTACTGCGAACTCCGCGCCCCCTTCGACGGCCAGGTCGGCCGCCGCCAACTGCGCGTCGGCGCCTATGTCACGCCGGGCAGCGCGCTGCTGGCGGTGGTGCCCCTGCAGCAGGCCTACGTGGTCGGCAATTTCCAGGAAACCCAACTGACCCACGTCTCTCCCGGACAGGCCGTGGAAATCCGCGTCGACACCTTCCCCGACAAGGTTCTGCGCGGCCATGTCGACAGCATCGCACCGGCCACCGGCCTGAGCTTCGCGCCGATCGCCCCGGACAACGCCACCGGCAACTTCACCAAGGTGGTCCAGCGGATCCCGGTGAAGATCGTTCTCGAGCCGCGCCAGGCCATGGCGGGCAAGTTGCGTGTGGGCATGTCGGTGGAAGCACGGATCGACACCGCGACCGGCACCCGCTCCGCCGAGGTTGCCCAGCAATGAAAGGCACTCCGCTCCTGCTTATTGCCAGCCTGGCGCTCGGCGCCTGCAGCCTCGGCCCCGACTTCACCCGCCCGGACCGCCCTGCGCCCGGCGAATGGTCGCTCCAGGCCGCTGCCGGCAACCCCAGCCACCTCACCGCCGCGCCGCTCGCAGCCCAATGGTGGACGCTGTTCGACGACGCGCAATTGAACGCCCTGCTGCAACGGGTCCAGCGTGCCAACCTCGACCTGCGCAGCGCCGCGGCGCGCCTGCAGCAGAGCCGCGCGATCCGTCGCAGCCTCGGCGGTGACGCCCTGCCCTCGGTGGACGCCAGCGGCACCTACCAGCGCCAGCGGACCACCAGCGCCGGCCTGTTCGATCCCTCCGGCAAGGCCGGCAAAGGCAACTACAACCACGCCCTGGCCGGCTTCGACGCCTCCTGGGAGCTGGACTTCTGGGGCCGCGTGCGACGCGAGCTGGAAGCCGCCGACGCGACGGTGGAAGCCAGCGAGAACGAACTGCGCGACGTGCAGGTCTCGGTGCTGGCGGAAGCCGCGCGCGACTATATCCAGTTGCGTGGCGAACAGAACCGTGCGGCGATCATCCGCGACAACCTCGAGACCGCACGGCGCAGCCTGGAACTCACCCGCACGCGCCTGGCCAACGGCGTCGCCACCGACCTCGAGGTAGCCCAGGCGCTGGCCCAGGTGGCCAGCATGGAGGCACGCCTGCCCGAGGTGGAAAAGAACCAGGCGCACCTGGTCAACGCCCTCGGCTACCTGGTCGGCGCCAGCCCCGGCAGCCTGCTCGCCGAACTCGGCCCGGCGCGGGCGATTCCGCGTCCGCCGGGCAGCGTGCCGGTCGGCCTGCCGTCCGAACTGGCCCAGCGCCGCCCCGACATCCGCCGTGCCGAAGCGCGCCTGCACGCGGCTACCGCCAGCATCGGCGTGGCCAAGGCGGACTTCTATCCGCGCATCACGCTCAACGGCAACTTCGGTTTCGAATCCCTGCAACTGTCCAGCCTGGGCGACTGGGACCATCGCCAGTTCGCCATCGGCCCGGCGTTCAGCCTGCCGATCTTCGAAGGCGGACGCCTGCGCGGACTCCTGGAGCTACGTGAGGCACAGCAGCAGGAAGCCGCCATCGACTACCAGCGCACCGTGCTGCGTGCCTGGCAGGAAGTCGACGACGCGATGCACGACTACGCCGCCAACCAGCGCCGCCAGGAGCGCCTCGGCGAAGCCGTGGCGCAGAACCGCCGCGCCCTGCAGAGCGCCCGCGAGCAATACCGCGCCGGCGCGGTGGACTTCCTCAGCGTGCTCGACAGCCAGCGGCAACTGCTGGACAACCAGGAACAGCAGGTCGCCAGCGACGAAGCGGTGTCGCTGACCCTGGTCAACCTCTACAAGGCGCTGGGCGGCGGCTGGAGCCCAACGTCCGACCCGGCGTCGGGCTGAGACGGCGCCGGGCGCGGACCGGCGAAGGAGTTGGAAATGGACCTGCTGCAAGGTATCCGGACCTTCGTCCGCGTGGTGGAGCACGGCAGCTTCACCCAGGCCGCCCAGGCGCTGGGGACCTCTCCGGCGACCGTTTCGCGCCAGGTCGCCGGGCTCGAACAGGCGCTCTCGGCGCGCCTGCTGCAACGCAATACGCGCAGCGTCGTGGTGACGGAAAGCGGTCTGCGCTACTACGAGCATTGCAAGCAGATCCTGCGCACGGTCGCCGCCGCCGCGGCGGACGTCGAAGACAGCCAGTCCCACGCCAGCGGTCGCCTGCGCCTCCACGCGGTGACCGAACTGGGCCTCGAGCACCTGATGCCGCTACTGGTGGACTACCTGGACGGCCATCCGGACGTCTCCGTCGACCTCACGCTGGCCCAGGGCACCCCGGCCCTGCTCGAGGAAGGCCTGGACGTGCTGATCACCCTCGGCCGAACCTTGCCGGACTCGACCCTGGTCGCCCGCGATCTCGGCCAGGTGTTCAGCGTGGTCTGTGCCGCGCCGGAATACCTGGCACGGCATGGCGTGCCACGCACGCCGGAGGACCTGCTGCGGCATCGCTGCCTGAACGTGGCCGCGCCGTCCTGCCCGCAGGGCTGGGCCTTCGTCGGCGAACGCGGCGAAACGCTGCTCGATCTCGACGAGGCGCTCAAGGTCAACCTTCCCGAGGCCGCCTGCGCCGCCGCCGCCGCGGCCGGGCTCGGCGTCTGCCTGCTGCCCGGCTTAGTCGCCGCCCGCGCGCTGCAGGAAGGCAGCCTGTTGCGGCTACTGCCGGGCCATCGACTGCATGTCCGCGAGGTGTTCGTGCTGTACTCCTCGAGGCGCTACCTGGACGCCAAGATCCGCACCTGGGTGGACTTCCTCAGGGAACGCCTGCCCCTGGCGTTCGAGCGTGACCGGGCGATCCTCGACGATCGGCGCTACTGGGCGGAAAGCCCAACCGGCGTAGCGCGCGAGACCGCGACCTAACGCCTGGGTCGATAGGTATCCTCAAAAACATATACTGGTTTTCGATTGATCGAGGGAGGAACATGGCTCATCCGAGTCACGAGGTGAATCATGCTACCGACTCTCTATATTTCCCACGGCTCACCGATGCTCGCCCTCGAACCGGGCGCCAGCGGCGTACAACTGCGCCGCCTGGCTACAGAGCTGCCGCGGCCGAAGGCGATCCTGGTGGTTTCCGCGCACTGGGAAAGCGACGACCTGCGGGTAACCGGCGCCGCGGTGCCGGATATCTGGCACGACTTCTACGGCTTTCCGCCGCCCCTCTACGCCGTGCGCTACCCGGCCAAAGGCGAGCCGGCGCTGGCACAGCGGACGATCGAACTGCTCCAGGCCGCCGGCCTGCCGGCCCAGGCCGACCCACAGCGACCATTCGACCACGGCACCTGGGTGCCGCTGAGCCTGATGTACCCGCAGGCGGACATCCCGGTGCTCCAGCTGTCCCTGCCGAGCCGCCTCGGTCCGGCCCTGCAGAGCCGCGTCGGCCAGGCCCTGCGCCAACTGCGCGGGGAAGGCGTGCTGCTGATCGGTTCCGGCAGCATCACCCACAACCTGGGCGAACTGGACTGGCGCGCCGGGCCGGAAGCCATCGCGCCCTGGGCGCGGGAGTTCCGTGACTGGATGGTGGAAAAGCTCCAGGCCGACGACGAGGCCGCGCTTCACGACTACCGCCGGCAGGCGCCCTGGGCGGCGCGCAACCACCCCAGCGACGAGCACCTGCTGCCACTGTTCTTCGCCCGCGGCGCGGGCGGCGGCGGGATGCGCGTCGAGCACAGCGGCTTTACCCTGGGCTCGTTGGGGATGGATATCTATCGCTTCGATTGACAGGGTTTCTCGGGGGACTGGCGGAGAGCATCGGCTTCCCGCCGCAAGCTGGGTGGACTCGGCTGGCAGCCAGGAAATCGCGAGCGACATAGTCCTGTAGCGCGAATAACGCCATAGGCGTTATCCGCGATGTCATGGATAGGCGGCGGATCAGGGCCTCGGTATGTGCAGGTCTGACATGCACGACGTGGTGCCTGCCCTGGCGGCTGGGCGAGTCCTTTGTTTCCTTTAGACGCTTGCCAGAGGGGCTCGCCCGGGGTGACGAAACGAGAAGCCGGGGCAGGCGCGAAAAACAGTCTGGCCAGCAAACATCAAGCCCATGAAAAAGCCCCGCCGAAGCGGGGCTTTTGTTCATCGCGCTGGACCTCAGTCCTCGCGATAGCGGCGCAGGCGCAGGGCCTTGCCGGCGACGCGGGTGTCCTTGAGCTTGGTCAGCAGGCGCTCGAGATTGGCCTCGGGCAGCTCGATCAGGCTGAAGGTATCGCGAATCTGGATGCGACCGATGTCCTCGCGGGACAGGCCGCCCTCGTTGAGGATCGCGCCCAGCAGGTTCTTCGCCGCAACCCCGTCGCGCGCGCCGAGGGCAGTGCGGCAGCGGGCACGGCCTTCGCTCGGCGGCGCCATCGGACGACGCTCGCCGCTGCGCTCCGGACGCTCGCCGCGCTCGCCGCGTTCGCCACGGTCGGCACGCTCGCGCGGTGCCGATGGGGTCAGCGGCTGTTCGCGGCGCACCGACTCCAGGTCCAGCGCCTTGCCGACGGTCAGGCGTGCCAGCAATGCGGCGGCCAGGGTCTCGGCATCGCAGCCGAGGCGACGGCACAGCTCGTCGCGCACCGCGCCGCGCTGCTCGACGGCGCTGTCGAGCAAGGGCGTCAGGCTCGCGGCCAGGCGCGCCAGGCGGGCCTCCAGCACGGTCTCGGCATCCGGCAGGCGGACTTCGCCGACCTTCTGCCCGGTGACCCGCTCGATCACCTGCAGCATGCGCCGCTCGCGCGGAGTCACCAGCAACAGCGCGCGCCCTTCCCGGCCGGCACGGCCGGTACGGCCGATGCGGTGCACGTAGGACTCGGGGTCGTAGGGCATGTCGATGTTCAGCACGTGGGTGATGCGCGGTACGTCCAGGCCCCGGGCGGCAACGTCGGTGGCGATGACGATGTCCAGCGAACCGTCCTTCAGCGACTCGATGACCCGCTCGCGCTGGGCCTGCGGCATGTCGCCGTTGAGCGCGGCGGCGCGGTAGCCCTGGCGCTCGAGCAATTCGGCGTAGTCGAGGGTGGCCTGCTTGGTGCGGACGAAGGCGATCAGCGCGTCGAACTGCTCGACTTCCAGCAGACGCTGGATCGAACCGGCCTTCTGGTCGGCATGGACCATCAGGTGGACCTGCTCGATGCGCGCCACGGTCTGGGTCTTGGCGGCGATCTTGACGTGCTTGGGCTGCTTCAGGTGGCGCTCGGCGATGCCACGGATGGACGCCGGCAGGGTCGCCGAGAAGAGCACGGTCTGGCGCGATTCGGGAAGCGCCTCGAAGATCACTTCCAGGTCGTCCATGAAGCCGAGCTTGAGCATCTCGTCGGCTTCGTCGAGCACCAGGCGCTGGACGGTGGCCAGCAGCTTCTCGTCGCGGCGCAGGTGGTCGCACAGGCGGCCGGGGGTAGCGACGAGGATCTGTGCGCCCTGGCGCAGGGCCTTCAGCTGCGGCCCCATGGGCGCGCCGCCGTAGACGGCGACCACGCCGACGCCCGGCAATTGCTTGGAATAGGTTTCGCAGGCGGTGGCGACCTGCAGGGCCAGCTCGCGGGTCGGCACCAGCACCAGCATCTGCGGCTCGCGGCGGCTCGGGTCGATGCGCGACAGCAGCGGCAGGGCGAACGCGGCGGTCTTGCCGGTACCGGTCTGCGCCTGGCCGATCATGTCGTGGCCTTCGAGGATCAGCGGAATCGATTGAGCCTGGATAGGCGAAGGCTCTTCGTAGCCTACGGCGACGATTGCCGCGAGCACATTGGGGTGAATACCGAGCGCGGCGAAGCCGACGGTTTCCTGAGTCATGGGTTTGCCTCGTATACATCCGCAAAGACCCATGACCCATGGCTGCTCATGCCCTGTACGGCCGAAACGGCCACCCAGGCAGCTGGGGCGGGGATTTGCGAGATTGCTTTTGAATTAGAAGATTACGTAAAGGAAATCCGCAGAGCGGATACACAGCCAGAGCACAGCGCTCCGAAAAATGCAGGTCCTGAACGGGGTCAGTTTTGACCGGCGCGCATCATACCGGAATTTTGACGTTTGTGTGCGTTTTTTCCGACATGCGTCATCGGAGAGACTGACAATGGACATCCCGATTCCAGACGTCTATACCGACGTTGCCCGCCCCCCGCCAGGAAACCGCCGCATGAACGACACCCTCCCAGGACGCATCAGCCGCGAACGGCGCGGCCACCTGCTGCTGCTCGGCCTCGACCGCGTGGCCAAGCGCAACGCCTTCGACCTGCCGATGCTCGACGACCTGGTCGCCGCGCTCGGCGAATACGAGGCCGACGACCAGTTGCGCTGTGCCCTGCTCTTCGCCCACGGCGAGCATTTCACCGCCGGGCTGGACCTGGCCAATGTCGGCGAGACCTTCCGCCAGGGCTGGAAACTCCCCGAAGGCGCCGTCGATCCCTGGGGCACCTTCGGCGGCCGGCGTCCAAGCAAGCCGCTGGTGGTGGCCGTGCAAGGCTACTGCTACACCATCGGCATCGAACTGATGCTGGCGGCCGACATCAACCTCTGCGCCAGCAACGCGCGCTTCGCCCAGCTCGAAGTGCAGCGCGGAATCCTCCCGTTCGGTGGCGCGACACTGCGCATGCATCAGGTCGCCGGCTGGGGCAACGCCATGCGCTGGCTGCTCACCGGCGACGAATTCGACGCCCACGAAGCCTATCGTCTCGGCCTGGTGCAGGAAGTCACCGCCCCGGAGGACCTCCTCGACCACGCCATCGCCCTCGCCGAACGGGTCGCGGCCCAGGCGCCGCTGGGCGTGCGCGCCACCCTCGGCTCGGCGCGCCAGGCCCTGCTGGAAGGCGAAGCGGTCGCCGCCGCTGCGTTGCCGGAAGCCGCCAGGCGCCTGCTCGACAGCGAGGACGCCAAGGAAGGCCTGCGCGCTCTCCAGGAACGCCGCCCGGGACGCTTCGAAGGACGCTAGCCGGGCCCTTGTCCGCGCGCCCTGGCTACTGGGCCGGGCGCAGGCTGTCGATATAGCCCTGCAACGAATAGCCGAGTTGCGGCTCCAGCGCCGCGGCACGCGTCCGCAGGGCTTCCTGGTCGAGTTCGAGGGCCAGGTTCGCCGGCACCAGCATCACCACGTTGCCCTCGGCCACCGGACACTCCCAGTAATGATGGTGATAGCGCCCGCGCAGCAGCGGCGCGCCCAGCGGCTTGCCATCGGTGCCGCTCCACTGGTTGATCACCAGCCAGCCATCCTCGGCGAGGCGCTCCTGGCAGGCACCGAGGAAATTCCAGGCCAGGTGCGCGGCCGACGGGCCGGTATCGGTATAGAGGTCGAGGAAGATCAGGTCGGCCTCCGCGCATTCGCCCAGGCTCTCCAGTGCGTCGCCGATGCGCAATCGCAGGCGCGGGTCGTCGCGCAGCCCCAGATGCTCGCGGGCCAGGCGCGGAATCGCCGGGCGCAGCTCGATGGCCTCGGCCTCCTCCAGCGGCAGGTGGCGCAGGCAGGCCTGGGTCAGGCTGCCGGCGCCGAAACCGAGGAACAACGCGCGACGCGGTTGCGAATGGCAGAGCCCGCCGAGCAGCATGGCGCGGGTGTAGTCGTATTCCAGCCAGGCTGGATCGGGCATGAACACGCAGCTCTGCTCGACACCGTCGCCGAACTCGAGGAAGCGATAGTCGCCGGACTCGATGACCCGGATGACCCCGTATTCGTCGCGCTCCTCGACCAGCAGACGTTCTTCGCTCACCACTCACCTCCCCCCGCCGCTTCGCCGGCTATCGCCAGGCGCTCCGGCAAAAGCACCGCAGCATAGCAAAGCCGGCCCGACGATGGATTTCCGCTATTGCAACGATCGCTGGCGGCGCTGCGGCGAGCTGCTCTACCATGCCGCAATCCGCTTTCCCGAGCATTGCCAAGAGTCGTAGATGAGCCAGTCCTGGAGCCCCGAGAGCTGGAGGGCCAAGCCGATCCAGCAACAACCCGAGTACCCCGATGCCGCGCACCTGGCCAGGGTCGAGCAGACCCTCGCCGGATACCCGCCGCTGGTCTTCGCCGGCGAGGCTCGCGAGCTGCGCCGGCAGTTCGCCGAAGTCACCGCCGGACGCGCCTTCTTGCTCCAGGGCGGGGATTGCGCGGAAAGCTTCGCCGAATTTTCCGCGGCGAAGATCCGCGATACCTTCAAGGTACTGTTGCAGATGGCGGTGGTAATGACCTTCGCCGCCGGCTGCCCGGTAGTGAAGGTCGGGCGCATGGCCGGCCAGTTCGCCAAGCCGCGCTCCTCCGGCGACGAAACGCAGAACGGCGTGACCCTGCCCGCCTATCGCGGCGACATCGTCAACGGCATCGGCTTCGACGAGAAGAGCCGCGTGCCGGACCCGGAGCGCCTGTTGCAGGCCTACCACCAGTCCACCGCCAGCCTCAACCTGTTGCGCGCCTTCGCCCAGGGCGGCTTCGCCGACCTGCACCAGGTGCACCGCTGGAACCTCGATTTCATCGCCAACTCGGCGCTGGCCGAGCGCTACCAGCAACTCGCCGACCGCATCGACGAGACCCTCGCCTTCATGCGCGCCTGCGGCCTGGACAGTGCGCCGCAGCTCCGCGAAACCAGCTTCTTCACCGCCCACGAAGCGCTCCTGCTGAACTACGAGGAAGCCCTGACCCGCCGCGACAGCCTGACCGGCGAGTGCTACGACTGCTCGGCGCACATGCTCTGGATCGGCGACCGCACCCGCCAGATCGACGGCGCTCATGTCGAGATGCTGCGCGGCGTGGGCAATCCGATCGGGGTCAAGGTCGGGCCGAGCATGGACAGCGAGGAGCTGATCCGCCTGATCGATATTCTCAACCCGGACAACGATCCGGGCCGCCTCAACCTGATCGTGCGGATGGGTGCCGACAAGGTCGGCGACCACCTGCCGCGCCTGATCCAGGCCATCCAGCGCGAGGGCCGCCAGGTGCTGTGGAGTTCCGATCCTATGCACGGCAATACCATCAAGGCCTCCAGCGGCTACAAGACCCGCGACTTCGCCCGCGTGCTCGCCGAAGTCCGCCAGTTCTTCGAGGTGCACCAGGCCGAAGGCAGCTACGCCGGCGGCATCCACATCGAGATGACCGGGCAGAACGTCACCGAGTGCATCGGCGGTTCGCGACCGATCACCGAAGACGGCCTCAGCGACCGCTACCACACCCACTGCGACCCGCGGCTGAACGCCGACCAGTCGCTGGAGCTGGCCTTCCTGATCGCCGAAACCCTGAAGCAGGTGCGCCGCTGAGCGCGCCGCGGCCGCTCCCGCCGCCCGGCGGGAGCGCTCGCTAGAGCAGCACCCCGCGCAAGCGTACCGCCAACTCCCCGCGCCCCTCGATCGCCACCGTCGCCAGGCCCAGCCAGGCGGCCATGCTGCGCAGTTGCTCGGCCAGCTCGTGCAGGGCGGCATCGTCCATGCCGTTCGCCTCGGCATGCAACGCATGCACCGCCAGGCGCTCGCGCGCCCGCTCGGCGCGGAGGTCGACGCGGCCGACCAGACGGCCGTTGTACAGGAATGGCAGCACGTAGTAGCCGTACACGCGTTTTTCCTTCGGCGTGTAGATCTCCAGGCGATAGCGGAAATCGAACAGGCGCTCGGCCCGCGCCCGCTCCCAGACCAACGAGTCGAAGGGCGAGAGCAAGGCACTGGCGCCTAGCCGCCGCGGCACCTGCGGTTCGCCGGGGCAGTAGGCCGGCTGGCTCCAGCCCTCGACCCGGACCGGCAGCAGCTCGCCAGCCTCCACCAGTTCGGCGAGGCGCGCGCGGCTCTGCGCCGGGCTCAGCCGATAGTAGTCGCGCAGGTCCTTTTCGGTGGCCACGCCCAGGGCGCTCGCCGCCATCCGCAACAGCTCGCGCTGGGCCTGTGCCTCCGAAAGCTCGGGGCGCGCCAGCAATTCCGCGGGAAACACCCGCTCCGGCAGGTCATAGAGCCGCTCGAAGCCGCGCCGTCCGGCCACCGTCAGCTCGCCGGCGGCGAACAGCCATTCCAGCGCATGCTTTTCCGCGCTCCAGTCCCACCAGGGACCGGCCCGCTCCTGCCGCGTGCTCAGGCTGCCGGCACCTAGCGCACCTTGCTCGCGCACCGCCTGCAACACCTGGCGGATCAGTGGCTGCTGTTCCCGGCCGAAACGTGCCAGTTGCTGGTAGATGCCCTGGCCGTCGGCGGCCTGGCGCATCCGCCAGCGCATCAACGGGTAGTGTTCCAGCGGCAGCAGCGAGGCCTCGTGCCCCCAGTATTCGAACAACTGGCGGTGACGGCCGACACTCCAGGCCGCCTCGTCGAGCAGCGTCATGGAGTAGGGACCGAGACGGGAAAACAGCGGCAGGTAGTGCGAGCGCACCAGCGCATTCACCGAATCGATCTGCAACAGGCCAAGGCGCGCGAGCATTTCGCGCAGATGCCGCCGCTGCACGCTGCGGCGCGTCCGCCGGCCGTCGAAGCCCTGCGCGGCCAGGGCCAGGCGGCGGGCTTCGGCGAGGGAAAGCGAAAGACTCATGGAGCGCCCCAGTCGATGAAGGAGACTGCGAGTCTATCGCGCCTCCGCCGCCGTGCCAGCCTGGCGCGCCGCTGCGGTTCGCTCAATGCCGACGCAGCGGGTCGTCCCAGAAATGCCGCTCGCCCTCCTGGAAGATATCCGCCCGACTCAGGCCGAGGTCCTTCAGCGCTTCGTCGCTCATCCTCAGCAGTTCCCGGCGCTCGCGGGCCAACTGCAACCAGCGCCGCCAGCGACGCCACAACGACGGCGCAGCGGTCGAGGCGGGATGGGATGCAGCGTGGAAGCGACTGCCGAAATAATCCTGTTGACCTTTCATCGTCTTGCCCTCCGTTCGGGATAGGCACAGTGTCCCGCCAGGCATAGGATCAATCCAACGAATCATTCTTATGCAATGCATCTTGGAGATTGATGAATGAGCTACCAGCCCGGCATTGATACGGAATTGCTCCGCACCTTCGTCGCCATCGCCGAGCACGGTGGTTTCACCCGCGCCGCGGAGGCGGTGAATCGCACCCAGTCGGCGGTCAGCATGCAGATGAAGCGGCTCGAGGAGGACGTCCTGCAGCGCTCGCTGTTCGAGCGCGACGGAAGGCAGACCCGCCTCACCGCCGAAGGCCAGGTGCTGCTCGGCTATGCCCGGCGGATCCTCAAGCTGCACGGCGAGGTGTTCAACACCCTGCGCCGCCCGCACATGGTCGGTTCGGTGCGCATCGGCACCCCGGACGACTACGTGATGCGCTTCCTCCCGGCGATCCTGTCGCGCTTCGCCGAAGCCTATCCGCTGGTGCAGGTCGAGGTGCATTGCGACACCTCGCTCAACCTGCTGGCGCGCAACGACCTCGACCTGTCCATCGTCACCCGCGAGCCGGGCACCGAGATCGGCCAGTTGCTGCGCCAGGAGCCCTTCGTCTGGATGGCCGCCGAGGGCTTCTGCCCCCACGACCAGCGGCCGATCCCGCTGGCCATGTTCAACACCACCTGCTTTTGCCGGGCCTGGGCCTGCAACGCCCTGGAGGCGGCGGAACTGGACTACCGCATCGCCTACAGCAGCCCCAGCCTGTCGGCGCTGTTCGCGGTGGTCAGCGCCGGCCTCGCCGTGACCGTGCAACTGCGCAGCCTGCTCACCGGCAACCTGCGCATCCTCGACGAGAGCGAGGGCCTGCCCGCCCTGCCCTCGGCCAGCATCATGCTGATGCGCAACCCGCACAGCCAGTCACCGGTCACCGAGAAGCTCGCCGAATACATCGGCGAGGGCTTCCGTCTCTGACTCAACCGCGCACCAGCAGGAGCACCGCGCACAATGCGAGGAAGGCGCAGAAGGCCATGCGCAGGCTGCGCTCGGGCAAGGCGTGGGCCAGCCTCACGCCCCAGGAAATGCTCAGCAGGCCGCCCAGCGCCAGGGGGATCCCCATCCGCCAGTCGACATGGCCGTGCATGGCGTAGGTCCCCAGCGCCACCGCCGTGCTCGGCGCGGCCAGGGCCAGCGCGAGGCCCTGGGCGACGACCTGGGCGAGGCCGAACACCGAAGTCAGCACCGGTGTCGCCAGCACCCCGCCACCGACCCCGAAAAGCCCGCCGAGCGAGCCCGCGCCAAGGCCCAGCACGCCCATCCAGGGCAAACCGTAGCGCGGCGTCGCGCCGCCCTGCGGCGGGCGCCGGAACAGGCGCCAGAACATGTAGCCGGCCAGCGCCAGGAGGAAGATCACGAACGCTTCGCGCATCCGCGCCGCATCGATCCGCGCGGCCACGCTGGACGCCAGGAACGCGCAAAGCAGGCCGGTCAGGGCAAGGACTCCGGCCTGGCGCGGATCGATGCGGTTGCGCTGGTGGTAGCGCCACAACGCCAGCACCACGTTCGGTACCACCATCACCAGCGCGGTACCCTGCGCCAGTTGCTGGTCGAGACCGAAGATCACCCCCAGCGCCGGGATCGCCAGCAAGCCGCCGCCTATCCCGAACAGACCGCCCAGGCAACCGAGCACCATCCCCAGCAGGAAATCGAGAAATACATCCAGCATGTCAGCCCCTCTTTCGACGCCTCCATGCTAGGCAAGCGTGGCTGGATGGGAAACGCACAAGAAAGCACAATGGCTATGCCAATTACGCAAAGGCATGAGCATGTTGCCCGATACCCTCAGCGAACAGTTCGTTCTCTACCTCGATGTCCTCGATGGCGGCAGCTTCTCCGCCGCTGCGCGCAAGCACCCGCTCACCCCGTCCGCCGTGGCGCGCCGGATGGACGCCCTGGAACGCGCCGTCGGCAGCACTCTGCTGGTGCGCACCACCCATGCGGTGCGCGCTACTCCGGCCGGCCTGGCCTTCGCCGACCGCGCCCGGCGGATCGTCACCGAACTGCGCCTGGCCCGTGCCGAAGCGGTGTCCCTGAGCACCGCGCCGCAGGGCCTGATCCGTATCGATGCCCCGGTGCCCTTCGGCCGCCGCCACCTGGCCCCGGCGGTCGCCGACTTCCTCAAGGCCAACCCCGGCCTCGACGTGCAATTGCGCCTGATCGGCAGCTTCATCGACCTGCAGGGCGAACATCTCGGCGAGGTCGACCTGGTGTTGCGCGCCGGCCCGCTACCCGACAGCCGCCTGGTGGCCACCTCGCTGGCGCCGATGGTGCGGGTGGTCTGCGCCAGCCCGGAATACCTGCGCGAACACGGCGTTCCCGCATCCCCAGGCGAACTGCCGGAGCATGCCGGCATCGATTGGGACAACCTGTCGCCACCCTATGCCTGGCGCTTCCAGCACGACGGCAAGCTCCAGCACCTGCGGCCGAAACGGGCGCGGCTGGCCACCAATAACGCCGAAGCGATGGTCGACGCGGCGCTGGCCGGCCTCGGCATCGCCCACCTGCCGACCTGGTTGTGCAGCGAGTACCTGCTGCGCGGCGAACTGCAGGCGCTGTTCTGCGACGACGGCTTGCCCGCCGCCGAGCCCACCTGCATCTATGCCCTGCGCCTGGAACGCGAAGCCAGTTCGCGAACCCGTCTGCTGCTGGCTTTCCTCCGCGAGCGCTTCGGCTTTCCGCCGCCCTGGGACCAGGCCCTGCAGCAGCGTCTCGGCGAGCGCTGAGGACACCACCCGGCGGGAAACCTGGAAAGCCAATAGCCACTACGCTAAATTCATGCACAGTGCCCTACTTACTTGGAAGACAGCCATGTCCCGACTGCCCACCACCCCTTGCGAGCAGCTCAAGCTGGACAACCAGCTGTGCTTCGCCCTGTATTCCACCTCGCTGCAGATGACCAAGGTCTACAAGCCCCTGCTGCAAGCGCTCGGCCTCACCTATCCGCAGTACATCGCCATGCTGGTGCTGTGGGAACGCGACGGCCTGACCGTGGGCGAAATCAGCGCACGCATGCTTACCGACCCGGGATCGCTCACGCCTCTGCTCAAGCGCCTGGAGGGCGAAGGTCTGATTACCCGCACTCGCAGCAGCGAAGACGAGCGGGTAGTCCTGCTGCGCCTGACCGACAAGGGCCGCGCCCTGCAG
This sequence comes from Pseudomonas aeruginosa, assembly GCF_001457615.1. Classification (GTDB taxonomy): domain Bacteria; phylum Pseudomonadota; class Gammaproteobacteria; order Pseudomonadales; family Pseudomonadaceae; genus Pseudomonas; species Pseudomonas aeruginosa. The sequence goes on along the minus strand of NZ_LN831024.1, from coordinate 2,291,115 downwards.
CGACAGGCCGAGAGCATTCCCGCCTGCATCCTGGAGAGTACCGGCCTCGACTTGCCACAACTGGTCGCCCTAAAGGATGAGCTGCTGGCCCTGCGCGGCAACCTGCAAGCACCGGATTGAGGGGCTTATACCTACCTGTCTGGTTTTTATCGCCAAATCTTCCAACGATCTATCTTGCGCACAAAATAACATGACGATAAATTTCACTTCACGCACTTACTTAGCGCGCAAGAACTTAACGTACAAATCAGACAGGTGACCCTCATGCAAACCATCAAGGCTCTCTACACCGCAACCGCAACCGCCACCGGAGGCCGTGACGGCCGTGCGGTATCCTCGGACGGCGTGCTCGACGTGAAACTCAGCACTCCGCGCGAACTGGGCGGCCAGGGCGGCGCGGCCACCAACCCGGAACAACTGTTCGCCGCCGGCTACTCCGCCTGCTTCATCGGAGCCCTGAAGTTCGTTGCCGGCCAGCGCAAGCAGACCCTTCCCGCCGACGCCTCGATAACCGGCAAGGTCGGCATCGGCCAGATTCCCGGCGGCTTCGGCCTGGAGGTCGAACTGCACATCAGCCTGCCGGGCCTGGAGCGCGAAGCCGCCGAAGCGCTGGTAGCCGCCGCCCACCAGGTCTGCCCCTACTCCAACGCTACCCGCGGCAATATCGACGTACGCCTGAACGTGTCGGTCTGAAGCTTCCGACTCTCCGCGCCGCGGCGGCGGACAGCGGAAACGAAAAAGCCCGGCGAATGCCGGGCTTTTTCTCGTCGCACGAAAGGATCAGGCCTTGACGCGGGACTTGTACTCGCCGGTGCGGGTATCGATCTCGATCGAGTCGCCGATTTCGCAGAACGCGGAAACCTGCAGCTCGGCGCCGTTGTTCAGGCGCGCGGTCTTCATCACCTTGCCCGAGGTGTCGCCGCGGACGGCCGGCTCGGTGTAGGCGATCTGGCGAACGATGGTGGTCGGCAGCTCTACCGAGATCACCTTGTCGTTGTAGAACACGGCTTCGCAGATGTCGGTCATGCCGTCTTCGATGAAGGTCAGCACGCCTTCCAGATCGTCTTTCTCGATCTCGTACTGGTTGAACTCGCTGTCCATGAAGACGTACAGCGGGTCGGCGAAGTAGGAGTAGGTCACTTCCTTGCGATCGAGGATGATCGGCTCCAGCTTGTCGTCGGCCTTGAACACGGTCTCGGTACCGGCGCCGGTCAGCAGGTTCTTCAGCTTCATCTTGACGACGGCAGCGTTACGGCCGGACTTGTTGAACTCGGCCTTCTGGATGACCCAGGGAGCGCCATTGATGTTGGCAACCTGGCCGGCGCGGAACTCTTGAGCGGTTTTCATACGAATATCCGATGGATGAAAGACAAAAAATCAGGCCGCGTATCATAGCCAATCTGCGTAAAATTGCACCAGCCTTGCCGCAAGATCCGGACGCATGCCCTGTTCGTCGGCCCAGCGCTGCGCTTCCCTACGCCACTCGGGCAGTTGCCTCTCCAGCCCCTCCCAGGCCCCGGCAAGTCCACCGCCAACGTTCCACGCCAGCCAGAAGGTGCGCAGGTTTTCCGCCAGGTCGGCGGGCAGGCCGGCGCAATAGAGTTCGAGGAATGCCTCGAGCTTCGCCAGGTGCGCCTCCTCTTCCTGTCTATAGATGTGCCAGAGCAGCGGCCGTCCCGCCCACTGCGCGCGAACGAAGGAGTCCTCGCCGCGCACCGCGTTCAGGTCGCAGCACCACAACAGGCGATCGTAGTCGTCCTGCGCCATGAACGGCAGCACCTGGACCCGCAACGCGTCGCGCACGTGGACGTCCCCGACGGCCAGCGTAGCCACCCGCAGCCAATCGGCGACATCCGCCAGCACCCGCCCCTCCGGCACCAGCAGCAGGCTCGGCTGGCGGGCGTCGCGCAGTTGTTCCAGCCAGCCAGGCAGCGCCGGGTTTTCGTAGGCAAACAGCGAAATCAGTCGCTCGCCAACCTTCCGTCGCACGCCGAGGGAGGCGAGAAACTCATCCTGCGCCGAGGCAGAGGCCTGGAAACGGCGCCGACGTTCCAGCAGGCCGGCCTCGCGCAACAGGCCGCCACTGGGCTCGCGGAACCCGGGAAAGAAGAAGTACTTGGAAAGCCCGCACGCCTGCAGCGACGGCAATGCGTGGCAACTGCCGATCCATTCCTCGGCACTCAGGTACTCCAGGTTCAGCCACAGGGACGGCCGCTCGCGCTCGCGCATGGCCTGCCGGTGCGCCTCCGGCAGTTCGCAGGCGAAGGCCTCGATCACCACGTCGGCGGCCGCCACCGGTGCCCACGGCCGGCCCCAGGCACGCACTTCGACCCCATCCAGGCTCTGCACGTGCGCCGCCGGGTCCGCCCGCGGACAGATCCGGGCGAAGGCCTGCGGCTCGTCCACCCACAGGCGCACCGCCTGACCGTGCTCGGCGGCCAGTTGGCGAGCCAGGCGCCAGGTGACGCCGATGTCGCCATAGTTGTCGACCACGCTACAGAAAATGTCCCAGCTCGCCATCCGCCTCTCCTCATTCGTGCCCGGCAGTCTACCAAGGCACCCCGCGGACTTTCCTCCGACGACCTAAGCCGATGAAAAAGTTAAAAAAATATTTGCCAAGCGGGAAATGTTCGAGTAAATTGCGCGCCTCGACAGACACGGCGCTGTCGAGAACCTGGTGAGGTGTCCGAGTGGTTGAAGGAGCACGCCTGGAAAGTGTGTATACGGGAAACCGTATCGAGGGTTCGAATCCCTCCCTCACCGCCAGATCGCAAGAAGGCCCGGCTAATCAAGTTAGCCGGGCCTTTTTCATTTCCGCACCAATACTTACGGCATTTCCGGCAACATGCTGGCAACTTAGTTGTTACTTGCCACTCCCCGCCAAGTCGATAAGCGCCAGCCACTCCGGCGGAACATTCTCGACAACCCGGCAGCCCTCATCCCCCGCCTCTTGCAGCAACTCTACCCAAGGTCCGGGAAATTGCTTACTTGCGCCGCACGCTGGATATTTTTTGAACAAACGACACTCCAACTACTGCTAAAGTCGGGGGGACTAAAAAAAAAGTTGCTCGGCTTGCGCTTGGTCAGTTTACTTACTACAAGTAATGGGTAGTATGTAGCCGGCTAATTTCCCCGGCTGGGGAGATTGCTGTTATGGAAATGTCCACCTTAAGGGGAACACGATGAACAACGTTCTGAAATTCTCTGCTCTGGCTCTGGCTGCTGTTCTGGCCACCGGTTGCAGCAGCCACTCCAAAGAAACCGAAGCTCGTCTGACCGCTACCGAAGACGCAGCTGCTCGTGCTCAGGCTCGCGCTGACGAAGCCTATCGCAAGGCTGACGAAGCTCTGGGCGCTGCTCAGAAAGCTCAGCAGACCGCTGACGAGGCTAACGAGCGTGCCCTGCGCATGCTGGAAAAAGCCAGCCGCAAGTAATAGGTCTCACGACCTGTTGAAAACCGGTCCCTCGGGGCCGGTTTTTTTATGCCTGCGTTTCGCCGGGCATGAAAAAACCCGCGTCCCTTGCGGGTACGCGGGCCTCTGCCTCGACGCTCTCCGTCAGGGCGTAAGCTGGGTAGGATCGCTATCCACCGTCGCGGTCATCGCCGGCGCCGATTCCTGGGCGATTTCCACCGGCACGCCATCCTCCGAGGCCACCACTTCGCGGACCACGTCCCAGTTCAACTGGATACGCTTGGCCAGGTCGTCGCGCTTGAGCAGGGTATTGATCACCGCGGTGTGCTTATCCACCACCGACGGGTCGCCATGGTCGTTCAGCGGCGTATGCGCCTCCAGGTAGACCTTGCCGTTGCTCACGCCGAACTTGTAGGGCTCGTTGATGATACGCACGCTGGTGCCGACGCTGATCATCGAGAACAGGTGGGTCACGTCGGCGTTGTACATGCGGAAGCAGCCATGGCTGGTGCGGGTGCCGATGCCGAACTTCTTGTTCGAACCATGGATCAGGTAGCCCGGCACACCCAGGGTCAGCTTGTACGGTCCCAGCGGATTGTCCGGGCCCGGCGGCACCACGGTCGGCAGCGGATCGCCATCGGCGGCGTGCTCGGCGCGGATCGAGGCCGGCGGATACCAGGCCGGGTCCTTGGTCTTGGCGGTGATGCGGGTGTTCGCGATCGGCGAACCCCAGCCCTCGCGGCCGATGCCCAGCGGATAGGTGTGCACCACGTTCTGCCCTTTCGGGTAGTAGTACAGGCGGTACTCGGCCAGGTTGATCACCACGCCTTCGCGCGGGCCAGGCGGCAGCACGAAGCGGGTCGGGATGATCACCTCGGTGCCGACGCCCGGCAGCCAGGGATCGACGCCGGGGTTGGCGGCGACCATTTCGCTGTAGCCCAGGTTGTACTGCTCGCCGAGGTCGGCGAAAGTGTCCTCGTACTTGGCCTTGATCACCTGGACCTGGCCGACAACGTCCTCGCCCGGAGGCGGGAGCTGCAGTTCCAGGGCCGATGCGGAGCCGGCCGAAAGCAGCGCGGCGAAAGACAGTGAGACAACGGGTACGCGCGACAACATTCCGGAGAATCCTTGGCGAGTGCGATGAGGGAGTAGGAAAGACAGTGTAACACCCCGCCAGGTTTCACCGGGAGGGCTCAGACCAACCAGGACAGGCGCTCCCCGCGCTTTTCCGCCTCCAGTTGTTTCCGGCAATCGGGACACAGCAGCCGGTCGCGCAGACGCGCCCGTTCCAGCGGCTGCCAGCGCGGCTGTGCCGGCAGCAGCTTGCCGCAAAGCGTGCGGTCCGCCGGGGTATCCAGCTCCAGCTGACGCGCCACCACATGCACCCGGACCTCGCGACAGGCGAACAGGTCCAGCTGATCGTCGGGCTCGATCAGTTGATAGGCGTAGAGGGTCCAGGCGGGACGCGGCATGGGGGGCTCCTGAGGGGTGCGCAACCTTAGCCGAAAGCGGTTTCCCGGGGAAGTCTCAAAGCAGCGGTTTCAGCGTCGGCCAGACATTTTCCAGGAGCCTCGGCTGGGCGGCGAGCGCCGGATGGATGCCATCCGCCTGCATCATCCCCTGGACCCCGCCGACCCCTTCGAGGAAAAACGGCACCAGGGCGGTCTTTTCCTGCGCCGCGACCGCGCCGTAGACCCTGGAAAAGGCCTCGATGTAGCGCGGGCCGTAGTTCGGCGGCAACTGGATACCCAGCAGCAGCACCTTCGCCCCTTCCGCCCGGGCCTTTTGCGCCATGCTGGCAAGATTCTGTTGCAATTGCGCCGGCGCCATTCCGCGCAGCCCGTCGTTGCCTCCCAGCTCGATCACCACCAGCGCCGGCTTCTCCTCGGCAAGCAGCGCCGGCAGGCGCGCCAGGCCGCCCGCGGAGGTGTCGCCGCTGATCGAGGCGTTCACCACCCGGTAGTCGTAACCTTCGTCGGCGAGGCGCTTCTGCAACAGGGCGACCCAGCCCTGGCTGGTATCCAGTCCCAAAGCGGCGCTGATACTATCGCCCACGACCAACAGCGTCTGCGCCGCGGCCTGCTGGGTCAGCAGGACCAGGGCCAGGCAGCCGCTCAACAGCAATGCACGCATCGGAACCTCCATGAGCGCCAGCATTCTCAACGCGCAGAACCTTAGCAAGGTTGTCGGTAGCGCGGAAGGCAAGTTGACCATCCTCCACGACCTCTCCCTCGACCTCGCCCGCGGCGACAGCCTGGCGATCGTCGGCAGTTCCGGCTCCGGCAAGTCGACCCTGCTCGGCCTGCTCGCCGGGCTCGACCAGCCCAGCGGCGGCGAGGTCCGTCTCGCCGGGCACGCCCTCGGCGACCTCGACGAGGACCAGCGTGCGCGCGTCCGCGCGGCCCATGTAGGCTTCGTGTTCCAGTCGTTCCAGTTGCTCGACAGCCTCGATGCGCTGGAGAACGTGATGCTGCCCCTGGAGCTGGAAGGCCGCGCCGACGCTCGCCAGCGCGCCAGAGAACTGCTCGAGCGAGTCGGCCTCGGCCAACGCCTGGGCCACTATCCGCGCCAGCTCTCCGGCGGCGAGCAGCAGCGGGTCGCCATTGCCCGTGCCTTCGCGGCGGAGCCGGACGTGCTGTTCGCCGACGAACCCACCGGCAACCTCGACAGCGCCACCGGCGAGCGGATCAGCGACCTGCTCTTCGAACTCAACCGCGAACGCGGTACCACCCTGGTCCTGGTTACCCACGACGAGCGTCTGGCGCATCGCTGCCGGCGCCTGATCCGTCTGGAAAGCGGACGCCTGATCGACCGGGTCGAACCCTGATGAAGCCGGTGCCCCTCTCCCGCCTGCTGAGCCTCGCCGGTCGCCAATTGTTCCGCGAGTCGCGCAGCGGCGAGCTGCGCGTGCTGTTCTTCGCCCTGCTGATCGCGGTCGCCTCGAGCACCGCCATCGGCTATTTCAGTGCCCGCCTGAACGGCGCCATGCTCGCCCGCGCCGCCGAGTTCCTCGGCGCCGACCTGGTGCTCAACGGTACCCAGCCGGCAAGCGCCGAACAGATCGAACGCGGCACCCGTCTGGGCCTGCGCCACGCCGACAGCGTCGAGTTTTCCAGCGTGATCGCCACCGACCAGGGCATCCAGCTCAGCAGCATCAAGGCGGTCGGCGACCGCTACCCCCTGCGCGGGCAGCTCAAGAGCGCTGCCGCGCCGTTCGCCGCCGAGCAGGCCGGCGGTCGTCCGCAGGCGGGCGAGGTATGGGTCGAATCGCGCCTGCTGGTCAGCCTCGACCTGAAGGTCGGCGACAGCATCGAGATCGGCCGCAAGCCGCTGCGCATCGCGCGCATCCTCACCTACGAGCCGGACCGCGCCGGCGACTTCTACAGCCTGACGCCCCGCGCCATGATGAGCCTGGCCGACCTCGATGCCACCGGGGTGGTCCAGCCGGGCAGCCGGGTGCGCTACCGCGATCTGTGGGAAGGCCCGCCGGAAGCCCTCCAGGCCTATCGCCAGCAGGTCAAGGGCAGCCTCGCCGCCAACCAGCGCCTGCAGGATGCCCGCGACGGCAACCGCCAGGTGGGCGATGCCCTCGGCCGTGCCGAGCGCTACCTGAACCTGGCCAGCCTGGCCGCGGTGCTGCTCGCCGGCGTCGCCGTGGCGCTGTCCGCCGCCCGTTTCGCCGCACGGCGCTACGACGCCAGCGCGCTGCTGCGCTGCCTCGGTCTGTCGCGCAGCGAAACCCTGCTCCTCTACGCGCTGCAACTATTGCTGCTGGGCCTGCTCGCCAGCGCCATCGGCGCCCTGCTCGGCTGGTTGGCGCAGCTCGGCCTGTTCCGCCTGCTCGCCACGCTGCTGCCGCCGGACGTACCAGCCGGCGGCCTGTTCCCCGCCTTCGCCGGGATCGCCACCGGCCTGGTAGCACTGGCCGGCTTCGCCCTGCCGCCGCTGGCAGCCCTGGGCCGGGTACCGCCGTTGCGGGTCCTGCGCAGCGACCTGCTGCCGGTGCCGATGCGCACCTGGATGGCCTACGCCTGCGCCCTGCTCGCCCTGGGCCTGATCATGTGGCGGTTGAGTCTCGACCTGAAGCTGACCCTCGCCCTGCTCGGCGGCGGCCTGGTCGCCACGCTGGTGCTCGGCGCCCTCCTGCTGCTCGGCCTGAACGGCCTGCGCCGGGCACTGGCGCGTGCCAGCCTGCCATGGCGGCTGGGACTCGGCCAGTTGTTGCGGCACCCGCTGGCCGCCGCCGGACAGAGCCTGGCCTTCGGCCTGATCCTGCTGGCCATGGCCCTGATCGCCCTGCTTCGCGGCGAACTGCTGGATACCTGGCAGGCCCAGTTGCCGCCGGACGCCCCCAACCATTTCGCCCTGAACATCCTGCCGACGGAAAAGGACGCCTTCGAACGTCGCGTGCAAAAGCTCTCCCCCGGCGCCGAGCCGCTGTTCCCCATGGTTCCCGGGCGCCTGGTAGCGGTGAACGGCAAGCCGGTCCAGGCGCTCGACGAAGACGTGCGCAGCGAGCGTGCCCTGCAGCGCGACCTCGGCCTGACCTGGTCAGAGCGACTGCCCTCCGGCAACCAGCTCACCGCCGGACGCTGGTGGAGCGCGCCGCAGCCGGGGGCCCTGCCGGGCGTGTCGGTGGAAGAGAAGCTGGCCGCCAACCTGCGTATCCAGGTCGGCGACCGGCTCACCTTCAGCGTCGCCGGGCAGAATCGCGAGGTCCAGGTCCAGAGCCTGCGCAAGGTGAAGTGGGACAATTTCCAGCCGAACTTCTTCATGGTCTTCCAGCCCGGCACCCTGACCGACCTGCCGGTGACCTACCTGACCAGCTTCTACCTGCCGGCCAGCCAGGAACGCGACCTGATCGAACTGGCCCGAGCCTTCCCCACCGTCACCCTGCTGCCGGTAGACGCCCTGCTGAGCCAGCTGCGGAGCATCCTCGACCAGGTCACCCTGGCCGTGGAGTACGTGCTGGTGTTCGTTCTCGCGGCGGGCTTCGTGGTGCTCTTCGCCGGTCTCCAGGCGACCCTCGACGAGCGCGTGCGCCAGGGTGCCCTGCTGCGCGCGCTGGGTGCCGAGCGCGAGTTGCTGCAACGTACCCGGCGGGTCGAGTTCGCCCTGCTCGGCGCAGTCAGCGGCCTGCTCGCGGCGCTCGGCTGCGAGGCGGTCAGCCTGCTGCTCTACCGACTGGTCTTCGACCTGCCGTGGCAAGCGCACCCCTGGTTGCTCGCGCTGCCTCTGGTAGGCGCCGTGCTGGTAGGCGGCGCCGGCCTGCTGGGTACCCGTCGCGCCCTCAACAGCAGCCCGCTGCGGGTCCTGCGCGAGGGCTGATCGGATACACTGGCAGGCTTTCATCCGTTCATTTGTGGAACCACCCGAACCATGAGTCGCTATCGTCCACCGCGCACCGCCGGCACCCCGCTGATCACTCCGGAGGGCGCCGCGCGGTTACGCGCAGAGCTGCATGAACTCTGGCACGTGCGCCGACCCCAGGTGACCCAGGCGGTCAGCGAAGCCGCCGCCCTCGGCGATCGCTCGGAAAACGCCGAATACATCTACGGCAAGAAGATGCTGCGCGAGATCGACAGCCGCGTGCGCTTCCTGCGCAAGCGCCTGGAGAACCTGAAAGTGGTCGGCGAGCGGCCGGCGGATCCGAACCGGGTGTACTTCGGCGCCTGGGTGACCCTGGAAGACGAAGACGGCGAGCAGGCCCGCTATCGCATCGTCGGCCCCGACGAACTGGACCTGCGCAACAACCAGATCAGCATCGACTCGCCGCTCGCCCGCGCACTGGTCGGCAAGGAGCTGGACGCCGAGGTGCTGGTGCGCACCCCGGCCGGGGAAAAGCTCTGGTTCGTCGTCGAGATCGAGTATCCGCCGGCGCCCTGAGAGGCCACGCGCTCAGCGCAGGATGCGGCGGGTGATCAGGCCCTGGCGGGCGACCCGGATCAGTTGCCGGACCACCAGGTCCAGGTCTTCCGCCTCGGGGGCCTGGACCACGGCGAAGTCGAACGCGTCGCTGGGGAAGCGCGCCAGGTCCTTGCCGTCCTGGGCGAACTGGATAAGGAAGGTACGCGAACCGTTCCAGCGCTTCGGCCAGCCTTCGAGGTAACGGACGAGGGTCGGCTGGTGCGGGCCGCTGAGGAGAATCCTCGGGTTCCGCCGGACCAGGCCGGTGGTGATGGGTGCCAGGCGCAATTGCGTGCTGGGACAGGTCATGACGTCATGTCTCCGCCTCTTCGGTCCCGCTGGACAGCGGTGAGAGGCAACACCGAGCCAGCGCTTTAGCGGTATTTCGGCTGCTGCCGGGCGCCCCGCAAGTTGCTGTTTAAATCGGCGCACGCGCATCCTAGAAAAGCCGCATGGAGACTGTCAAGAAACACGCGGAGGCGCCCATGCCCGATCGCTTTCTTCGCCTGTTCTTCGCCCTGCCCTGCCCACCTCCCCTCGCCGAGCGGATCGGCCGGTGGCGCGATGACCGGCCACTGCCCGGACGCCAGGTGGCGACGGCGAACCTGCACCTGACCCTGGCCTTCCTCGGGCAGGTCCCGTCCGCTCGGCTCGAGGCCCTGCTGGACATGGCCGCGGCCATCGAGGCCGCGCCCTTCGACCTGTATCTCGACCGCCTGCTGCGCTGGAGAAACGGCATCCTGCTGCTGGCCCCCAGCCAACCGCCCGGCGCCCTCCTGCGCCTGCGCCGCGCCCTGCGCTCCGGCCTTGCCGAACTGGAGCTGCCCGTGGAAACCCGCTCATTCAGCGCCCATCTGACCCTGGCTCGCGATGCCGCGCCGCTGGAGGACGCCCCGCCACCCCCAACCTTCGTATGGCAGGTCGACCATTTCAGCCTGTTTTGCTCGCAAAACGACGCCGCGGGCGTGCGCTACCGCACACTCGGTCGCTGGGCGTTGTGCGGGGAAGATTCAAACGAGCGTTTCGCGCCGTAACAACCCGCCTCTTCCGCTCTGCCACGCAGGTTATGACCGGCCGCCAGGAAGCCGCGGATTTCCTGGCCTGGAGGAAAAAAGCCGAAGCTGGCACGGTTCCTGCGCAAGGGACAGCGAAGCGGTTCTCCCGGAAGGATTCGGGCGATGGCTGGCAGGACGCGCCCCTCGGCCCCATCAACCTGAGATGAGAACAACATGAAGAAGAAGTCTCTGCTCCCCCTCGGCCTGGCCATCGGCCTCGCCTCTCTCGCTGCCAGCCCTCTGATCCAGGCCAGCACCTACACCCAGACCAAATACCCCATCGTGCTGGCCCACGGCATGCTCGGCTTCGACAACATCCTCGGGGTCGACTACTGGTTCGGCATTCCCAGCGCCTTGCGCCGTGACGGTGCCCAGGTCTACGTCACCGAAGTCAGCCAGTTGGACACCTCGGAAGTCCGCGGCGAGCAGTTGCTGCAACAGGTGGAGGAAATCGTCGCCCTCAGCGGCCAGCCCAAGGTCAACCTGATCGGCCACAGCCACGGCGGGCCGACCATCCGCTACGTCGCCGCCGTACGTCCCGACCTGATCGCTTCCGCCACCAGCGTCGGCGCCCCGCACAAGGGTTCGGACACCGCCGACTTCCTGCGCCAGATCCCACCGGGTTCGGCCGGCGAGGCAATCCTCTCCGGGCTGGTCAACAGCCTCGGCGCGCTGATCAGCTTCCTTTCCAGCGGCAGCACCGGTACGCAGAATTCACTGGGCTCGCTGGAGTCGCTGAACAGCGAGGGGGCCGCGCGCTTCAACGCCAAGTACCCGCATGGCGTCCCCACCTCGGCCTGCGGCGAGGGCGCCTACAAGGTCAACGGCGTGAGCTATTACTCCTGGAGCGGTTCCTCGCCGCTGACCAACTTCCTCGATCCGAGCGACGCCTTCCTCGGCGCCTCGTCGCTGACCTTCAAGAACGGCACCGCCAACGACGGCCTGGTCGGCACCTGCAGTTCGCACCTGGGCATGGTGATCCGCGACAACTACCGGATGAACCACCTGGACGAGGTGAACCAGGTCTTCGGCCTCACCAGCCTGTTCGAGACCAGCCCGGTCAGCGTCTACCGCCAGCACGCCAACCGCCTGAAGAACGCCAGCCTGTAGGACCCCGGCCGGGGCCTCGGCCCCGGCCCTTTCCCGGAAGCCCCCTCGCGTGAAGAAAATCCTCCTGCTGATTCCACTGGCGTTCGCCGCCAGCCTGGCCTGGTTCGTCTGGCTGGAACCTTCCCCCGCCCCCGAGACGGCGCCCCGGCCAGCCCGCAGGCGGGCGCAGACCGCGCCCCGCCAGCAGCCTCCGCGGGAGAAGCGGTGCCGGCCCCCCAGGTCATGCCGGCCAAGGTCGCGCCGCTGCCAACCTCCTTCAGGGGCACCAGCGTCGATGGCAGTTTCAGTGTCGACGCCAGCGGCAACCTGCTGATCACCCGCGACATCCGCAACCTGTTCGACTACTTCCTCAGCGCCGTCGGCGAAGAGCCCCTGCAGCAAAGCCTGGACCGCCTGCGCGCCTACATCGCCGCCGAACTCCAGGAGCCGGCGCGCGGCCAGGCGTTGGCGCTGATGCAGCAATACATCGACTACAAGAAGGAACTGGTGCTGCTCGAACGCGACCTGCCGCGCCTGGCCGACCTCGACGCCCTGCGCCAGCGGGAAGCCGCGGTGAAAGCCCTGCGCGCGCGGATCTTCAGCAACGAAGCGCACGTGGCGTTCTTCGCCGACGAGGAAACCTACAACCAGTTCACCCTGGAGCGCCTGGCGATCCGCCAGGATGGCAAGCTCAGCACCGAGGAAAAGGCCGCCGCCATCGACCGCCTGCGCGCCAGCCTGCCGGAAGACCAGCAGGAAAGCGTGCTGCCGCAACTGCAAAGCGAACTGCAGCAGCAGACCGCCGCCCTCCAGGCCGCTGGCGCCGGCCCGGAAGCCATCCGCCAGATGCGTCAGCAACTGGTGGGCGCCGAAGCCACCACCCGCCTGGAGCAACTCGATCGGCAACGCTCGGCCTGGAAGGGCCGGCTGGACGACTATTTCGCCGAGAAGAGCCGGATCGAAGGCAATGCCGGGCTGAGCGAAGCCGACCGCCGCGCGGCGGTCGAACGCCTGGCCGAGGAGCGCTTCAGCGAACAGGAACGCTTGCGCCTGGGCGCGCTGGAACAGATGCGCCAGGCCGAGCAGCGCTGACCGGCACGGAAACGCCGAGAACGCGGCGAAGGGCGCTTCGGCGGATAACGCTACCCTCAGGGGTGCAGCCCTGGCGTGGCCGGCGAGGCGGAAACCTGTGCTGCGCGCCGCAACGAAAAAGGGCGGCCACCCGAAGGTGTCCGCCCTTTTTCGTCGCCAGCCCGGTTCAGCGGGACAGCTTGCCGTCCAGCGAGAACTTGCCGGCGCCATCGATCAGCAGCGCCACGCTGATCATCAGCAGGGTCAGGGCATATTCATAGCCGTTGTCGGTGATGAAGAAGCCATTGCCGATGTGCACGCTGAAGATCGCCACGATCATGGTGAAGCCCACCACCACCGACGCCGGACGCACCAGCAGGCCGATCACCAGCGCCAGGCCGCCGAAGAACTCGGCGCTGCCGGCCAGGGTCGCCAGCAGGTAGCCAGGGGTCAGGCCGATGGATTCGAACCACTGCGCCATGCCGTTCAGGCCGGCGCCGCCGAACATGCCGAAGAGCTTTTGCGAACCGTGGGACATCAGGGTAAGACCGGTGACGATACGCAGGATGGCCAGGCCGGCACCGGCGTTGGTCGACAGGATGGTCTTGATCAGTGGATTCATGGTGCGTCCTCAGGTGTGGGATAAGATGGGCACACTATAGGCAAGATAATTCGATATTAAAACCGTAAAAAACGCGTTATCAATATCGAATTTATAGATTATTTTTGAGCCGTCGCCGTCTTCGCACGCACCCCGGGCTCCAGGCGAACCCGTTCGCGCTCATATGCAAGGTAGTACTTGTTGACGCTGCTGACATAACTCACCACACCCATGCCTATCTCTTCCGCAGCCACCCGCTCGACCTGGAAGAACCAGCGATTCGGATCGAGCCCCGGCGACGCGCCTGGGTGCGCAGGTTCTGTACCCGCTCCGGGCCCATGTTGTAGGCCGCCAGGGTGAACGCCAGGCGCTCGCGTTCGTCGAGGTGCTTGCTGGAGAAGAATTGCTTGCGGATCTTGGTCAGGTAGCGACTGGCGGCCAGCACGTTGCTGTCCTTGTCGTGCACGTTGCCGACCCCGACGCTGCGCGCCGCCGCCGGGGTGATCTGCATCAGCCCGCTGGCGCCGCCGGAACCGCGCGCCTTCGGGTTCAGATGCGACTCCTTGTAGGCCACCGCCGCCAGCGCCAGCCAGTCCATGCTGCTCTGCCGCGCGTAGCGCTGCAGCAGTGGACGGACCGCTTCCAGGCGCTTGCGGTCCGCCGCGCCGAGGGGGTTGCGGACCTTGTAGGCGCGCCGGTAGACGCGCTGGAAAGCCACGTCCTGGTCGGCCGGCGCGCGGTAGTCGGCGAGGAAGCGGTCGATGGTCGCGCGCAGGGTGCTGGCATCGCGGCGCACGTACCAGGCCATGTCGGCGCGATTGTCCAGCACCAGGTGGCGGTCGACGCGCAGCTTCGGCAGCACCTTGGCCCAGCGTTCGGCGATGGGCTGCTCGACCACGGTGAAGCCGAGGATGCCTGCCTGGACCATTTCCATCACATCCTCGACGGCCAGGGAAGCGTCCAGCTTTTCGATCCGGATCGGTGCCATGCGGCGTTGCGCCAGGCGCTGGTTGACCAGTTCGATGGCGCTCTCGGCGGCGCTGCCGGCCGGCAGCGGGATGGTCCGCCCGGACAACTGCTCCAGGCGCGTGTAGCGCCGGTTGCCCTTGCGCGCCACCAGCACCAGCGGCACATCGGCGCGCACCGGCGCGCTCGGGCTGACCTGCAGGCCGTCGTGCGCCGGCAGCAGTTCGCCGGGGGCGACCAGGTCGCCTTCGCCACGCTGCAGGGCGGCAAGCAACTGGTCCTTGGGCTTGGGTATGAGCTTGAGGGTGAGGTTCCGCGCGGACGGCGAACGGCTGTTGAGGTATTGCTCGAAGGCGCGCAGGCGACGGTACTCGACGCCGATCGGCTCGCCCTTCACCTCGCCCGAGCTGTTGCGGCTCTGGTTGACCAGCACCTTGAGCACGCCAGCGCGGCGGATGCTCGCCAGGTCGCGGGTCTCCGGCTGTTCCCTGTGCCAGTTGTCCGGCTGGCCGGTGATGCGCGCAGCCGCCGGCAAGGGTGCGAGCACCAGCAGGCAAAGCGAAAGCAGCAACAGACGCGTCATCCAGGTCTCCAGAGGCCAGGCTCGATGTCCCTCTCCGGGGGACCGGATCAATCAGAGCATGGCAGTCTTGGCAAGTTCCTCTCCGACAGCGGCTGCAAACGGAGGCATTGGGTAGATAATCCGGGCGCCGAAGAACCCGATCTGCGATTATAACGGATTGTTCTACAAGCGGTTTGCCACCCATCTCCCGGCGGGTCCGGCGCGATCGAGGGGGCGCCGCCTCGCTGCGAATTCCAGGAAGGCACCATGCAACTCATCGATATCGGCGTCAATCTGACCCACGCCAGCTTCGCCCCGGAACGTGAAGCACTGCTCGCCCGCGCGCGCGCCGCCGGGGTGGTGCAGATGGTCATCACCGGCACCAGCCTGGCCGACAGCGAACAGGCGCTGCAGCTCTGCGGCGAACTCGACGAGGGCGGCCGGCTGTTTACCACCGCCGGCGTCCACCCCCACGAGGCCAGCCACTGGAACGCCGACACCGCTCGCGGCCTGCGCGCCCTGTTCGACGACCCGCGGGTACGCGCGGTGGGCGAATGCGGCCTCGACTTCAATCGCGACTTCTCTCCCCGTCCGGCCCAGGAAAAGGCCCTCGAGGAACAACTGGCACTGGCCGTCGAGCTACAGCGTCCGGTGTTCCTCCACGAACGCGACGCCAGCGAGCGCCTGCTGGCGATCCTGCGCGACTTCCGCGATCGCCTGCCGGCCGCCGTCGTACATTGTTTCACCGGCGAGCGCCGGGCGCTGTATGGCTACCTCGACCTCGACCTGCACATCGGCATCACCGGCTGGATCAACGACGAGCGCCGCGGCACCCACCTGCATGATCTGGTAGGCGAGATCCCGGTCGGCCGTCTCATGCTGGAAAGCGACGCGCCCTACCTGCTGCCGCGCAGCCTGCGGCCGAAGCCGAAGAACGGGCGCAACGAGCCGGCCTACCTGGTCGAGGTGCTCGACTGCGTGGCCCGCCATCGCGGCGAGAGCGCGGAGCGCCTGGCCGCTCACACCAGCGCCGCGGCGCGGGCGTTCTTCGGCCTGCCGACGATCGACTGAGATCGCCCTCAAGCTCCCGGCGGATCGGCCGCTAAGCTGACGAACGGTCTCGTTGACCCGCATCAACGATTGCCCCTTACTCAGCTTTCAAGATAATGGCGCCTTGCCATTATCTTGCCGATAAGAAGAAATCCCCCTATGGGCACCTGGATCAGCGACATTCCACTGAAATACAAGTTCTGGGCCGTCAACGCGGTGGCCTTCTTCACCACCCTGCTGCTGGTGTTGTTCGCCATGCAGCAGGAAGCCGCCGGGCGCAACGCTTCCGCCCAGCGCGCCGCCGCCGCCGAGGGCGAGCTGGTTCAGAGCTGGCCAGCCGGCAGCGCCCTACCCGCCCGCAGCAACCTGCTGCCGCTGGAACAGGCCGCGAGCCTGGGCGGCACCGCTGCCCAGGCGCTGGGCAAGGGGCAGGGTTGGATCGAGTTGTCCGGCGCGCGCCAGGGCGATACCCCGCTGCTCGGCGCCTGGGTCGGCCAGACCGGCTCCGGCCAGCGCTTCGCCGTGCTCGCCCCGGCCAGCGACCTGTGGCAGGTCTTCGCCGACCGGGCCGGCGCCTACGCCGTCGCCGTGCTGGTGCTGATGCTGGCGCTGCTGGCGGCCTCGCAACTGCTGATCCGCTTCATCCTCACCCACCTGCATACCCTCAAGGACGTGATGCTGCACGTCGAGAAGAGCGGCGACCTGTCCGCTCGCGTACCGCTGCAGGGACGCGACGAAGTCGGCCAGATGGCCAGTGCCTTCAACGCCATGCAGGCCGGCTACCAGCGCATCGTCGGCACCGTCGCCGCGGCCGCTACCAAGCTCGACGAAGGCGCCCAGGCGCTGGCCCGCAGCATGGGCCAGGTACGCCAGGGCATGCTCGGCCAGCAGAGCGAGACCGACCAGACCGCCACCGCGATCAACGAGATGTCCACCACGGTCTTCCATATCGCCCAGCACGCCGCCGACACCCGTGACCAGTCGCAGGAAGCCGACCGCCTGGCCGGCGCCGGCCAGCAGGCGGTGAGCCGGGTCAGCGCGTCGATCGCCGGGTTGTCCCAGGGCGTCCAGGACACCGCCGAGATGATCCAGAAGCTGGCCGAGGACAGCCAGAAGATCAGCGGCGTGGTCAACGTGATCCACGGCATCGCCGAACAGACCAACCTGCTTGCCCTCAACGCCGCCATCGAGGCCGCGCGGGCCGGGGAAATGGGCCGCGGCTTCGCCGTGGTGGCCGATGAGGTGCGCAACCTCGCCCGTCGCGTGCAGGACTCCACCGACGAGATCACCCAGATGATCCTCGCCCTGCAGTCGGGTACCCGCGACGCCGTGGAGTTCATGCAGGAAAGCTCGCTCAAGGCCGACGGTTGCGTCAGCCAGGCCGGCGACGCCGGCGAGGCGCTGGCGGCGATCGCCAACGCGGTGGCGCAGATGCGTGAAAGCAACACGCAGATCGCCGTCGCCGCGGAACAGCAGAGCCAGGTCGCGGAAGAGATGACCCGTTCGGTGGTGGGCATCCGCGACGTCACCGAACTCACCGTGCAGCAGACCGTCGAGTCGGCGGCCACCAGTCAGCAACTGGTCGACCTGGCGGGCGATCTGACCCGCGCCATCGGCCAGCTACGCCTCTGATCCGCAGGCGCACCTGCCTATCGCCCGGATAGGCAGGAATCATTCGCCGCGCTGCCGCACCCCGCCTAGACTCGACGACATGCAAGGATCCGCCCCGCGGGTCGCCGTCACGGAGTACCGAGAACATGGGCAAACGTCATCCCAACCTGCTCGCCTGGCAATGGCGCGGCTATGCCGCCAACCACCGCAACCCGACCAACCTGGTCCTGCACCTGATCGCCGTGCCGCTGTTCATCGTCGCTGCGATCCTGCTGCTCGGCGGCCTGTTCGGCCTGGACCTGCTGCAGGTGGTGCTCGGTGTCATCGGCATCGGCGCCGGCCTGGCGATCCAGGCCAAGGGACACGCGCTGGAGGAACAGGCACCCGAGCCATTCAGCGATCGGCGCGACGCTGTCAGTCGCCTGCTCGTCGAGCAGTTCGTCACCTTCCCCCGCTTCGTCCTCAGCGGCACCTGGTGGCGGGCTTGGCGCGAACGGCATAAGTGACAGTTCGTCCGGGATTTTGCACAGCCCTTCAGTTTTAGCGCGACGCTGCCGATATAATCGACGGAATCCTGTCGTGGACCGACAACATGCCGTCAACGCGTCAATTAATCGTCTTTCTCTGTTGCCTGGGGCTGCCTCTTGCCCAGGCCGCGGAGCCCGTGCCGCTGGGCGGACGTCCGATCGTCACCCTGCAGCGGTCCGGCGACGCTCCCGTACGGCTGACCCTGTCCGACCTCGAAGCCCTGCCCAGCGAGACCCTGGAAGCCCAGCTCCCCGGCGAGGCCAACGCCCGCTGGCAAGGCGTGCGCCTCAGCCTGTTGCTGCGCCACCTGGACCTGGCGCCGCCCACGCGCCTGCGCGTGCTGGCGCTGAACGACTACTCGGCGATCATCCCGTACAGCGACCTCGACAGCTACCAGCCCATCCTCGCCTATCGCCGCAACGGCGCCTACATGGCGATCCGCGAACGCGGACCGCTTTTCATCATCTACCCGATGGCCCGCTATCCTGAGTTGAGAAACCAGGTCTACTACAACCGTACCGTCTGGCAGGTCAGCTCCATCACTCTTGAGTAAGTAACGGACATGACTGTGCCGCTGCTCGATCCGACAAAGCTGCGCCGGCAACGCCAGATCATGGGGCTGTTGCTCGGCCTGGTGCTGCTCATGGCGCTGATCGCCGGGGCTGCGCTGTGGCTGGCGGTGCGCCAGGCCCAGCAACTGGCCCAGCCGAACCTGCACAACGAGCTGTGGCAGACCTACTCGCTGCGCGCCGAACTGGATCGCACGCTGGACGCCGCGCGGCACACCGAGAGCGGCGAAGGCCAAGCCGACGACCTGGCGATCCGTCTCGAAGTCCTCGCCAGCCTGATCGCGCCGCTGCGCCGCCAGTCGTTGTTCAGGCATCTCGCCGAACCGCGTCCGGAGGTACAGGCCACCCTGCAACGCCTGATCGAGCTCAGCGATCGCTGGTCGAACCAGGCCCCCTGGGGCGATCCCGTCGCCGCGCGCCGCCTGGCCGCGGAGATCGTCCAGCAGGTTCCGCCCTTGCTCGAACCGACCCACCAGATCGTCGTCGCCAGCAACATCGCCCTGACCAACCAGTTGGACGTCGACCGCAAGCGCCTGCACCGGGCGTTCTACGCGTTGTTCTGGGCCCTGCTCGGGATCGGTGCCGGCGGTGCCCTGCTGGTGCTGCGCCTGGTCACCGACTTCAAACGCGCACAGCAACTGGCCGGGCATCTGATCGAGCTTAACGCCACCCTGGAGAAACGCGTCGGCGAGCGCACCCGCCAGCTCAGCGAAGGCAAGGCGCTGCTGCATTTCATCCTCGAGGCCAGCCCGAGCGACGTGGTCCTGCTCAGCGCCTGCGGCGCCAGCATCCATTACGTCAGCCCACGCCTGCTCAAGCGCCTGGGTTGCCAGGCCCAGGACGACTTCAACCTGCCCCGGCTGTTCGCCAGCACCAGCGAATACAGCCGCCTGCAGAACGCCCTGGAGGCGCGCGGCCAGGTGGATGGCTGGGAAGCCCAGCTATGCGGGGAAACGCCTTGCTGGGCGGTGATCTGCGCGCGCCACCTGGAAATCGACGGCGAGCCGGCGACCCTGATCTGGTGCTACGACATCAGCCGGCGCAAGGCCATGGAGCAGGAACTGCGCCTGCTGGCCAGCACCGATACCCTGACCGGCCTGCACAACCGCCACTCGTTCCTGCACCAGGCGGAACTCATGCTCAAGGCCGCCGAACGCTTCCGCCACCCCTGCGTGGCGCTGATGCTGGACATCGACCACTTCAAGAACATCAACGACAGCCACGGCCACCTGACCGGCGACCGCGCCCTGCAACGTGTCGCCGAGACCCTGCGCCAGGGCCTGCGCGAGGTGGACCTGCTCGGTCGCCTGGGCGGCGAGGAATTCGCCGCGCTGCTTCCAGAGGTCAGCCTGGACCAGGCGCTGGACGTCGCCGAACGGCTGCGCGCCGGCGTCGAGGCGCTACGGGTGAACAATCCCGACGGCGAACCGCTGCGGATGACCGTGAGCATCGGCGTCGCCCTGCGCAGGGACGCCGGGGACGACCTGGAAAGCCTGCTGGTGCGCGCCGACAGCGCGCTCTACCAGGCCAAGAGCGGCGGGCGCAACCGCACCGAGTACGCGCCCGCCTGACATGCGCCTCAGCCGAACACCGTGACCATCTGCCGGCTGATCGCCAGCAACTGGCCGTCGGCGCTCCACATCCGCGCCGCCACGTGGCCGTAGCCGTCGCGCGCCTCCTCGATCTCCGCCAGGTAACGGCACCAGTCGCCGCTGCCCTGCTGCGGCAGCGGCTGGAGGAACTCGGCGGTCCAGGTCAGCGAGCTGGCCATCGCCGGGGTGCCCAGGTGCGGCAACAGCGCCGGCGGCCAGGAGTCGAGCAGCGCCAGCAGGTGGGAAACCTCCATGGGCTCTCCCTCGGGTTCGTCGCGGAAACGCATCCAGCCGCCCATCTGGCGCGACTTGTTCGAAGAGAACGGCAGGCCGCCCACTGCCCAGCGCATGGCGATGTAGCGAGTGAACTCCGGGGTCACGTTACGGATATAGGGCAGCTCCTGGCTCTCTTCGGGGCCCTTCATCCCGGCCGCCGGCAACGCTTCCACCGCCACCGCCGACGCGCGGGCGACGCCGAAACTGGCCTGGACCAGCGTCACCACCTGCTCGCCCTGACGGACCTCGACCTGTACCTGGCTCACCGCCTTGCCCTCGCGCAACAACCGGGCGCTGAAGCTCGCCGGCTGCTCGGGGGCCAGCGGTCCGACGAAGCTGACGCCGATGGAGCGCAACGGACGCCCCGCCTCGACCACCGCAAGCATGGCCTCGTAGGCCAACGCCACCACCAGGCCACCGAAGGTGGCGCGGCCCTGGCCCCAACTGGCCGGTACTACCACCGAGGAAGGGTCGCGGCGGACCGCCTGGATCAATTCGGAAAAATTCATGTGTGCCTCGCGAGGGGATTCGAGGGCCCATCTTAGGCGAGGCGATCCTTGGGAAAAAGCCGATCGGAATACCGGCGGCCTCAGTGCCCGGCAAGCGCCTGCTGCAATGTCGACAGGGCCCGTCCGGCACGCTCCCGGGCCAGTTCGAAGCGTGCCGTCCAGACCTCGCGCACGGGCGCCAGGTCCGGCTCGCGCTGGCATCGCAACAGCCACTGTTCGAGGTCGTGCCAATCGCCCAGCGCCGACTGGGCCGCCTTGAGCGGCGCCAGCAGCGAGCCGGGAATGCTGCAATCGTGCGGATAGGCCTCCAGCCCGTAGCGCACGCGCTTGATCCGCAGCCGTAGCGGGTGCCAGTGCTCGTAGGTGGTGTCCGCCAGCTCGGCGCGCAGGGTCTTCCATTGCCGGCGCAGGCGCTTGCGCACCCGGCCGTGCAGGCCATCCAGCACGGCATGCCGCTGGGCCGTACGCAACAGGGCCGGCCAGACGTCCAGGCAAAGCTGCAGGCGGTGCAGCGGCTGGCTGGCGAGAACCGCCACGTAGCCGGACTCCAGCACCGGCCGGCGCACCGCCAGCGCATCCCGCAGCCCTTCGGCGGCGAGCGCCGGCAGCAGCACCTCCAGGTCGCGGATCGGCCCGCTGAGCCGCCCGACCTCGGCGGCGGCATGCTCCAGCTCCTCGACGCCGGGGACTCCGCGGATCGGCCGCAGCAGGCTGCGCAGACGGCGCAGGGCGATGCGCAGGTCGTGCAGTGCCTCGCCATCCGTGCGCGCCTCCAGGCGGGCGACCGCCGACATCAACGCCACCTGCTGGCCGATCACCTCAGCCAGCAGTTCATCGATGAACCCCGTCATGCCTGCTCCTCTCCCCGGCCATCCCGCGTGGGCGTGCGCACCAGGCGCCAGGGCAGCGCCCGGCGCAATGCGCGCAGACGCAACCCTGGATCATCGGCACCGCCGTGTCCATAGCGTTGCGCTTCGAACGCGCCGACGAAGGCCGCGATGGCTGGCGCCTGCGCCGGCAGGACGCGGGCGGCGCGCTCGCCGTAGGAGCGTAGCCCTTCGCCGGGGGAACGGCGCAGGCCATGCATCTCCAGCAGGCGTTCGAAGCGGCGCAGTTGGCGGCTGCGCAGATCGCCACGGCCTTGCCAGGGCTTGAGCAGGAACAGCGCGAGCAGACCGACCGACAATATCGCCGCGGCACCGAGCAACAGGCCCAGTCGGGTCGGATCGAGCCCGCCGAACCAGCGCTGCAGGAAGGCGCCCTGCTGCTCACCCTGGTAGGCCAGGACCCAGCGTTGCCAGCCGTAGTTCAGGCTGTCCCAGGCCAGACGCATGTCGTTGAGCCAGGGCAGGCCACGGTAGCGCAACGGCGACAGCGGCGCGTCGGCGAGGTACTCGCTGTCCCCGGCCAGGGCCTGCTCCAGCCCCTGTTCGATCCGTTCGGGCGCCACCTGGTAGGTCGGGTCGACGCTCAGCCAGCCCTGCTCCGGCTGCCAATACTCGACCCAGGCGTGGGCGTCGAACTGATGCACCAGCAGGTAGTTGCCCGCCGGATTCAGCTCGCCGCCCTGGTAACCGGCCACCACTCGCGCAGGAATGCCCGCGGCGCGCAGGACGAAAGCCATCGCCCCGGCGTAATGCGCGCAGAAGCCGCTGCGCGTGTCGAACAGGAAATCGTCCACCCCGTCGGCACCGGTCGCTGGCGGTTTCAGGGTGTAGGCGAAAGGCTCGCGGTTGAAGCGCTGCAACAGGGCCGCGACCAGTGCCTGCGGTTGCGCATGGGCCTGGCGCAGTTGCTCGGCCAGGGCGCGCGCGCGCGGATTGCCGTGCATCGGCAACTGCAGGTTGCGCCAGCGCATGCGCGGATCGATGCTGGACTCGCGCAGCGCCTGTGGCCAGGAACTGGCTCGGTAGAACAGACGTTGCTCGACCGGCTGCCGTCGCTGCAGGTGGAAATCGCTCATCAGGCGCGTGTCGGTCTGGTCGGTCTGCGCCACGTCGAGGGCGAACAGCCAGGACTGCGAACTGGGCTGCATGATCACGTCGTAGCGCAGCTCGGGGCCACGCTTCTGCCAGTGCATAGCATCCTCGCCCGACCATTGCGGCGCCTGAGCCCAACGTCGTCCGTCGAAACGCTCCATGGTCAAGGCGCGCCAGTAGAGCTGCTCGCGCGGCGGCGGTGCGCCCTCGAAGCGGACCCGGAACGCCAGTTCGGCGGAGCGCCCAAGCTCGGCGATATCCCCTGGCGCCATGCTCTCCGAGAGTCCGGTGACCCCCTTGTTGCCGGGCATCGGCAACGACCACAGCGGCCCCAGGCGGGGGAAGAACAGGAACAGCAGGAGCATCAGCGGCAGCGCCTGCAGCAACAGCCCGCCGGCCAGCCGCAGGGTCGGCCAGGGCCGGCTGGCGAAAGCGCTCTGCTGCAAGCCGATCAGCGCCGCCAGCAACGCGGTCACCGGCAGCAGGCTGTACAGCGCGGCGAGGAAACCGTCGTCGAACAGGTAGCCCACCACCACTGCGAAGAAACCGAGGAACACCAGTACCAGCGCATCGCGGCGGGTCTTCATTTCCACCAGCTTGAGGATGAACGCGGCGATCAGCAGCACCGCCCCCGCGTCCAGGCCCACCAGGCTGCCGCGCGACAACCAGACCCCGGCCCCGGCGAGCAGCGCCAGGGCCAGCTTGACCCAGGCGCGCGGATAGCCGGCACGCATGCGGAAGACCTGCACCCGCCAGGCCGCGCAACCGAGCCACATGGCCGCGATCCACAGCGGCATGTAGGCCAGGTGCGGCAGGATCACCAGTACCTGCGCCACCAGCAGCCAGACCAGCGCGACCCGCGGAATCGCGTTCATCGCGCCGCTCCGAACAACGCTAGCGCACGCAGGCAGGCCTCGCGCTGGGCCTCGCCGCTGGCCGGTTGCAGGCGTGTGCCGGGCAGCGCCAGGCCATAGGGCTGCTGCCGCGCGGAGAGTTCCAGGACTGCATGGCACAAGCGGCCCAGGCGACTTTCGAGATCCCCGCCGAGGCGCTCGAATTCCAGCCACAAGTCTTCCCCACCGAGCGCGGCGAAGTCCTTCACCAGCAGCCCCTGGCCACGGGAAAACGCCTTCCAGTGCAGGCGCCGCCGCGAGTCGCCCGGCTGGTAGGCGCGCAGTCCCTGGTAGTCGTCGACGCCCGCGCTCGCCAGCGCGCGCCCCTGGTCCTCGGCATCCTCCGCGCCCGGCGCGAGGAACGGCTCGCCGGCCTGCGGCCGAGGGTAGACCAGCGCCTGCTGGCGCAGGTCGACCCAGCTCCAGGCCACCAGCAGGCCGAGGGGAAAGCGACTCTCCACCCGCAGGCGCCCCGGCCGCAGCCAGCCGCGTCGCTCGGTCGGGTGGAACAGCAGCACCTCGGCAGCCGCGTCGCCTGCCAGGTCGGCGTATTCCAGCGGCCGCTCCGGCCAGCCGACGGCGATAGCCTGGCGCGCCCGCCGCGGGCTTTCCAGGCGCACCCGGAAACCGGCGCGCTCGCCGGCGAACACCGGGTCCGCTCCCAACGCGGTGAGGCGCAGGCCGGCAAGGTTGCGATAGGTATGGAGGATGGTCACCACGCCCAGGGACAGCAGCAGGAAGGTCAACCCGTAGGCCAGGCTGTTCTGGTAGTTGATCGCCGCCAGCAGCATCACCAGCAGCGCCAGGCCGAAAGCGCCGCCCTGGCGGGTCGGCAGGATGAATACGCGGCGCTGGTTCAGCTCGACGCTGCTCGCCGGCGGTATCCGTCGGTTCAGCCAGCGCTGCCAGCGCGGCCAGTTGCGCAGGCGCATCAGAGCGCCGGGACTTCGCGCAACAGCCATTGCACCAGCGCGCCGCCACCGTGCCCGGTGGGGTCCGCCTGGTCGCGCAGGCGATGCCCGGCGACCGCCGGCAACACCGCCTGGACGTCTTCCGGAATCACATAGTCGCGTCCCGCCAGCAGCGCCCAGGCACGCGCCGCGGCGAGCAACGCCAGGCTACCGCGCGGCGACAGGCCGAGGGCGAAGGCCGGCTGCGTGCGGGTCGCTTCGACCAGGCGCAGCACGTAGTCCACCAGCGCGTCGCTGGCGCGGATCTTCGGCACTTCGGCCTGGAAAGCGGCCAGCGCCGCATGGTCGAGCAAGGGTTCCAGGCGCGGCAGCAGATCGCGCCGGGCTTCGCCGAGCAACAGCGAGCGTTCCGCCGCGCGCCCGGGGTAACCCAGCGACAGGCGCATCAGGAAGCGATCCAGCTGCGATTCCGGCAGGGAGAAGGTGCCGCCCTGGCTGGCCGGGTTCTGCGTGGCGATGACGAAGAACGGTTCCGGCAAGGGCCGGGTGGCGCCCTCGATGGTCACCTGGCCTTCTTCCATCGCCTCGAGCAAGGCGCTCTGGCTTTTCGGCGTGGCGCGGTTGATCTCGTCGGCAAGCACCAGTTCGGCGAAGATCGGCCCGGGATGGAAGACGAATTGCCCGCTGTCCTTGTCGAACACCGAGGTACCGAGGATATCGCCCGGCAGCAGGTCCGAGGTGAACTGGATGCGCTGGAAACTGAGCCCGAGCACCCGCGCCAGGGCATGGCTGAGGGTAGTCTTGCCCATCCCCGGCAGGTCTTCGATCAACAGGTGCCCACGGGCCAGCAGGCAGGCCAGGGCCAGGCGCACCTGGCGGTCCTTGCCCAGGAGAATCTCATCGACCGCCTTCAGGCAGGCTTCCAGGGTGTTCAGCATCCCGACCTCGCGTTTCCGGGGAAAACAGCGATCCTACTGGCCTGGGGCCAGCCGGCAAGGCACTTGCAATTTTTCCTCACGAAACTGTGAAACCGTTGCCACCGGTACTTGCCGGAGTGCCCGCTACAAGCCTAGACGCTGGGGAGGGACAGGCGCGGATGATGCCTGCGCCAGTCCGGCTCGACACGGCGCGCGACGGTCGCCGACGGCAGGCGTGGGGGAAGCCGCCTCAGCCCAGTTCGGCGACGATCGCCGCCAGCGCCTTGGCCGGGTCGGCGGCCTGGCTGATCGGCCGGCCGATCACCAGGTAATCGGAGCCGGCGTCCAGGGCCTGGCGCGGGGTGAGGATGCGCCGCTGGTCGTCCTGGGCGCTGCCGGCCGGGCGGATGCCCGGCGTGACCAGTTGCAGGCCCGGATGGGCGGCCTTCAGCGCCGGCGCTTCCTGGGCCGAGCAGACCAGGCCGTCCATGCCGGCCTTCTGCGCCAGGGCGGCGAGGCGCAACACCTGCTCCTGGGGCTCGATGTCGAGGCCGATGCCCGCCAGGTCCTCGCGCTCCATGCTGGTCAGCACGGTCACGCCGATGAGCAACGGCCTGGGCCCGCTGAAGGCCTCCAGCGTCTCGCGGCAGGCGGCCATCATGCGCAGGCCGCCGGAGCAGTGCACGTTGACCATCCACACGCCCATCTCGGCGGCGGCCTTCACCGCCATCGCCGTGGTGTTCGGGATGTCGTGGAATTTCAGGTCGAGGAACACCTCGAAGCCCTTGCCACGCAAGGTCTCGACTATACCCGCGGCACAACTGGTGAAGAGTTCCTTGCCGACCTTCACCCGGCACAGTTTCGGGTCCAGCTGATCGGCCAGCGCCAGGGCGGCCTCACGGGTGGGGAAATCCAGGGCGACGATGATGGGGGACTGGCAGGCGGACATGGGCTCTCTCGCGGCGAATCGAAAACGGCGCGCATTGTCGCAGAATCCGGCCGTTTGCCGTAGCCCGGAACGCGCCGGGGAGATGAACGTCGTGGACTAGAGGCGGGCGCGGAGCAGTTGCTCCAGCCAGTCGACGAATGCCCTGACCCGCCGCGACAGATGCCGCCGGTGCGGATACAGGGCGTACGCCGGCATCGCTTCGGCCCGCCACTGCGGCAGCACCTCGCGCAGCTCGCCGCGTTGGAGGTGCTCGCGCACGTCGTAGGCAGGGATCTGGATCAGGCCCAGTCCGGACAGGCAGCAGGCGATGTAGCTTTCCGCGTTGTTCACCGTGACCCGGCTGCGCAACGCGCGGGTCAGGGTGCGCCCATCCTCGCGATACTCCCAGGGCAACACCCGGCCGCTGCTGGGCGAGGCATAGTTGACCGCCCAGTGCCGGTCGAGGTCGGCTGGCGTCCGTGGCTCGCCATGCTCTTCCAGGTAGGCGGGACTGGCGCAATTGATCAGTTGCATCTCGCCGAGGCGTCGCGCCACCAGGCTGCTGTTGCCCAACTGGCCGACCCGCAGGACGCAGTCGACGCCCTCCTGCACCAGGTCCACCGAACGGTCGCTGGAACCCAGTTCCAGTTCGATGTCCGGATGCTGGCGGAAGAATTCCGGCAGCGCCGGGGCGATCAGCAGTCGCGCCACCCGGCTCGGCACGTCGACCTTGAGCCGGCCGCTGGCGCGGCTGCCGTCGTGGAACAGGCTCTCCAGCTCCTCCATGTCTTCCAGCAGGTGGCGGCAACGCTCCAGCACCACGCTGCCGTCGTGGGTCAGCTGGACCTGCCGGGTGGTGCGATGCAGCAGCCGGCTGCCGAGTTGCGCTTCGAGCTGCTGGACCGCCGCCGAGACCGTCGCCCGCGGCATGTCCAGCAGGTCCGCGGCCTTGGTGAAGCTGCCGGTTTCGGCAACGCGCAGGAACACGCGCATGCTGTCCAGACGATCCATGGGCAGGCCCCTTCTCTCTATTCGGGATGGCTGGACAGTCTATCCATGCCACCTACGTTTATCCAAAGAACCCGGACCAATAGCCTGGAGTCCCTACTCTACTTCCTGGATCCGCAGATGCCCCATGCAGCGCTTTTGCTTCCTCCCAGCGCGTCCCCGCTGCCGGAAGTGGTCGGTTTCTGGCGCGATGCCGGCCCTACCCTCTGGTTCGCCAGGAACGCCGATTTCGACCGGCGCTTCCGCGAGCGCTTCGCCCACCTCTACGAGCTTGCCTGCGCCGACGCGCTGCGCCCGGCTGCCGATGAAGCCGAGGACCATCTCGGCCTGCTGTTGCTGCTCGACCAGTACCCGCGCAACGCCTTCCGTGGAACCCCGCGCATGTACGCCAGCGACGCCCAAGCGCGGCGCTGGGCGGAGCGGGCTCTGGGACAAGGCCTCGACCGCCAGGTCGGGGACGCGCTGCGGCTGTTCTTCTACCTGCCGTTCGCCCATGCCGAGAACCTTGCCGACCAGGATCGCTCGGTAGCGCTGAACCACGGACTCGGCCAGCCCTTCCTCGCCCACGCTCGTGAGCATCGAGAGATCATCCGCCGCTTCGGGCGCTTTCCCCATCGCAATCCGATCCTCGGTCGCCCGTCCAGCGCCGAGGAACTCGCCTTCCTCGCCGCCGGCGGCTTCGCCGGCTGAACCGGGGCTCAGCCGGCCCTCCCTAGATAGGCAGGTCGCGATCCAGCAAGCGGTCCAGCAACCAGTTGGCCGCCGGTCCCAACGGCCGCTGCCGCGACCAGACCACGTCCACCGCCTGGCTGCGCGGCCAGCCGGACACCGGCAACTCCTTCAGCCGTCCGTTGGCGTAGCCGCTGACCAGCCAGCGCGGCAGCTCGGCCCAACCGAAGCCGTGGGTGGCCATTTCCAGCAGCAACAGGTAGTTGGGCGCCGACCAGCAGCGCCCGCCGCTGGACGGCAGGCCGTCGTTGATCGCCGCGCCGGTCTCGCTATAGGTGTTCAGGCGCAGCAGACGCCATTCGGAAAGGTCACGCTCGCTGACCCGCTCCAGGCCCGCCAGCGGATGGTCGACGGCGGCGAACAGGCCGAACTCGGCACGCTCGGCGACCGCCGCCACGCCCAGCTCCGGCGGGTAGTGCGGCTGCGCGGCGAGCAGGCCGAGGGTGGCGCGGCCGCGGCTGACCTGGGCGATCACGTCCTGGTCCTCGGCGATCAGGCATTCGAACTCCAGCTCAGGGTAACGCTCGTCCAGTTCGGCCAGGCGCGCCTCGTAGCGCGCCGAATGGTAGGTGTCGGATAGCGCCAGGGTCACCCGTGGTTCCGAGCCGCCGGCGAGCAGCGCGGCGACCCGGCGCAGGCGGTCGGATGCGCCGAGGACCTCCTCGACCCGTCCCAGCAGGGTGCGTCCGGCCTCGGTCAGTTGCGGCTGGCGGCCACTGCGATCGAAGAGTTCCAGGCCGAGGTCGATCTCCAGCCGGGCAATGGCCTCGCTGACGGTCGACTGGCTCTTGCCCAGCTTGCGCGCGGCGGCGCTGAAGGAGCCGAGGGAAACGGCCTGGACGAAGGCCTCGAGGGATTCGGGCGACAAATGCATATCGGTTTTTCCGATGGTATCCAACTTAACCCTATCCCAAAGACCGATGACAATACAGCCCGACTTCAACGACGAACCGGGAGCGTTCGCCATGACCCACACCCACACCGCCCTCGACAAGACTCTCAAGGAGCGGATCTTCCACGCCCTGGCCTTCGAGGGCCTGGCCGTCCTCCTCACCGCGCCGGTGCTGTCGCTGGTGATGAACAAGCCCCTGGCGCACATGGGTGCGCTGACGCTGATGTTCTCCACCGTGGCGATGCTCTGGAACATGCTCTTCAACAGCCTCTTCGACCGCGCCCAGCGGCGCATGGGCTTCCAGCGCACCCTGCAGGTCCGGGTGCTGCATGCGATGCTCTTCGAGCTGGGCCTGATCGTGGTGCTGGTACCGCTGGCCGCCTGGTGGCTGTCGATCGGACTGGTCGAGGCGTTCCTCCTCGACATGGGCCTGATCCTGTTCTTCCTGCCCTACACCATGGCCTTCAACTGGAGCTACGACGTCCTCCGCGCACGCCTGGTGGAAAGCCGCCAGGCCAAGGCCGCCGGTTGCGACGCCGGCTAGGCCGGCGTTCAGGCCGTCAGCCGCTCGCGCAGGCGGCCGAGCATGCCGAGCAGGCTGCCGACCCGTTCCTTCTCGCGCTCGTCGCGCGGCACCTCGGCCAGCCGGTCGACCTCCGGCAGGCTTCGCCCGCGCCACAGCAAGGCCTGCTCGGCGGCCGCCTTCAGGCCTTTCTCGAACAATCCCCTGCGGATCGGCTTGGGCAGGTAGCGGAATATCTGCGCCTGGTTGATCAGTTCGAGCAGGGCCTGGGTGTCGCGGAACGGCGTGACCACCAGGCTGAGCAGGCGCGGATGGGCCTGGGCCAGGGATTTCAGCAGCGGCGCGGTATGCTCCCCGGCCAGCTTCAGGTCGCTGACCAGCACCTCCACCGGTTCGGTGTTCAGCCACACCAGCGCCTCGGCCAGGTTGCGCGCACGCAGCAGGCGATGCCCGCCGGCATGGCAGAAGGCCCCGACGCAGTCCAGGGTTTCCGGGTCGTCGTCGAGCAGCAGCACGCTCAGCGGCGCCGCCAGCGTGGCCGCGGGCGGCGCCGGCAGGCCCTGGCGGCTGGCGATCTCCGCCGCCTGGCGCAGGGTGAAGGCCATTTCCTGGGGATTCCAGGGCTTGGTCAGGTAGCGGAAGATGCCACCGTCGTTGAGCGCGTCGACGGCGGCATCGAGGTCGGAATAGCCGGTGAGGAGAATCCGCAGGGTCTCCGGATAGCGCTCGCGAGCCTGCGCCAGCAGTTCGGCGCCGCTCATCTGCGGCATGCGCTGGTCGCTGACCAGCACCTGTATCCGTTCCGTCTTCAGGCGCTCCAGGGCGCGCCGCGGGTCGCTCTCGGTGAGCACCTCGTAATGGCGGCGGAACTGCATGGCCAGGCTGCGCAGGATGCGCTCCTCGTCATCGACGAAGAGAATGCGGACGGGAGATGGGCTCATGTCAGGCGCTCCGTTTCAGTTCGCGGGCCTGCTCTCGCGGCAGGCTGATGAGGAAGCGGGTTCCGCGGCCCGGTTCGGAGGCCACGCGGATGGTCCCGCCATGTTGCTGGATGATCTTGTAGCTGATCGACAGGCCGAGCCCGGTGCCCTGCCCCACCGGCTTGGTGGTGAAGAACGGGTCGAAGATCCGGCCGAGGACCTCGGCGGGCATGCCCTTGCCGTTGTCCTGCACGGAGAGGAACACCTGGCGCTCGTCGGCCCAGCTCTTCAGCAGGATGCGGCCGAAACGCTCCATGGCCTGCGCGGCGTTGGTCAGCAGGTTCAGCAGCACCTGGTTGATCTGCGACGGCGCGCAGGCGATAAGCGGCAGCTCGCCGAGCTGGCTGCTGATCTCGGCCTTGTCCTTGGTGGCGGTGCGGGCGATCAGCACGGCGTTGCGCACGCAGTCGTTGAGGTCGACCTCCTCGCTGAAGGCGCGGTCCAGGCGGGCGAAGTCCTTGAGCCCGGAAACCAGCTCGCCGATCTGGCCGAGGCCGTAGCGGGTATCGACGAACAATTGCCGCAGGTCCTCGCGCAACTGTTCGACGGCGGCTTCGCGGCGCACCGCGTCGGCCGCCTGCAGCGCCTGCGCCAGGCGCGCTTCGTCGCACTGCGGGTCGCCCAGGCAGTCGACCAGCGCCGCCTGGGCATCGGCCAGGCGCAACAAGGGATCGCTCAGCTCCTCCAGCAGCGCCAGGTTGTTGCCGACGTAGCCGAGCGGCGTGTTCAGCTCGTGTGCGACCCCGGCCACCATCTGCCCGAGCGAAGCCATCTTTTCCGACTGCACCAGTTGCGCCTGGGACTCCTTGAGGTCCACCAGCGCTTTGCGCAGCACCCGGTTGCGCTGGGCGATGCGCGCCTCCATGGCCTTCAGCAGGTCGAGCACGGTGCCCAGGCCACGGTAGCGGCCCTCTTCGTCGACCAGGGCGAAGTCCTCGGTGATCGGATACTGCAGGCGACCGGTGACCTGCTGCGCCGCCTCTTCCAGGCTGGCGCCGAGGGAGACGCTGAGGGGCGCCCGGTTCATGACGTCGCGCACCGGATGGCGGCCCCAGAGGTCGCGGCCGAAACGCTGCATGAAGATGTCCTGGAGGGTGTAGCGGCTGACCAGGCCGAGGACCCGGCGCTCGTCGTCGACCACCGGCAGCGAGAGGAAGGCACGGTGCTCCGGCATCAGCAGGCGGTCGGCGACGTCGCTGATGCTCATCGCCGGAGTCAGGGGTTCCACCGGGCGCAACAGACGGGACAACGCGCTCGGAGACATCGGCAACCTCTCGCTGGCAGGCCCGGACGGGCAATGAAGGGATACCCGCCAGTTAAGCAATGTCAGATTGCCAACATGTGACAGGCATCACGCCGGCCAGGCTCAGCGTTTTCTCCGCCCGCAACTTCCGAGCGCCGCCGGGAGTCTCAACCACAGGGCCTCGCGCCGGAGCGTTGTCTGACAGAAAGGCAAACCCGGCGTATGGTGAACATTCATATCGATGAGGGAGAACAACATGCCCTGGTACGCCTGGTTGATCATCGTCCTCGCCCTGGGCTCCATCGTCGGCGGACTCCTGCTGCTACGCGACTCGGCGAAGAAGCTGCCGTTGAGCGAGGAACAGCTCAAACGCATCCATGAACGCAACGCCGAGCTGGACGCGCAGGAGGCGAAGGACCGCTGAACCTATTGGCCTGCCGGCGGGTCACTAGGTCTCGTAGGAAAACCCCGGCGGGCGAAAAACCGGCGAGGCGAAGGCTCGCGGGGCGGAGTCATGCGGGCCGCGCGTGGTTTTTCCTGCGCAACCTGGGGTTCGTTCCCCGTGTGTTTCCCTCTGGCAGAAGGTTCGTTCCTTGCGCTTTTCCCATCCGCGGGTCGAAATGCCTTTAGAATCCCTCCTTTAAACGGGAGGCTGCATGCTCGGGCGTCTGATACCGCTTCTACCCATTCTGTTCCTGCTCGGGGGCTTCTTCACCGGGCACATCGCGCTGCTGACGGCGGTCATCGTCCTGCTCTACATCATCTGGGTGACCTACGCCGAGCGCTGGCTGCCGACCCTGCTCTGGTGGCCGGTGAGCCTCGCCGCCAGCGCCCTGATCGCCATCCACTACCTGCCCGGCTTCATTCCCCTGCGCCTGTTCCCCTGGGACCTTGCCAGCGCCAGCCCGCCGATCCAGATGATCTGGCTGCCCTGGGACAAGGCCCTGGTCGCCCTTACCCTGCTCGCCTGGTGGCTACGCCGGCCGAAGCAGCCGCTGGTGTCGCTGGATATCACCGCGCTGGCCTTCTGCCTGACCTTCTTCGTGGTGCCGCTGCTGTCGATCATGACCAATGCCGCGAGCTGGCAGCCGAAGTGGCCGGATGCCTTCTGGTGGTGGCTGGTACTGAACGTCGGGGTGGTCTCGCTGGCCGAGGAGGCGTTCTTCCGCGGCCTGCTGCAAAGCCAGTTGATCCGCTGGTTCGGCGCCTGGCCGGGAATCATCGTCGCGACCCTCGCCTACGCCGCGCTGCACCTGCTGGTGAACCCGGTGTACGCGCTGCTGGCCGGGATCGCCGGGCTGGGCTACGGCATGGTCCTGCACTTCAGCGGGCGGCTGTCCCTGGCGGTGCTGCTGCACGCCTCGATCAACACCCTGCACTTCCTCCTGCTGAGCTACCCGTTCCGCCTGATCTCCGAGTGATCAGGCGTCCTTGATCACCAGCGCCAGGGCCTCCTCGGCGAGCTGATCGAGACTCATCGGTCCTTCCGGACGGAACCAGGTGGTGGTCCAGGACAGCGCGCCGGTGAGGAAGCGCCGCAGGATGAACGGATCGCCCTGGCAGTAGCCGGCCAGCCGCGCCTCCCCCAGCACGTCGAGCCACATCTGCTCGTAGATGTCGCGCAGGCCGAGGATGTACGCCTGGCCTTCGGCGGACAGCGAGCGCCACTCGTAGACCAGCACCGCCATCGCCTCGCCGGTACCGCCCATGATCGATTGCAGCTCGCAGCGGATCAGTCCCAGCACCCGCTCGCGCAGGTCCTCGGCGTCGGCCAGGGCGGCGCGCATCAGGGCGGTGTTGTAGAGGATGGTCTCTTCCATCACCGAGCGCAGGATCTCGTCCTTGCTCTTGAAGTGATGGAAGATGCTGCCCGACTGGATGCCCACCGCGCTGGCCAGGTCGCGCACCGTGGTGCGTTCGTAGCCTTTGCTGCGGAACAGGTGGGCGGCGGTCTGCAGCAGCTTGCCGCGGGCGCTTTCCGGATCGGTGAGCTGTCCGGTAGCCACCAGCTCCAGCATCACTTCCCGGGCTTTCTGATCGTCCAACGCTGAGTACCCCTTTTCCGGATCGTCGGCGGCTCGGTGCCGCTCATCCGCGCGCCCGGCCGCTCCGTATTTGCCGACCGGCCTCGGGATTGCCCCGCAAGTGCTTGTCGGCATTCATGAAATGTATGCCTGCGAAGACGACCGAGCAAGCGCTTGGGTAACAGCCGAGAACGGATTTGTTTCCGCCCTCTTCTCAACCAAGCGCTTGCTTGGTAATGTCGCCCCACACTTCCGCCGTCACGGGTCAAGAACAATGCAAAAGACCGTACGCATCGGCTGCGCCTCGGCCTTCTGGGGCGACACCTGCACCGCGGCCGCGCAGCTGGTGCGCGGCGCGCCGCTGGACTACCTGGTGTTCGACTACCTGGCCGAGATCACCATGTCGATCATGGCCGGCGCCCGCCTGAAACAGCCGGACGCCGGCTACGCCACCGACTTCGTCGAGGTCCTCGCACCACTGCTGGGCGAGATCGCCGAGAAGAAGATCCGCGTCATCAGCAACGCTGGCGGGATCAATCCGCAGGCCTGTGCCGCCGCCCTCGCCGCGGCCTGCGAGAAGGCCGGGGTGCAGCTGAAGATCGCCGTGCTCCATGGCGACAACCTGCAAGCGCGCCAGGCCGAACTGGCCAAGGCCGGCATCCGCGAGATGTTCAGCGACGCGCCTTTCCCGCCGATGTGCGTCTCGCTCAACGCCTACCTCGGCGCGCCGGGCATCGTCGAGGCCCTGCGCCTGGGCGCGGATATCGTGATCACCGGCCGGGTGGTCGACAGCGCGGTGGTCAGCGCCGCCCTGGTGCACGAGTTCGGCTGGGCCTGGGACGACTACGACCGACTGGCCCAGGCAGCCCTCGCCGGGCACATCGTCGAATGCGGCGCGCAATGCACCGGCGGCAATTTCACCGACTGGGAGCAGGTGCCGGACTATGAGCACATCGGTTTCCCCATCGTCGAGGTCGAGGCCGACGGGCGCTTCGTGGTGACCAAGGCGCCCGGCACCGGTGGCCTGGTCAGCGAACTGAGCGTCGGCGAACAGATGCTCTACGAGATCGGCGACCCACGCGCCTACCTGCTGCCCGACGTGGTCTGCGACTTCACCGAGGTGCGCCTGCGCCAGGTCGGACCCGACCGGGTCGCGGTGGAAGGCGCGCGCGGCCTGCCGCCCACCGACCGGTACAAGGTCAGCGCCACCTATCCGGACGGTTTCCGCTGCACCGCCAGTTGCCTGATCGCCGGCATCGATGCGCTGAAGAAGGCCGAGCGGGTCAGCCAGGCGATCATCGCCAGGACCGAGGAAATCTTCGCCGAGCGCGGCTGGGAGCCCTACCGCGAGGTCAATGTCGAACTGCTCGGCAGCGAAGCCACCTATGGTCCCCATGGGCGACGGCAGGACAGCCGCGAAGTGGTGGTCAAGCTGGCCGTCCGGCATCCGCGCAAGGAAGCCCTGGTGCTGTTCTCCCGCGAGATCGCCCAGGCCGCCACCGGGATGGCGCCCGGCCTGACCGGCATCGTCGGCGGCCGGCCGACGGTGTATCCGGTGATCCGCCTGTTCTCTTTCCTGATCGACAAGGCGCAATGCGCGTTGAGCGTAGAGATCGACGGCCAGCGCCATCCGCTGGAACTGCCGGTCCTCGAAGCCTTCGACCCGGCACGATTGGCCGAGGCGCGCCAGCCGCCACGCCCGGAGCAGCCCGCCAGCGCCAGCGTGCCGCTGGTGAAGCTAGCGGTGGCGCGCTCCGGCGACAAAGGCAACCACAGCAACATCGGGGTCATGGCGCGGCGCCCGGAGTACCTGCCGTGGATCGCCGAGGCGCTGGAGGAAGGCGCGGTGGTGGACTGGATGCAGCATGTGCTCGACCCGCAGACCGGCCGGGTCGGCCGCTGGTACCTGCCGGGCAGCCACAGCCTGAACTTCCTGCTGGAGAACGCCCTCGGCGGCGGCGGCGTCGCCAGCCTGCGCATCGACCCGCAGGGCAAGGCCTTTGCCCAGCAGTTGCTGGAGTTCCCGGTGGCGGTGCCGCAGGCGCTCGCCGACGCGCTGGAAACGCAAGGCAGATAACCACAACCAGGAACGGCGAATGCGGCGTTCCGCTGCCCCTCTACGGGATTCATCGGAGTCACCAGAACAATGAGCTACGACTCGATCTTCCGACCTGGCCTGTTCGACGGCCAGACCATCATCGTCACCGGCGGCGGCAGCGGCATCGGCCGCTGCACCGCCCACGAGCTGGCGGCCCTCGGCGCCCACGTGGTGCTGGTCGGACGCAAGGCGGAAAAGCTGGAGAAGACCGCCGGCGAGATCGTCGAGGACGGCGGCAGCGTCAGCTGGCACGCCTGCGACATCCGCGAGGAGGAAGCGGTGAAGACGCTGGTGGCGAATATCCTGGCCGAACGCGGGACCATCCATCACCTCGTCAACAACGCCGGCGGCCAGTATCCCTCGCCCCTCGCCTCGATCAGCCAGAAGGGCTTCGAGACCGTGCTCCGCACCAACCTGGTCGGCGGCTTCCTGGTCGCCCGCGAAGTGTTCAACCAGTCGATGAGCAAGACCGGCGGCAGCATCGTCAACATGCTCGCCGACATGTGGGGCGGCATGCCCGGCATGGGTCACTCCGGCGCCGCACGCTCCGGCATGGAGAATTTCACCAGGACCGCCGCCGTCGAGTGGGGCCATGCCGGCGTGCGGGTCAACGCGGTGGCGCCGGGCTGGATCGCGTCCAGCGGCATGGATACCTACGAAGGCGCGTTCAAGGCGGTGATCCCGACCCTGCGCGAGCACGTGCCGCTCAAGCGCATCGGCAGCGAGTCGGAAGTCGCCGCCGCCATCGTCTTCCTCCTCTCCCCCGGCGCCGCCTTCGTCAGCGGCAACACGATCCGCATCGACGGCGCCGCCAGCCAGGGCAGCCGCGCCTTCCCGCTATTCAAGGGCAAGCCGGGACAGAGCCGCGCGTACAACGGCTTCCACCGCGCCTACCTGCCCGACGTACTGAAGGACCAGGAGGACTGACATGCCCGCGATCCAGTCGGAACTCGACGTCAACGGCGAGGACTTCGCCCGCAACCGCGAGGCCATGCTCGCCGCCGTGGCCGGCTTCCGCGAGTTGGAGCAGAAGGTCCTGGACAAGGCCGCCGAGGCCAGGCCGAAGTTCGAGAAACGCGGCCAGCTGCTGCCGCGCGAACGCCTGGCGCTGCTGCTCGACCCGGGCGCGCCGTTCCTCGAACTGTCCTCGCTGGCCGGCTACAAGCTGCACGACGACAAGGACGGCACCCAGGCCGGCGGCGGGATCATCGCCGGGATCGGCTACATCGCCGGGGTGCGCTGCCTGGTCAGTGCCAGCAACAGCGCGATCAAGGGCGGCACCATCTCCCCGACCGGGCTGAAGAAGACCCTGCGCCTGCAGCAGATCGCCATGGAGAACAAGCTGCCGGTGGTGACCCTCACCGAAAGCGGTGGCGCCAACCTCAACTACGCGGCGGAGATCTTCGTCGAAGGTGCGCGCGGCTTCGCCAACCAGGCGCGGATCTCCGCCATGGGCATTCCCCAGGTCACCGTGGTGCATGGTTCCAGCACCGCCGGCGGTGCCTACCAGCCGGGGCTGTCGGACTACGTGGTGGTGGTGCGCGGCAAGGCCAAGATGTTCCTCGCCGGGCCGCCGTTGCTCAAGGCCGCCACCGGCGAGATCGCCAGCGACGAGGAACTCGGCGGAGCCGAACTGCACGCGCAGGTCGCCGGCACCGCGGAATACCTGGCGGAAAACGACGCCGACGGCGTGCGCCTGGCCCGCGAGATCGTCGGCATGTTGCCGTGGAACGCACAACTGCCGGCGCGCCCGGCGCGTTCCTGGCGCGAACCGCTGTACCCGGTGGAGGAGCTGCTCGGGGTGGTTCCGGCCGACCCGAAGAAGCCCTACGACGTCCGCGAGATCGTCGCGCGCATCGCCGACGGCTCCGAGTTCCTCGACTTCAAGAACGAGTTCGACGGCCAGACCGTCTGCGGCCACCTGCGCATCGAGGGCCACGCCTGCGGCCTGATCGGCAACAACGGACCGATCACCCCGCAGGGCGCGGCCAAGGCGGCGCAGTTCATCCAACTCTGCGAACAGAGCAACACGCCGCTGCTGTTCCTGCACAACACCACCGGCTTCATGGTCGGCACCGAGTCGGAGCGCCAGGGCGTGATCAAGCACGGCTCGAAGATGATCCAGGCGGTGGCCAACGCCCGCGTGCCCAAGCTGACCCTGGTGGTCGGCGGCTCCTACGGCGCCGGCAACTACGCGATGTGCGGACGCGGCCTCGACCCGCGCTTCATCTTCGCCTGGCCGAACAGTCGCACCGCGGTGATGGGCGGCGCCCAGGCCGGCAAGGTGCTGCGCATCGTCACCGAGGAGAAACACGCCAAGGAAGGCAAGGAAGCCGACCCGAAGATGCTCGACATGCTGGAAACCGTCACCGCGCAGAAGCTCGACAGCCAGTCCACCGCGCTTTACGGCACCGCCAGCCTGTGGGACGACGGCCTGGTCGACCCGCGCGACAGCCGCAGGCTGCTCGGCTACCTGCTGGATATCTGCGCGGAAGCCGAGGCGCGGCCGCTGAAGGGCAACAGCTTCGGGGTCGCGAGGTTCTGACTGCAACAGGCGAGCCGGCGACAGCCCCTCTCCCCGCTCTCCCTGAAGGAAGAGGGTTGGGAAAGAGCAAGCGGATCCTGCCGGAAAACAATGATGCCCAGGAGGAAAGACAACCCATGATCTTCACCCAGGAACACGAGGAACTCCGCCGCACCGTTCGCAGCTTCGTCGAGCGGGAAATCAACCCCAACGTCGACCAGTGGGAAAAGGACGGCCGCTTCCCGATCCACGAGATCTTCCGCAAGGCCGGCGAACTCGGCCTGCTGGGCATCTCCAAGCCGGAGAAGTTCGGCGGCATGGGCCTGGACTACAGCTACTCGATCGTCGCCGCCGAGGAATTCGGCAGCATCACCTGCGGCGGCATCCCGATGGCCATCGGCGTGCAGACCGACATGTGCACCCCGGCCCTGGCCCGCTTCGGTTCCGACGAGTTGCGCGAGGAGTTCCTCCGCCCGGCCATCGCCGGCGAGATGGTCGGCTGCATCGGCGTCTCCGAGGTCGGCGCCGGCTCCGACGTCGCCGGCCTGAAGACCACCGCGCGCAAGGACGGCGACGACTATGTGATCAACGGCAGCAAGATGTGGATCACCAACTCGCCGTCGGCCGACTTCATGTGCCTGCTCGCCAATACCTCCGACGACAAGCCGCACGTCAACAAGTCGCTGATCGTGGTCCCGATGAAGACCCCGGGCATTACCCTCAGTCCGCACCTGGACAAGCTCGGCATGCGCAGTTCGGAGACCGCCCAGGTGTTCTTCGATAACGTCCGCGTACCGCAGCGCAACCGCATCGGCGCGGAGGGCGCCGGCTTCATGATGCAGATGCTGCAGTTCCAGGAAGAACGGCTGTTCGGCGCGGCCAACATGATCAAGGGCCTGGAGCACTGCATCGACGTCACCATCGAGTATTGCAAGGAGCGCAGGACCTTCGGCCAGCCGCTGATCGACAACCAGGTCATCCACTTCCGCATGGCCGAGATGATGACCGAGGTCGAGGCGCTGCGCGCCCTGGTCTACCAGGCCACCGAGCTGTACGTGAAAGGCAGGGACGTGACGCGCCTGGCTTCCATGGCCAAGCTCAAGGCCGGCCGCCTCGGCCGCGAGGTCAGCGACGCCTGCCTGCAGTACTGGGGCGGCATGGGCTTCATGTGGGACAACCCGGTCTCCCGCGCCTACCGCGACACCCGCCTGGTATCCATCGGCGGCGGTGCCGACGAGATCATGCTCGGCATCATCTGCAAGCTGATGGGCATCCTGCCGGGCAAGAAGAAAGGCTGACGTTCCAGGAGGAAACCGGCATGAGCCTGCCGCATTGCGAGACCCTGCTGCTGGAACCCATCGAGGGCGTCCTGCGGATCACCCTGAACCGCCCGCAAAGCCGCAACGCCATGAGCCTGGCGATGGTCGGCGAACTGCGCGCGGTGCTCGCCGCCGTGCGCGACGACCGTAGCGTGCGGGCGCTGGTGCTGCGCGGCGCCGGCGGGCACTTCTGCGCCGGCGGCGACATCAAGGACATGGCCGGTGCCCGCGCCGCCGGGGCGGAAGCCTACCGCACGCTGAACCGCGCCTTCGGCAGCCTGCTGGAGGAAGCCCAGGCCGCCCCGCAACTGCTGGTGGCGCTGGTGGAAGGCGCGGTGCTCGGCGGCGGTTTCGGCCTGGCCTGCGTGTCGGACGTAGCGATCGCCGCCGCCGATGCGCAGTTCGGCCTGCCGGAAACCAGCCTCGGCATTCTCCCGGCGCAGATCGCGCCTTTCGTGGTCCGCCGCATCGGCCTGACCCAGGCCCGCCGCCTGGCCCTCACCGCCGCCCGCTTCGACGGCCGCGAGGCGCTGCGCCTGGGCCTGGTGCATTTCTGCGAGGCCGACGCCGATGCCCTCGAACAGCGCCTGGAGGAAACCCTCGAGCAACTGCGCCGCTGCGCGCCGAACGCCAACGCCGCCACCAAGGCCCTGCTGCTGGCCAGCGAAAGCGGCGAACTCGGCGCCCTGCTGGACGATGCGGCGCGACAGTTCGCCGAAGCGGTGGGCGGCGCCGAAGGCAGTGAAGGCACCCTGGCCTTCGTACAGAAACGCAAGCCGGTCTGGGCCCAGTGAGCCACGACCGCGAAACAGGGCAACAGCCTCCAGGAGCCGAACGACATGCCCAGCTTCAACAAGATCCTCGTCGCCAACCGCGGTGAAATCGCCTGCCGGGTGCTGCGCACCGCCCATGAACTGGGCTACCGCAGCGTTGCCGTGTACAGCGAGGCGGACGCCGAGGCCCGCCATGTGCAACTGGCCGACGAGGCCGTGTGCATCGGCCCGGCAGCGGTGGCGCAGTCCTACCTGAATATCGAGGCGATCCTCGACGCCGCCCGTCGCAGCGGCGCCGAGGCGATCCACCCCGGCTACGGCTTCCTCTCCGAGAACGCCGAATTCGCCCGTGCCTGCGAAGCCGCCGGGATCGTCTTCATCGGCCCGGATGCGGAAGCCATCCACCTGATGGGCAGCAAGCGCCTGTCGAAGATCGCCATGCTCGCCGCCGGGGTGCCGTGCATCCCCGGCTACGAAGGCGCCGAACAGGACGACGCGACCCTGCGGCGCGAGGCCGAACGCATCGGCTACCCACTGATGATCAAGGCCAGCGCCGGCGGCGGCGGCCGCGGCATGCGCCTGGTGGAGGAACCCGACCAACTGCTGGACCAGTTGCGCACCGCACGCTCGGAAGCGCTGGGCGCCTTCGGCAGCGCCGAACTGATCCTGGAGAAGGCCGTGCTGCGCCCGCGCCATGTGGAGATCCAGGTGTTCGGCGACCGCCACGGCAACCTGCTCTACCTCGGCGAACGCGACTGCTCGGTGCAGCGCCGCCACCAGAAGGTCATCGAGGAAGCTCCCTGCCCGGTGCTCGATGCCGACCTGCGTCGCGCCATGGGCGAGGCGGCGGTGAAGGCCGCGGCTTCGGTCAACTACGTGGGCGCCGGCACCGTCGAGTTTCTTCTCGGCGAGGATGGCCGCTTCTACTTCCTGGAGATGAATACCCGCCTGCAGGTCGAACACCCGGTCACCGAACTGGTCACCGGCCAGGACCTGGTGGCCTGGCAGATCCGCGTCGCCGAGGGCCATCCGCTGCCGCTGCGGCAGGAACAGGTGGAACTGCGCGGGCATGCCATCGAGGTCCGCCTCTACGCCGAGGACGCCGGTCGCGGCTTCCTGCCGCAGACCGGCACGGTGCTGCGCTGGGACCCGGAACTGCTGCCCGGCGTACGCATCGACCATGGCCTGGTCGAGGGGCAGGCGGTGACGCCCTTCTACGACCCGATGCTGGCCAAGCTGATCGCCTACGGGGCGACCCGCGACGAAGCCCGGCGCAAGCTGATCCGCGCGCTGGAGCGCTGCGTGCTGCTGGGGGTCGACGGCAACCAGCGGTTCCTCGCCAACCTCCTGGCGCATCCGGACTTCGCCGCCGGCGAGGCGACCACCGCCTTCATCGGCGAACGCTTCGCCGAAGACCCCAGCCTGCAACCGCGCCAGCCGGGCGCCGAGGAACTGGCCCTGGCCGCCGCCCTGCTCTACCAGGCCGGCGCCGAGGCCAGTGCGCACCAGCCCGGCCTGGCCGGCTGGCGCAGCGCCGCCGGGGCACCGTGGAAGATCGTCCTGAAGCACGCCGAACAGCGCCTGGAGATCGGCCTGGACGTCCTCGAAAGCGGTCG
The DNA here is from genome assembly GCF_001457615.1 of Pseudomonas aeruginosa. Taxonomy (GTDB): domain Bacteria; phylum Pseudomonadota; class Gammaproteobacteria; order Pseudomonadales; family Pseudomonadaceae; genus Pseudomonas; species Pseudomonas aeruginosa. The sequence goes on along the minus strand of NZ_LN831024.1, from coordinate 2,248,959 downwards.
CCGGCCGCGACTGCTGGCGCGCCTGGAGCGACGCGAGATCGCCGTGCGCCTGCTCGACTGCGACGGACGCTGGGCCAGCGCCGAACTCGACGGCATTCGCCGCCGCCACGCCTACCACCTGGACGGCGGGCGCCTCTGGCTATACGGCCACGGCGGCAACCTCGAACTGCTCGACGTCACCCACGCCGGCGCCAGCGCCCAGGCCGGCGCCAGTTCCGGCACGCTCAAGGCGCCGATGGACGGCGCCATCGTCGAGGTGCTGGTCGGCGAGGGCGAGCGGGTCGGCAAGGGCCAACTGCTGCTGGTGCTGGAGGCAATGAAGATGGAACACCCGCTGAAGGCCGGAGTCGACGGCGTGGTCCGCCGCGTCCAGGTCGGCCGTGGCGAGCAGGTGCGCAACCGGCAGGTGCTGGTCGAGGTGGAAGCCGACGCCTGAGACAACCCGCCGCTCATCCGCAACGACAACGACAAGAAAACGGAGACGCCCATGTCACTGCACGGCAAGACCCTGTTCATCACCGGCGCCAGCCGCGGCATCGGCCGGGAGATAGCCCTGCGCGCCGCGCGCGATGGCGCCAACCTGGTGATCGCGGCGAAGAGCGCCGAGCCGCATCCGAAGCTGGAAGGCACCATCTTCAGCGTCGCCGCCGAGGTCGAGGCCGCCGGCGGCCAGGCCCTGCCGCTGCAACTCGACGTGCGCGACGAGCAGGCCGTGGCGGCGGCCATGGCCCGCGCCGCCGAACGCTTCGGCGGGATCGACGCGCTGGTCAACAACGCCGGGGCGATCCGCCTGGTCGGGGTGGAGAAGCTGGAGCCCAAGCGCTTCGACCTGATGTACCAGATCAACACCCGCGCGGTGCTGGTCTGCAGCCAGGCCGCCCTGCCCTACCTGCGCAGGAGCGCCAACGGCCACATCCTCAGCCTGTCGCCGCCGATCAACCTGGCCGGCAGGTGGTTCGCCCAGCACGGCCCCTACACGGTCACCAAGTACGGCATGAGCATGCTTACCCTGGGGATGCACGAGGAGTTCGGGAAATACGCCATCAGCGTCAACGCGCTGTGGCCGAAGACCATGATCGCCACCGCCGCCATCGAGTTCGAGCTGGGCAGCCGTGACGCCTTCCGCCGCGCGCGCACCCCGGCGATCATGGCCGACGCCGCGCACGCCATTCTCACCAGCGAGGGGCGCAGCCTCAGCGGGCGCCTGCTGGTCGACGAGGAATTGCTGCGCGAGCGCGGCCAGAGCGATTTCGAGCAGTACCGCTACGACCCGGAGGGTGGCGCGCTGGTGCCCGACCTGTTCCTCGACTGAGGTCTCCGACGAAAGGCGCGCGGCGCTCTGCGGCGGGCTTCCGGGCTATTTGCCGAAGTGCCCCGGGGCGACCGCGCAACGGTCATAGCCGAGGCGGCGGCTGCGGTCTAGAGTCGCGGGAGCGTCCTACGCCCCGCACAACAACGACAAGCGCGAGAGCCATGACCCACGCCGACCTGATCACTTTCAACCGTTTCGTTGCCCGCCTGCCTGCCACCTTCGGCCGCGTGCCGCGCATGCTGCGCGGCCTGTACTACACCGCGATCCGTAACCGCGAGAAGAGCCTGTCCCTGGGCTGGGCGCTGGAGCGCGCGGCACGCCTGTACCCGGACAACCCGGCGGTGCTCGACGGCCAGCGGCGGATCAGCTACGCCCTGTTCAACGGCTGGGCCAATCGCCTGGCGCGCGCCTTCAAGGCCGAGGGCGTAGGCCACGGCAGCGTGGTCGCGGTGATGCTGGAAAACCGCGTCGAGCTGCTGGCGATCCTCGCCGCCCTGGCCAAGCTCGGCGCCATCGGCGCACTGGTCAACACCACCCAGCGCGGCAAGGTCCTGGTGCACAGCCTGAACCTGGTGAAGCCCGGCCACTTCGTGGTCGGCGAAGAGTTGCGCGAGGTGTTCGAGGAAGTCCGCCAGGAGGTGCTCGGCAACGCCGGCCATTGCTACTGGGTCGACGACGGCGACACCCTCGGCGATCCCGGCTCGCCGCCGATGGGCTGGCGCAACCTGATGCGCCTGGCCCAGGGACAGACCTCGGAGAACCTCGAGGACACCGGCAGGGTGCGGCTCAAGGACTCCTGCTTCTACATCTACACCTCCGGCACCACCGGCCTGCCGAAAGCCTCGATCATGAGCCACGGCAAGTGGATCAAGGCCTACGGCGGCTTCGGCCATTCCGGTCTGGGCCTGGGCCGCGACGACGTGCTCTACCTAACCCTGCCCTGCTACCACAACAACGCCGTGACCGTCTGCTGGAGCGCGGCGCTCGCCGGCGGCGCGGCCATGGCCCTGCGCCGCAAGTTCTCCGCCAGCGGTTTCTGGAAGGACGTGCAACACTACCGGGCGACCTGCTTCGGCTACATCGGCGAGCTCTGCCGCTACCTGCTGAACCAGCCACCGTGCGCCGAGGAACGCGGCAATAGCCTGACCTGCATGATCGGCAACGGCCTGCGCCCGTCGATCTGGGCCGAGTTCAAGCAACGCTTCGAGATCCAGCGGATCACCGAGTTCTACGCTTCCAGCGAAGGCAACATCGGCTTCACCAATGTATTCAATTTCGACAATACGGTGGGCTTCTCCCCAGCCACCTACGCCATCGTCCGCTACGACCTGGAGAACGACCATCCGGTGCGCGACGCCAAGGGCTTCATGGAGAAGGTCGGCAAGGGCGAGGTCGGCCTGCTGATCAGCGAGATCAGTGCGAAGTGGCCGTTCGACGGCTACACCGATCCGGCCAAGAGCGAAGCGGTGATCCTCCGCGACGTGTTCAAGAAGGGCGACGCCTGGTTCAACACCGGCGACCTGATGCGCGACATCGGTTTCAAGCACACCCAGTTCGTCGACCGTCTCGGCGACACCTTCCGCTGGAAGGGCGAGAACGTTTCCACCACCGAGGTGGAAAACGCCCTCGGCGCCTTCGACGGGGTCGAGGATGCGGTGGTCTACGGCGTGGAGATTCCCGGCACCAACGGCCGCTGCGGGATGGCCGCGCTGCGCCTGGCCGATGGCGTCGAACTGGACCGCGACGCTCTCGCCGCGCACCTCGACCGCGAGTTGCCGGCCTATGCCACACCGGTGTTCCTGCGCCTGCTGCGCGAAGTCGAGACCACCGGCACCTTCAAGTACAAGAAGACCGACCTCAAGCGCGACGCCTACGATCCCGCGCGGGTCAGCGACAAACTCTTCGTCAGGTTGCCCGGCAGCGCCGGCTACCAGCCGCTGGACGCGGAGCTGTACCAGGCGTTGCAGGAGCAGCGCTACCGCTTCTGAGCACCGTGGCGGCCTACTGGCGGAACTCGAACTGCAACTCGGCCCCTTCCAGGGGCCGCGACACGCCCAGTTCGCGGTCGCGATAGAGCAACTGGCCGTTGAGGCGGAAGTCGCTGTCGTCCTTTTCCTCGAACATCGGCGGCAACAGCGGCTTGGGCTTATGGGTCTCTTCCGTGCCGGGCGGCGCCATCTTCTGCACCAGTTCCTTCGGCAGGCGCAGGTCCAGCTTGGCGCTCGGCAGCGGCTTGCGTACCTCGGGGTCGAGACGAGCGGTGGAAGCGCGCTTCGCCGGCGCCGGCTTGTCCTTGGCGACCGGCCTGCTGGCCGGCTTCGGCGGCGCAGCCGCAGGCTTCGGCTTGGCCGGCGGCTTGGGTTCGGCAACCTGCTCCGCGGCTGGCGCGACCTTCTTCGAAGCTGTTTTCGGCGCGGCAGGCACGGCAGGCGCTGGCTCCGCTCGTGCAGGCTTCACTGGCTTGGCAGGGGCGCGCTGCTCCTGCGGCGGTGCTTCCGGGGCTTTCTTTTCCGGTGCCTTGGAGCCGTCATCGCAGGCCGCCAGGAAGCAACCGAAAAGAACAACGACGCAAATTCGGCAAAGACGTTTCATAGTCACGCAGGTATGGCCAATTGCGGCAATGCTGACGGCAGACTGCAACCAAGGCAAGGGGTCACTATCGTCATCCTGGCACTCTCTCTGTTGTTCGCCCCATGTCTAACCTGTCATGCGCGGATAACCGCTTGATGTCAGCCCGCGACGCCGCCGCCGCGTCGCGGGCCATGGTCGTCACGGCCGTTTCCTGGCGCTCGCGGCTATCGTCGCGAGGCGTTCCAGTCGTTCCACCAGGTTCTCTCCGGGGAAACGTTTCTGCAGCTCGGCCAACTGGGTCGCGGCCTGCTCCGTCTTGCCCTGCTCACGCAGGGCAAGGACCGCCCCGAGCGCCTCGTCGAGCACCTCCGGCTTCACCGCAACCGCCTTGCCCCTGGCCTGGGCGACGAAGTCGCCGGCCAGCGCCGCCTGGACCTTCGCCTGCTGCGCGGCCTGGGCCGGCGGTCGGTCGGCCAGGGCAGCCGGAGCCGGCGGCGCGGCCTCGGCCATCAGTTGCGGCGCCTCCCCGGACGATGCGTAGCTGGCCAGCAAGGCCGGGGGCTCCGACATCTCGCTGGACAGCGGAGCCGGCGCCGCCGGCGCGCGCATGGCCCGCTTTGCCGCAGCGGCCCCGGCGACTCCGTCGCGCAGGGGCACATCGCTGAACGCCACTTCGGGGCGGGCCTGGCGCTCGGCGTCGTCCAGCACGTTGTGGCTGACCAGCCCCAGCACCAGCGCCACGCCCAGCAGGCTGGCGAAAGCCGCCTGCCAACGCGGCCTGCGGGAGGCTTCCAGCCAGCGCCGCCACCAGGACCGGGCGGGTTCGACATGCGCCGCCTGGCGTCGCGCGGCGGCGAGGATCGCCTGGTCCAGCGCCGGCGCCGGCTGCTGCGGCGCGTGGGCGCGGAAATGCGCCAGCATCTGCTCTTCGGCGACGCTCGCGGAATGCTTCTGTGGGTTCATACCGCCACCTCCTCGGCCAGCAGCCGGCGCAGCTTCTGCACCGCGTAGCGGAAACGGCTCTTCACCGTCTCCAGCGGCGACTGGGTGAGCGTGGCGATCTCGGCCAGTTCCAGTTCGCCGTGGGCGCGCATCAGGAATACCTCGCGCTGTTCCTCGGGCAGGGTCTCCAGCGCGCTCTGCAAGCGCTCGCCGTCGCGGCTCAGGCTGAGCTGCTGCTCGGGGCCGGCGCCCTGGTCGGGTTGCGCGTGCAACTGTTCGTCGTAGCTGTCCTGCAACGGCTGGCGCTGGCCATGCTTGCGCCAATGATCGATCAGGCGGTTGCGGGCGATCTGGTAGAGCCAGGTGCGGAAGCTCGCCCGGCCCTGCGGCTGGCTCTCGCTGCGGATCAGGCTGAGCCAGGTTTCCTGGTAAATCTCGTCGGCCAGTTCGGTCTGTCCGGCCAGGCCGCAGAGAAAACGGTAGAGACCCTGCCGATGGCGCTGGTAGAGCACCTCGAAGGCCGCGCTGTCGCCCTTGCGGTAACGCGCCAGCAGCGTTTCGTCGCTGCCGGCGGCCGTCGTGGCGCTGGTGGAGGCATGCATGCCGCTGGTCGACTCCTGTCCTGTGTCAAAGGCGACCGAGAGCAGGCTCATCGGCCACATCCTTCGCGGCACGCATCGGCGTCGCCACGAAACGCCCGGGCCGTCGCCAGAAGCGCGGCCGGAGCGGCTATCGGTAGACATTTTCCAGCGTCGGACAGTTCGGCGAAAGTGCCGGTCCGGATGGAAGCCGGGAAAAACATCGAGACGACCTCGTCGTGCAGCGGAGATACCCGCTGAGACGAAGCTGTCGGTGGATTCGGGTTAATCCCCGGGAAAATTCTTCGCGGACTGTCGCGGGGCGCCCCTCAGCCAGGGGAGCGCCTCGCGCTCAGGCGGCGATAAGGCCTTCCTGGCAAAGCTGCCCGGCAAGCATGCCGAGGGTCATGATCGCCCGCTCCGCCTCGCGGTTCCAGGGAATCCCGCAGGTCAGCCGCAGGCAGTTGTTGAACTGCTCGGTGTTGCTGAAGATCAGCCCCGGGGCGATGCTGATGCCCTGCTCCAGGGCCCGCACGTGGAGTTCCTTGGTGTTGACCTTGGCCGGCAGGCTGACCCAGAGGATGAAGCCGCCCTTGGGCCGGGTCATCTGCGTACCTTCCGGGAAGTACTGCTGCACCGCCAACTGGTAGGCGGTCATGTTCTTCCGGTACTCCTGGCGGATGTAGCGCAGGTGGCGGTCGTAGCCGCCGTTCTCCAGGTAGGCGGCGACGCCCATCTGGGTCACGGTGCAGGCCGAATGGGTGGTGAAGGTCTGCAAGCGACGGATCTCCTCCTGGTAGCGCTCGGCGATGATCCAGCCGATGCGTACGCCGGGCGAGATGGTCTTGGAGAAACTCGAGCAGTAGATCACCCGGCCGTCGCGGTCGTGGGACTTGAGCGAGCGCGCCTGGCCCTGGTCGAACATCAGTTCGCCGTAGATGTCGTCCTCGACCACCCCGATGTTGTGTTCGGCGGTCAGTTTCAGCAGTTGCTTCTGGCGATCCTCGGGAATCGTCCCGCCGAAGGGATTGCTCAGCCGCGCGGTCAGCACCAAGGCCTTGATCGACCACTGGTTGGCCGCCAGTTGCAGCGCTTCAAGGCTGATCCCGGTGCGCGGGTCGCTGGGGATCTCGATGACCTTCAGGCCCAGCACGTCGGCCAGTTGCAGCAGGCCGTAGTAGCTCGGCGACTCGGTGGCGATCAGGTCGCCGGGACGGGTCAGCACCCGCAGGGCCATGTGGATCGCATCCACGCAGCCGTGGGTGATGGTCACCTGCGACGGGTCGACCACCACGCCGGCGTCGCGCATGCGGATCGCCACCTGCCGCCGCAGCGGCTCGAAACCGGGGCTGAACATGTAGCTGAACGCCCGTGGGCTCTGGAAGCGGGTGACCTTGGCCAGTTGCTGGTGCAAGGCGCGCACCGGCAGGTAGTCCACGTGCGGCACCGCCGCGCCGAGCGGGAATACCCCTTCGCGGCGGGACTCGGCGAGCACCTGGTTGATGATGCTGCTGCGGGTGACCAGGCCGGGACGCTCGACCCGCGCGATATCCGGGGTCGGCGCGGTCAGCGCCGGGGTGCGGTGGACGTAGAAGCCGGATTGCGGACGGGCGCGGATCAGTCCCTGGTCCTCGAGGGTGGCGTAGGCCTGCAGCACGGTGGCGTGGCTGACGTTCAACTGGGTACTGAGCTTGCGCACCGACGGTACCCGCTCGCCCGGCTGGTAGACGCCACGGCGAATGTCCTCGGCCAACTGCTGGGCGATGCGTTGGTAAAGCAGCAGATTGGTCATGGCGGGTTTTCCTCGGCGATTGAACCGAAACAGTAGCTCAATTCGTGAAACTGCTCCAGAACAGTTCGGCCGACAACCAGGCATACAGTCGCAAAACTGTACGGGTCGGTCGCAGAGACGGCGCGTTCGCGAGAAAAAGAAAACCCGGTCGGTCGCCACCGGCCGGGTGCGGGCGGGAAACAGTCCGCCAAGAGCCGCCTGGGGAGCGGCCATAGGGAAAGTCAGAAACGCAACGCGTCCGCCGCCGCGCTCTCGCCGGTCAACGCTTGCCAGGCGAAGGGGCTTGGCGCCAGGCCGAGATCGCCGAACAGGCGGTAGTCCGGGACGGCGGCGGGCTGGCGGGCGGCCGGGGAAAAATCATCGCGGCCGAGGCGGGTGACCAGAACCCGGGCCTGCACCTGCAACGCCACCAGGCTGAGGCTTTCCCGCGCCGTGCAGCCCGCCTCGCCGCACGCCACCGGCGAGTCCTCCAGCAGGAGTTCCTGGCGGCGTGCTTCGGCAACCGCGCGGAGTTCGGCGGCGAAGGACGGCTGGCACAGGCTCAGCAACAACGGCAGGACGAAACGGGCAAAGCGGGGCTGGCGGATCATGCGGATTCCTCGGCTGCGGCGGGATGGCTCCCGGGGGCTGGCGAGGATTGTTCCGCAACTGGCGGTCGAGATGTTTCGAACCCGGTCAGGCGAGTTCGTGGAGCCAGTTCATCACGCCCAGGGCGATCAGTTCGGCGTCACTGTTGAGGCCTATCTTGACCATCGCGTTCTTCTTGTGGGTGCTGATGGTCGACACGCTGCGCATGGTCCGCTGGGCGATCTCGCTGACCGTGTCGCCACGCGCCAGGCGCCGGAGGATGTCCACCTCGGTGGGGCTCAGCGGCTTGCCGGTATGCCGCTGCGGGTGCAGGCCGGGGTCGAGGAAGGTCTGTCCGAGCGCCATGCACTCCAGCGCCGCCTTCAACGTCTCCAGCGGGCTGCGCTTGCTGATGTAGGCCGAGGCGCCGCTGCGCAGGACCGCCTTGGCCAGCAACGGCGCGCTGAACACCGAGTAGACCATCACCTTCATTTGCGGGCAGTGCCGGGTCAGCCATTCCACCAGGTGGATACCGTCGCGGCTGCGCTGGCCAGGCAAGCCCAGCTCGGTGATCAGGATGCTTTCCGGCGGCAGGTCGGCCAGGCGCTCCACCAGGCTGTCGCTATCGCCGACCACCGCCAGCACCTGGCGTCCGCACTCCTCGCTGAGGTAGCGCTGCAGCGCCCACTGCATGACCGGGAAGGAATCGGCGATCACCAGCCCCGGCAGGGTTTCGTTCGAACTCATTGCGCCTCTCTACTCGTTATAACGAAATACAAGGTGCTTATGCTGCACGGATTGCTGCTCGAACTAGTTCGATCCCGATGATAGCCCGCTCTTGCGCAAGTTCTGACAGAGAAATCCGGCGCCACCCGGTTCGCCAGGCGAAAAAAGCCCCGGACCCTTTGGGGTAGCGGGGCTCCCTGCGGCGGCGCGGGGCTCAGCGCGGCGCGCTGAGCTGGCCCTTGTCGTTGGAGAAGACGATCTCCACCCGGCGGTTCTGCGCCCGCCCCCGGTTGGAGGCGTTGTCGGTGACCGGGAAGGCTTCGCCGTAGCCGACCACCTGCATGCGCGCGGGATCCACGCCGAGATCGGCGAGCACGTCGGCCACCGCCTGGGCGCGCTCGCGCGACAGGTCGAGGTTGGCCTGCCTGTCGCCGACGCTGTCGGTATAGCCTTCGATGCGGATCACCCGCCGCGGATTGAGCTGGAGGAACTGCACCAGCTTCAGCGCGGTGCGGTTGGCCGCCGGCTTGAGTTCGGCGCGGTTGAAGTCGAACAGCACGTCGCCAAGGGTGAGCACCAGGCCACGCTCGGTTTCCTCGGTGCTGAGACTGGCGATCTCCTCGCTCAGGCGCTGGCCCTGCTCCTGCACGCTGAGCAGCTTGGCTTCGCGCAGGGCCAGTTGCAAGCGCTCGCGCTCCAGTTGCAGGCGGGTCAGGCGCTCCTGGTTGAGGTTGAGCAAGGCGTGCTGGCGAGCGATCTCGCTGTAGCGCTGGCTCAGGTAGGCATACTGGATCACGTCGCTGCTGCTGCCCCAGTAGCTGGACAGGCGTTCGGCGCGGGCCAGCGATTCGCCGGCGCGGATCACATCCTTGGGCGCCGCGCGGAGCACGTCGGAATCTTCCTTGACCTGGTCGAACTCGCTCTGCGCCTTGGCCAGCGACTGTTCGCTGAGCTTGTGGTCGGCGCAGCCAGCCAGCGCGGCGCAGGCCAGCAGGGTGGCGAAGAGAGTCGCTTTGCCCGGCATCAGTCGGTCTCCCCCAGTTGCTTGCGCAGACGTTTCAGGCTCTTGTCCAGCTCGCCGAGCTGGTCCTTGCTCTTCTGCGTCAGCACCTTGGACTCGGCGAGGCGTGCGTCCAGCTCGGCCTGCTCGGCCAACAGGCGCGCCTTCTTGTAGGACTCCGCGGTCATCGCGATCTGCGCCGCGGCGTACTTGTCCTGGGCCAGTTTCAGCTCGGCCACGTCGTCGGTGGCACCCACCGCCTTGGCCTGCTCCAGCGCCTGTTCGGTCAGGCGCATCTGCTCCAGCGGAGCCGGGTCGTTGCTCGCACAACCGCTCAGGGTCAGCGCGGCGAGGCCTGCGGCCATCATCCATCGAATGCTCACAAGTCACTTTCCTGCGTAGTCGAACTGGCGCCGGAAGCCGGCAATTGCTGGGCTTTCCAGCGTTCGAGATTGTCCTGCAAGAGCGTTACGGGAACGCCGGCAGCCGACAATTCTGTCATCTTTTTCGCCAGTTGTCCGCGCAGCCACGGATCGTTGCAGGCGGAGTTGTGCGACAGCGTCAGGTACAGCCCCTCGCTGCTCAGCACCGGTTCCAGCGCCTCCAGGTCGTCGGCCATGCCCAGCGCCTCGACCTGGGCCTGCCCGGGCAACGCCTGGTAGAGGAGGAACTCGCTGCGCTTGAGCATCAGGTCCTGCAAGCCCTGGGTCAGGCTCGGCACCGGCTTCAGGTCGAGACTGGCCTTGGCGAAGCGGTCGAACTCCTCGCCCAGGCTGCTGCCGGCCAGCACGCTGCCCTTGTGCCCGATCAGGTCGTCGCGGCCGATGAACGGGAACGCGGCGTCCTTGTTCACCCAGACCACCCCGCTGGTCATCAGGAACGGCGGATGCACATAGTCCATGCTGCCGAGCCGTGCCAGGGTCAGGTAGGCCCCGGCGAGCAGGTCGGCGCGACCGCTGGTCACCTCTTCCTGGGCCCTCTCCCAGGAGCCGCTGTAGAGCACGTCGATGCGCACGCCGAGCTCCTTGCCCAGGCGCTGCAACAGGTCGGCATTGGCTCCGATCAGGCGCTTCGGATCCTGCGGGTCGCGCCACAGGTAGGGTGGGTACTCCGGGTTGCCGGTGGCCACCAGGCGCTCGCAGGAGCCGGCCGCCGCGGCCAGCCCCGGAACGAACAGCGCCGCCAGCAGGATGCCGGCCAGGCGGCACGGGGAACAGCGAAAGGACATGGATTCAGGCTCCGCGGTACAGGGATGCGCGCAGCAGTCTGCCACATTTCCGCGCGCGCTCCCGCCCCGCTATTCCGATGGGTACCAGCGCGGCGTGTAGACCCAGGCTTCGCCGTCGGCGCGCGGGAAGCTGCGGGTAGTGGACGAGCCGATGATCACCAGGGTGCGCATGTCCACCTGCTCCGCACGCAGCTCGCCCAGGGTGGTGCGCAGCAGGCGCTCACCGGGCCGCCCGATGTCGCGACCGAGCACCACCAGGGTCTGCGGCGAACGATGGCGGGCGACGATCTCCAGCGCCCGTCCCAGTTGCCAGGGCCGCGCCCGCGAGATCGGATTGTAGAAAGCCATCGCCAGGTCGGCGGCGCCGGCCAGGTCCAGGCGCCGCTCGATCACCTCCCAGGGCTTGAGGTTGTCGGACAGCGACAGCACGCAGAAATCGTGGCCCAGAGGCGCCCCGCCCTGGCCGCGGTGGCCAGGGCCGCCGAGACGCCAGGGAAGATCCGCAGCTCGACCGCGTCCCAGGCCGGCTCGCCAGCGCCATGCAGGGCTTCCAGCACCGCGGCGGCCATGGCGAACACGCCGGGGTCGCCGGACGATACCAGCACCACCGCCCTGCCTGTCGCCGCCAGTTCGAAGGCATGCCGGGCGCGCTGCAATTCCTCGCGGTTGTCGCTGCCATGCAGCACCTGTCCGGCGCGGAAGGGTCCGGCCATGTCGACGTAGGTCTGGTAGCCGAGGATGTCCTCGGCCTCGTCCAGTGCCCGCCGCGCCGCAGGCACCATCAGCTCGGCGCAGCCGGGCCCCAGGCCGATCACTGTGAGTCGGCCGCGACGCTGGCCGATGCGGTCCATCGCCAAGGGCGCGGCGGCCACCGCCAGCCGGTCGCCGACCTGCTCGGCGGCGGGCAAGGCCTGGCGCAGGCGCGCAGCGGGATCGGCCTGCGGCAGGAAGCGCAGCGGTACGCCGAGCGCATCGGCGGCGGCCTGCAGGCGCGGATCGGCCATCCGCGCGCTGTCGGCCAGCAAGCCGCCGAGCGCCGCCGCGGCCAGGCCGGCATCGACCAGCGCCTGGCGCACCGCGTCCGCCGCCGCGTCGGCAGGTTCGAGCGCCGCCAGCACGCAGCGCGGATGGATCAGCAGTTCCTCGGCCCGCGGCGCACGCGCCGAGGGCGTTACGTGAATCGCCAGCGCTGCCTCCGGGTCGCGCGGCAAACGGGCCGCGTCGAGCCAGCCGGCGGCACCCTCGACGCGCACCGGCTGGCCACCGAGCAAATCGGCAACGAAGCGCTTGCCCTGCTCCAGGTCGGCCAGGACATAACCGGCGGGCGGGTTGAGCACGCAGGTGCCGAAGCGCAGCTCGCCGCTGGTGGTGATCGCCGGCGCCACGGCCAGCACCTCGCCGATTTCCCGCGCCAGCCGGTTGACCCCGGCCAGCCCGCCGAGCAGCGGCACCACCGCGCTGCCGTCCTCGGCCAGGGCCAGCACCGGCGGCTCCGCTCCCTTGCGTTGCAACAACGGCGCCAGGCTGCGAATGACGATGCCGGCGGCGCACAGGGCGACGATCGGGCGGTCGGCGCAATACAGTTCGCGCAGGGTGTCGCCGAAGTCCGTATAGGAACGGTCGGCCTCGACCCGCCCGGCGAGCCCGTGGACCAGCGCCCCGGGATAGAGCGCCTGGACCCGCCGCGCGGTATCCAGCGCGCCCTGGCCGAGGATGACGATGGCCGGAACCTGCTGGGCGTCACTCACCGCCGGCCCCTCCCTGCCACTTGTCGCCGGGGACGACGATCAGCGAGAAGTACGGCGAGGCCATCGGCTCCACCCGTTCCAACGGCACGATCCGCTGGTTGGCCATGGTCGCCCGCTCAACGTACAGCGCGCGGCGCTCGAGGCCAAGCTCGACCAGCACGCGGCGGACCTTGTCGAAATTGCGGCCGAGCTTCATCACCACCGCCGCGTCGGCATCCGCCAGGCGCCGGCGCAACTCCTCCTCGGGCAGCACTCCGGAGAGCACCGAGAGGCTCTGGTTGCGGTACACCAGCGGCGCACCGAGCACCGCCGCGCCGCCGAGCATCGAGCAGACGCCAGGCACCACTTCGCTTTCGTAGCGCATCGCCAGGCGGTCGTGCAGGTACATGTAGGAACCGTAGAAGAACGGGTCGCCCTCGCAGATCACCGCCACGTCGCGGCCGGCGTCCAGGTGCGCGGCCAGCTGTTCGGCGGCGGTGTCGTAGAAATCGCTGATGATGGTCTCGTAGCACAGCGGCGGTTCCAGCTTCTCGGTGGTCACCGGATAGACCAGCGGCAGGCGCACCTGGGCCTGGTCCAGGTGCGCCTCGATGATGCCGAAGGCGTTGCCCTTCTTGCCCTTGGCCACGAAATAGCCGACCACCGGCGCCGCGCGCAGCAGGCGCAGGGCCTTGAGGGTGATCAGTTCGGGATCGCCGGGCCCGACGCCCAGGCCCAGCAGGCGGCCCTTCACGACACTCATCATTCGCGCTCCGTGGCCAGGGCGTTCACCGCCGCGGCGGCCATGGCGCTGCCGCCACGGCGACCGCGGACGATCACGTAGGGCACCCCGCGGCTATCGGCGGCGAGCATCTCCTTGGATTCCGCGGCGCCGACGAAGCCGACCGGAAAGCCCAGGATCAGCGCCGGTTTCGGCGCGCCGGCGTCGAGCATTTCCAGCAGGTAGAACAGCGCGGTCGGCGCGTTGCCGATCACCACCACGCTGCCCTCCAGGTGCTCGCGCCAGTGCTCCAGGGCCACCGCCGAGCGGGTATTGCCGAGTTCCGTGGCGAGCGCCGGCACGTCCGCTTCGTTGAGGGTGCAGATCACCCGGTTGGCGGCGGGCAGCCGCGAGCGGGTCACGCCTTCGGCGACCATCCGCGCGTCGCAGAGGATCGCCGCGCCGGCGGCCAGCGCGGCGCGGCCGGCGGCGCCGGCGCCGGGCGAGAAGCGCAGGTCGTCGACCACGTCGACCATGCCGCAGGCGTGGATCACCCTGACCGCGAGCTTTTCAAGGTCGGCCGGGATGCCGGCGAGGTTCGCTTCGGCGCGGATGGTGGCGAACGACTGGCGATAGATCGCCTGGCCATCGCGGATGTAGTCAATCATGCGGGTTTTCCGGAAGTGGGCTGGGAAGGCAGGGCCGCCAGGTAGTCGGCGGCCGTGGCGAAAGTCAGGCGGCTGGCCAGCAACTGGCCGAATCCGGGGTGACATGGGTCGTGCCGGTACAGGTCGTAGAACCCGCCGCTGCGCGCCAGCAGGGTGAGCGGCGCGCGGTGGGCGGCGGCGCAGGACCGTTCGCAGCCGCACAGGTGCAGTTGCGGCAGGTCGCTGCGCGGGCCGAGGCGTTCGGCCAGGCGCAAGGCGTCGCCCTTGGTGTCGGCCAGGCCTCTGGCGCAGGCGCTGGAACCGCTGCAGGCGATCAGCCGCGCCAACGGCGCATCGGGCTCGGTCAGCAGGCCGAGTCCGCGCAGGCCGAGCAGCGCCTGGTCGGCCTCGGCATGCGCCAGGTTCGGCAGGAGCACGCCTTGCCAGGGGGTCAGGCGCAGGCTGCCGTCGCCATGGCGTTCGACCAGCTCGGCCAGGCCTTCCAGGCAAGCGCTGTCGAGCCGGCCGAGCGGCGCCGCCGCGCCGACCATCACCAGGCCCGGCTGGCGTTGCGGCTGGACGCCGAGATGACTCCACGGACGCCCCGGCGAACGCCGCCAGGCCGCCACCCGCTCGTCACGCCGCAGAGGGAAATCCAGGCGCGCCTGCAAGGCCTCCAGCAAGGGTTCTCCGTCCAGCTCCTGCAACAGGTGGCGCATCCGCGTCTGTTGCGGCTGGGCGCGCTCGAGGAACAGGTCGAGCAACGCCAGCACCAGGGACTCGCCCCGCTCCGCCGGCAACGCCGCCAGGGGGCGGTCGCGGGCCGGGCAGCCGGCGAGTCCGAAGACCAGCGTCGCGGTCGGCGCCGCGGGCATCGGCGAGAGCCAAATGTCATGGGGATGTTCGAGCATCGCCAGGTCTTCGCCGCCGTCCAGCTGGATGGCGAACTTGGCCGACAGCGCGTGGTAGCGGCTGTCCGCCTGGAGCCGCAGCAACAGCCGAGCGGCCAGCGGGCGCACGTCCAGCGACAGGTGCGGATCGAGCCCGGCGGCCGGGCTGAGCATCAGGTTGCGCACGTCGTCGGCGCCGGCCAGGGACCCATGCCGGGGACCGAGGCCGGCGTCCAGCAGGCGGCGGACAAGCCGCTCTTCCTCGCCGCGACGGACGCCGCGCAATTGCAGGTTGGAACGGTTGGTCGCCTCGATCACGCCGCTGGCGCAATCCCGCGCCGCGGCCGCCACGGCGCGTGCCTGGGCGGCGTCCAGGCGGCCGGCGTCGAGCTTGATGCGGCAGATGCCGCCGTCCAGCGCCTGGACGATACGCAGCAGGCCGGGACAGGGCGACGGACGTGGTACGGGCAGGGGCGCCGGGGTCTGGTCGTCGTTCAAAAACGCTACTCGAATCGGCGTCGCGGCGACCGCACCGCTGTCCCCCAGGGACAGACCACGGCATCGGTACACCCCGCCCGATGTTGGCACTCGCGACTGGTTTCGGCGGCAGGTCTCCTGGCTCGCAGCCCGGCGTTCCACCCGGGGGAGGAACCTCCGCTTCGCGCCGCCTTCCCGGTAATCCAGTGGCGAATGGCGCGAATACAGGCTGCATACAGTTGCGGGGGCAGCCACGGCTAGGCCCGGGCTTCGAAAAGACCGCGGCTCCGTGTTCCCTCTTCGGCCCTCGTTGGCCCCGCGCTAACGCGAAAGGGCCGGGCACCGACGAACGCGCTATTATGCCGCCCAGCCCGGGGCCGGGAAAACCCATTCCGTCCGGAAGCCGTCGCGGGCCCTTCACAGACGCATTTCAGGAGTATCGGAACCGTGTCATCGGCAGACTCGACGCCGCCCTGGCTGACCCTGGTGGGCATCGGCGAGGACGGTTATCCCGGCCTCGGCAAGCAGGCCCGGCGTGCCCTGCTGCAAGCCAGCCGGATCGTCGGCGCGGCGCGCCAGCTGGAACTGCTGCCGCCGTGCATCGGCGCCGCCCGCGAAACCTGGCCGACGCCGTTCTCCCTGGAACCATTGCTGGCCCGGCGCGGCCAGCCGACCTGCGTGCTGGCCAGCGGCGACCCGATGCTGTTCGGCGTCGGCGCCAGTCTCGCCCGGCAACTGCCGGCGACCGAACTGCGGGTCCTGCCGGCGCCCTCCTCCCTCTCGCTGGCCGCCGCCCGCCTCGGCTGGGCCCTGCAGGAAGTCGCCTGCCTGTCACTGGTGGCGCGTCCGCTGGCGGCGCTGCAGGCACAGGTCCACGACGGCCGGCGCCTGCTGGTCCTCAGCAACGACGGCGACAGCCCGGCCGCCATCGCCCGCCTGTTGAGCGCCCGTGGCTTCGGCGCCAGTCGCCTGAGCGTGCTGGAACACCTCGGCGGGCCGCTCGAGCGCCGTCTCGACGGCCTCGCCGGCGACTGGTCGCTGCCGCGCGCCGCCGATCTCAACCTGGTGGCGGTGGAATGCCGCGCCGGCACCGGCGCCGTGCGCCTGCCGCTGACCCCGGGCCTGGCCGACGAAGCCTATCGCCACGACGGCCAGTTGACCAAGCGCGACGTCCGCGCCGTGACCCTGGCGCGCCTGGCGCCCTGCCCCGGCGAGCTGCTCTGGGACGTCGGCGCCGGCTGCGGCTCCATCGGCATCGAATGGATGCGCGCGCACCCCAGTTGCCGGGCGATCGCCATCGAAGCCAACGACGAGCGCCAGGAACATATCCGCCACAACCGCGACGCCCTCGGCGTACCGTCCCTGCACCTGGTCGCCGGCAGCGCCCCGGAGGCGCTGCTGGAACTGCCCGAGCCGGACGCCATCTTCATCGGCGGCGGGGTCACCGCCGAGGGCGTGCTGGAAACCTGCTGGGAGCGCCTGCGGCCCGGCGGCCGCCTGCTCGCCAACGCGGTCACCCTGCAGAGCGAACGGGTGCTGCTCGACTGGCAGCAACGCCTGGGGGGCAACCTCACCCGCCTCGGCGTCGCCCACGCGCGACCGCTGGGCGGTTTCGATACCTGGCGCCAGGCCTTGCCGATCACTCTGCTGGAATTGCGCAAACCCGCCGCCAGGAAGCCTCCCCGCGATGCGTGAGGAAACCCCCGAGCAGCCCGCGCCGTTGCGCAGCGGCTACACCACCGGCAGTTGCGCCACCGCCACCAGCCTGGCGGCGGCGCGCCTGCTGCTGGGCGGCACGACCAGCGACGCGGTGCAGATCGTCCTGCCCAAGGGCCAGCAGGTGCTGATGCGCCTGGAATTCTGCCGCGCCTGGGAAAACGGCGCGGAAGCCGGCACCCTCAAGGATGCCGGCGACGATCCCGACGTCACCCACGGCGCCCTGGTGTTCGCCCGGGTGCGCCTGGGCGCCGAGCCTGGCGTGCGCTTCCATGCCGGCCCCGGGGTCGGTACGGTGACCCGCCCAGGGCTGACCCTGGCGGTCGGCGAGCCGGCGATCAATCCGGTGCCGCGACAGATGATCGAACGCCACCTCGCCCAGCTCGCCGCCGAACGGGGCTACGCCGGCGGCTTCGAGGTCGCCATCGGCGTGGAGGGCGGCGCCGAGCTGGCGCTGAAGACCATGAACCCGCGCCTGGGCATCCTCGGCGGGCTGTCGATCCTCGGCACCAGCGGCATCGTCCGGCCGTTCTCCTGCTCGGCCTATATCGCCTCGATCCATCAGGGCATCGATGTCGCTCGCGCCAACGGCGTCCGTCACATCGCCGCCTGTACCGGCAACGCCAGCGAGGACGCCATGCGCCGGCGCTATGGGCTGCCGGAGATCGCCCTGATCGAGATGGGCGACTTCGCCGGCGCGGTGCTCAAGCACCTGCGCAAGGCACCGGTGGAAAAGCTCAGCCTGTGCGGCGGCTTCGGCAAGATCAGCAAGCTCGCCGGCGGCCACCTCGACCTGCACAGCCGCCACTCCAGCATCGACCTGCCGCAACTGGCCGGCTGGGCTGCCGCGCTCGGCGCCAGCGCCGCGCTACAGGACTGCATGCGCGCCGCCAACACCAGCCAGCAGGCGCTGGCCCAGGCACACGCCGAAGGCGTGGCCCTGGGCGATGCGGTCTGCGCCCACGCCCTGCGCTTCGCCCGCGGCATCGTGCCCACCGAGGTGGCGCTGGAAGTCTTCGCCATCGACCGCCAGGGCAACCTGGTCGGCCAGGCCTGCGAGGAGCGCCGATGAAACGCCTGTTGCTGCTCGGCGGGATCGGCGAGGCCCTGGCCCTCGCCCGCCGGCTCGGCCCGGCGCATCTCTACAGCCTCGCCGGGCTGGGCAAGGTGCCCGGCGACCTGGCCTGCCAGGTCCGGGTCGGCGGCTACGGCGGCGCCGAAGGGCTGGCGGCGTTCATCGACGAGCAGGGCTTCGACCTGCTGGTGGACGCCACCCACCCCTACGCCGCACGGATCAGCCGGAACGCCGTGCGCGCCGCGCGACTGGCCGGAGTGCCCTGCTGGGCACTGCGCCGGCCCGGCTGGCAGGCCGGGCCCGGCGACGACTGGCGCGAGGTAGCCGACTGGCGCGAGCTGATCGCCGCCCTCGCACCCTTCCGCCGTCCGCTGTTCACCCTCGGCCGCGAACCGCTGGAGCATCTCGGCCAGGTCCCGCCGCACCAGCACTGGACCGTGCGCTGCCTGCAAGGCCAGCCGGCCGCGCCGCGCGCCGAGGTGATCGGCGCGCGCGGGCCGTTCAGCCTGGATGGCGAACGGGCGTTGTTCGAGCGCCTCGCCTGCGACGTGCTGGTGAGCAAGAACAGCGGTAGCCAGGCCACCGAGCCGAAGCTCCAGGTGGCGCGGGAAATGGGCCTGCCGGTGCTGGTCCTGGCACGTCCGCCGCTGCCGCCGGCGGACCGCGAGTTCGCCGACGGCGAGGCGCTGCTGGCGGCAATCCGCGATTGGGAAAGCGCCTGAAGCGAACGCCCACCCACTCGCCGCGACCTGTCCCGCCCCGTCTCCGGCGCCGCTCACGCCGCGCTGAGATGCTCGTAGAGAATGGTCGCACCGACCAGGATCAGCACCACCCCGCCGACCATCTCCGCGCGCTTGCCGGTCACTGCGCCGAGCGCCCGGCCGAGCATGGTGCCGAGGGTGACCATGGTCATGGTGGCCAGGCCGATGGCGCCAGCGGCGAGGAAGATGTTGACGTCGACGAAGGCCAGGCCGACGCCCACCGCCAGCGCGTCGATGCTGGTGGCCAGCGCCGTCACCGCGAGAATCCAGAACGAATGCTGGCCGGGCTTTTCCTGTTCCGTCGCATGATCCGCGCGCAGGCCGTTGTGGATCATGTGCAGGCCGAGCAGCACCAGCAGGACGAAGGCGATCCAGTGGTCCCAGTCGGCGACGAACTGGCTGGCGGCCTGGCCAAGCAGCCAGCCGACCAGAGGGGTGATCGCCTCGATCACGCCGAAGATTATCCCGGTGCGCAGCGCCTCCGACAGGCGCGGCCGATCCAGGCTGGAGCCCTTGCCGATGGCCGCGGCGAAGGCATCGGTGGACATGGCGAAGGCGAGGAAGATCAGGGAAACGGGATTCACGCGGATACTCCAGCCGGGCATGAGTCAACGACATGACCCCGCGGCCCGGCTTTGGCGCAGGAATGTCGTTGGTCTCACCAATCCGGTTGGATGCGCTGGCCATGGCAGGTTGCCAAGAATGTTGACCAGCGCGCCGTCAACGGGTGACGGCAGGCTACTCCCCAAGGAAGGCCGGCAGCATAGCAGGCCGGCGTGAAGAAAATGTGATGACCCGGGAAGCTGCGCCAGGGCGTGGGGTCCGGCGAAGAAAGACTGCACAAGCGAATTGTTATAGTATAACATTTTATTCAATCCAGATCGTTCAAGGCTTGACTGGAAACGGTGCGGATGTTCCCATCCGGCCCGTTCCAGGTGCCTCCTGCCGCCGCGCAGGAGGTGAAACGGGAAGCCGGTGCGTCACTTCAGTGATCAGTCCGGCGCTGCCCCCGCAACGGTAAGCGAGCGAAATCCTCTTCAGGCCACTGTGCTCCAGCATGGGAAGGCGAGGATTTCACGACCCTCGCAAGCCCGGAGACCGGCCTGCAACGCCCTGTTGGCACACCCGCGGTGGGCGGGAGCGAGCCGGTTGTTCGAGGCGCTGTCGCGCCTGCGATTTCCTGCGCGTTCCGTCCTGCCCGGTCATGAGATGGAACGCCCATGCCCCGCTTCAGCCGTTTGCGCACCGAGCCTTTCGCCCTCGGCCTATCCACCAGCCTGCTGCTGGTACCGCCCGCCCTCGCCGAAACCGAGGAAGCCGCCCTCGCCCTGCCCAGCCAGCTGGTCAGCGTTCGCCAGGACCCCGCCGAACTCGACCACATCGATCTCGCCACGCCGGTCAGTGCCGGTTCGCGTCTGGGCCTCAGCGCCCTGGACACCCCGGCGAGCACCAGCAGCATCAGCGGCGAGGAAGTTCGCCGGCGCAACAACCCCAGCGTCCAGGCCGCCGTCACCCGCAGCCCCGGCATCAGCTTCATCGGCACCCCAGGAGATGGCGGTACCGGCCTCTCGGCGCGCGGCTTCAGCGGCCACGCATCGGTGATGCAACTGTTCGACGGCACGCGCCTGTACACCGGCATGGGCACGGTGAACTTCCCCAGCGATCCGTGGATGGTCGAGCGCATCGACGTGATCCGCGGCCCGGCCTCGGTGCTGTACGGCGAAGGCGCCACCGGCGCGGTGATCAACGTGGTGCCGAAGAAGCCTTTCGCCGGCGAGATCCGCAACCACCTGCGCCTCGGCTACGGCTCCTACGACAACCGCCAGTTGGCCCTGGACAGCGGCGGCTCGCTGACCGACAGCCTCAGCTACCGGCTCAACCTGAACCAGCAGCAGAGCCACGGCTGGATCGACCGTGGCGACTCGCGCAACCTGGGCATCAGCGCGGCGCTGCGCTGGCAGGCCAGCGACGATCTGGCCTTCACTCTCGCCCACGACTATGGCGACCAGGAGCCGATGAACGACTTCGGCACCCCGCTGGTCGGCGGCAAGTACCACAAGCGCCTGCGCGAGAAGAACTACAACGTGCGCAACGACGTGCAGCGCTACAACGACCAGTGGACCCGCCTGACCAGCGACTGGAGCCTTTCCGACAGCGTCACCGCGAGCAACCAGTTGTACTACATCAAGGCCCGCCGCCACTGGCGCAACGCCGAAACCTACGAATGGGACGTCCCGCGCGAAGAGCTGTTGCGCAGGGACTACCTGCGCATCAGCCACGAGCAGGAGCAGATCGGCGACCGCCAGACCTTCGCCTTCCAGCACGCCCTGTTCGGCCTCGACAGCCGCACCCTGGTCGGCGCCGAGTACAACCGCATCCGCTTCCGCCTGAGCAACAACTCGCCCTATACCGATGTCGGCGGCGACTACATCGACCCCTGGCATCCCGCGCCCGGCTACTTCGAAAGCCGCTCGCCCTACCGGCCGCACTCGCGCAGCCAGACCCGCACCTTCGCCCTGTTCGCCGAGAACCGCCTGCAGCTCAACGAGCGCCTGTCGCTGGTGACCGGGGTGCGCCGCGACCAGAACCATATCGACCGCGACGACCTGCGCGCCGGCACCCGCAGCGACCGCAGCCTGCAGGGCGGCAACTGGCGCGCCGGGCTGGTCTTCGCGCTGACCCCGGAACTGTCGCTGTACGGCCAGTACTCCACCAGCGAGGACGGCGTGAGCAACCTGATCACCCTCAACGCGGCCCAGCAGCAGATGGACCTGACCCACTCGAAGCAGACCGAGGTCGGCCTCAAGCAGCTGTTCCCGGACGGTCGCGGCGAATGGACCCTGGCCGCCTACCATATCGTCAAGAAGAAGCTGCTCAGCGCCAACCCGCTGCCGCCGCACGACGCGCAGCAGGTCGGCCAGCAGAGTTCGGACGGCCTGGAGGCCAGCCTGGAACTGAACCTGGCCCAGGACTGGCGGCTGTCGGCGAACGCCGCGCTGGTGCGTGCCGAATACGACGACTTCGACGAAACGATCGACGGGCAGACCTACTCGCGCAACGGCAACCGCCCCAGGAACGTGCCACGGCGCACCGCCAACCTCTGGCTGGACAAGTCCTTCGCCGAGACCCTGCGCGTCGGCGCCGGGCTGCGCTACGTCGACCGGCGCTACGCCGACGCCGCCAACCAGGCCAGCCTGCCCGGCTACACGGTGGTCGACGCCAACCTGGGCTGGCGGGTACGGCCGGACCTGACCCTCGGCCTTGAGCTGTACAACCTGTTCGACCGCCAGTACGCCCTGGCTGACAACAACAACGGCCAGCAATGGATCATGGGCCAGCCACGCTCGTTCAACGTCACCGCCGACTTCAGTTTCTGAAGCCGGCGCCGCGGCAATCGTCTCTGCTGAACCACCGGACCTGCGAGTAGCCATGTCGTCCCTTCACCTCGATGCCCTGCACTGGTCGCCCGACGCCTCCACCGAGTTGCTGCGCGGCGTGCATCTGGAAGTCCCGGCCGGCAGTTTCGTCGGCCTGATCGGCCCCAACGGCAGCGGCAAGACCAGCCTGCTGCGCTGCGCCTTCCGCTATGCGCGACCGCAGCGCGGCCGGGTGGTGCTCGACGGCGACGACCTCTGGCGCCAGCCGCCGCGCTGGGCCGCCCGGCGTATCGCGGTGGTGTTGCAGGAATTCCCCGAGGACTTCGGCCTCGCCGTCGAGGACGTGGTCGCCATGGGCCGCACGCCGCACAAGGGCCTGTTCGACGGCCACGGCGCGGACGACCGCCAGCGGGTCCGCCAGGCGCTGCTCCAGGTCGGTCTCGAAGGGCGTGCCGCGAGCCCCTTCGCCAGCCTCTCCGGTGGCGAGAAGCAGCGCGCCCTGCTGGCTCGCGCGCTGGTTCAGGAGCCGCGCCTGCTGATCCTCGACGAACCGACCAACCACCTCGACCCGCGCTACCAGCTGGAGCTTCTGCGCCTGCTGCGCAGCCTCGGCCTGAGCACCCTGGCGAGCTTCCACGACCTCAACCTGGCGGCGGCCTTCTGCGACCGCCTCTACGTGCTCGACGGCGGCCGCATCGTCGCCCAGGGCACGCCGACCAAAGTGCTCGACGCCGACCTGCTGTGGCGGGTGTTCGGCGTCCGCGCCCTGGTCGACCGCCACCCCCTCGCCGACCACCCGCGCCTGACCTGGATTACCCAAGCATGAAGCACCCGATCCTGCACCACCTGCTGCTCTGCGCCCTGCTCGCCTGCGCCGATGCCGCGCTGGCCGAGCGCTACCCGCTCAGCGTGCGCAGCTGCGAGCGCGAAGTGACGTTCGAGCGCGCGCCGTCGCGCGCAGTCAGCCACGACATCAACCTCACCGAGATGATGGTCGCCCTCGGTCTGCAAACGCGCATGGTCGGCTATACCGGCATCAGCGGCTGGTGGAAGAATGCCGATCCCGGATTGATCGCCGCGCTCAAGCCGCTGCCCGAGCTGGTGGCGCGCTACCCCACGGCGGAAACCCTGCTCGATGTCGACGCCGACTTCTTCTTCGCCGGTTGGGGCTACGGCATGCGCGTCGGCGGCGACCTCACTCCGGCCAGCCTGGAGCCGCTGGGGGTGAAGGTCTACGAGCTGAGCGAATCCTGCGCGCAGATCGGCGAGCCGCGCCGCGCCAGCCTCGACGAGCTGTACCGCGACCTGCGCAACCTGGGGCGGATCTTCGACGTCGAACCGCGCGCCGAGCGCCTGGTCGCCAGCCTCCAGGCACGCATCGAGCGCGCCCGCGCCGGCATCCCGGCGAACGCCGAGGCGCCGCGGGTGTTCCTCTACGACAGCGGCGAGGACCGCCCCTTCACCTCTGGCCGCCTGGGCATGCCGCAGGCGCTGATCGAGGCCGCCGGCGGCCGCAGCGTGACCGACGACGTGGCGGCCAGTTGGACCCAGGTCAACTGGGAAAGCGTGGTCGCCCGCGATCCGCAGGTCATCGTCATCGTCGACTACGGCGAGACCAGCGCCGCGCAGAAGCAGCGCTTCCTCGAAGAGAACCCGGCGCTGCGCAGCCTGACCGCGATCCGCGAGCGACGCTTCATCGTCCTGCCCTATAACCAGGCCACGCCGGGCATCGGCAACGCCGCGGCGATAGAAACCCTGGTCGCCGGCCTCCACCCTCGGGCGCCACGTCCATGACCCTGTTCCGCAGCCCTCGCGCCTATTGCCTGTTGCTGGGCAGCCTGGTCATGTTGCTCGGCCTGTCCTGCGTGGTCGCCCTCGGCTTCGGTCCGGCGCGACTGGACAGCGGCCTGGTCGGCCGCATCGTCCTCCAGCGCCTGTTCGGCGTGGCGGCGGAGCCCGGTGCCTGGAGCGCCGGCCAGGAGCACATCGTCTGGCTGATCCGCGCCCCACGGGTACTGCTCGGTGCCTGCGTCGGCGCCGGCCTGGCGCTGGTGGGAGCGGCCCTGCAGGCGGTCACGCGCAATCCGCTGGCCGATCCGCACCTGCTCGGCGCCACCTCCGGCGCGACCCTCGGCGCGGTGTTGGTGGTGCTCTACATCGGCGAGGTGATCGGCCTGCTGACCCTGCCGCTGGCGGCCTTCCTCGGCGCCCTCGGCAGCATGCTGCTGGTGCTCGGCGTGGCCAGTCGCGGCGGCCGCCTGGGCAGCGACCGGCTGTTGCTGGCGGGGGTCGCGGTGTCGTTCGTGCTCCTGGCGCTGGCCAACCTGCTGCTGTTCCTCGGCGACCACCGCGCCGCCTCCTCTGTGCTGTTCTGGATGCTCGGCGGCCTCGGCCTGGCGCGCTGGTCGTTGATCTGGCTGCCGGCGCTGTGCGTGGCCGGCGGCCTGCTGGTACTGCTCGGGCTGGGCCGTGCGCTGAACGCGCTGATGGCCGGCGAACAGACCGCCGTGACCCTCGGCCTGGACGCCCGTCGCGTACGCCTGTGGGTCTTCGTCTGCTGCTCGCTGCTGACCGGCGTGCTGGTCTCGGTGAGCGGCGCCATCGGCTTCGTCGGTCTCATGCTGCCGCACGCCGCGCGCCTGCTGGTGGGTGCCGAGCACCGCCGACTGCTGCCGGTGTGCGCCCTGCTCGGCGCGCTGTTCCTGGTCTGGATGGATGTCGCCGCGCGCACCCTGATCGCCCCCCAGGACCTGCCCATCGGCATCGCCACCGCGGCCATCGGCGGGCTGTTCTTCATTCTCCTGCTGCGTCGCCGCAGCTGATCAGAACAGATCCAGCGGGATCTTCAGGTAACGCACCCCGTTGCCTTCCACCGGCGGCAGGTTGCCGCCGCGCATGTTGACCTGGATCGCCGGCAGCATCAGGGTTGGCATGCCGAGGGTGGCATCGCGCTGCTGGCGCATGGCGACGAACGCCTCCTCGTCGACGCCTTCGCGGACGTGCACGTTGTGCCGGCGCTGCTCGCCGACGCTGGTTTCGCAGCGGTGCTCGTCGCGGCCGGGAGCCGTGTAGTCGTGGCACATGAACAGGCGGGTCGCGTCGGGTAGCGCGAACAGGCGCTGGATCGAGCGATACAGCTGGCGCGCGTCGCCGCCGGGGAAATCGCAGCGGGCGGTGCCGTAGTCGGGCATGAACAGGGTATCGCCGACGAAGGCGCTGTCGCCGACCAGGTAGGTCATGCACGCCGGGGTATGCCCCGGGGTATGCAGCGCGCGGCATTCCAGGGCGCCGATGCGGAACGACTCGCCGTCCTCGAACAGGTGCTCGAACTGGCGGCCGTCCACCGGGAACGCCTCGCCGAGGTTGAACAGGCCGGAGAATTTCGCCTGGACCTGGGTGATTCGCGCGCCGATGGCCAGGCACCCGCCCAGTTCGCGCTGCAGGAAGATGGCCGCCGACAGGTGGTCGGCGTGCACGTGGGTCTCCAGCAGCCATTCCACCTGCAGGTCGTGCTGGCGAACATGGGCGATCAGGCGTTCGGCGCTGGCATGGCTGGTGCGCCCGGCGGCCGGGTCGTAGTCGAGCACCGGGTCGACGATGGCGCAGGCGCGGCTGGACGGGTCGCGCACCACGTAGCTGTAGGTGGAGGTGGCCGGGTCGAAGAAGGCAGTGATGTCGGGTTTCAACATGGAGGTTCCTTGCGCGGCGTGCTGACGGCGACCGCGCCATGGCTACGGATCGTCCCACCATAGCCAACCCGGGCCCGGCGTACCAACCCACAGGTTTGTCAGGAAGCTACCGGACCGCCTCAGAGCAGCAGGGCGGCCCAGGCCGATGCCAGCAACAACAGCGCCATGCCCTGGTTGAAGCGTTTCATCAGCGACGGCGAGCGCAGCAGCCGCGCGCTGCCGACGCCGAGCAAGGCCCAACTGGCCAGGCACGGCAGCGAAACCAGGAAGAACAGCAATGCCAGCAGGCCGATCCGCCCGGCCTGTCCGGCGCCTTCCCCGGCGAACAGTGCCAGCGCGGCGAGGGCCATCATCCAGGCCTTGGGATTGACCAGTTGCAACGCCGCGCCGCCGAGCACGCCGAGGCGCCGCGGCGGCTCCGCGCCGTCGATGCCGCCCGCGCTGCGGAACAGGCTCCAGGCCAGGTAGCTGAGCCAGCCGACGCCGAGCCAGGCGAGCCCCTGCTGGAGCAGCGGATGGCGTCGCAGCAACTCGCCCAGGCCGAGCCCGAGCAGCAGGATCAGCGCCGCCACCGCCGCGCAGGCGCCGAGCACGATCGGCCAGGCGGCGGCCAGGCCGTGGCGCTGGCTGTTGCTCAGGACCAGGATGTTGGTCGGTCCGGGGGTGATCGAGGCGACGACGGCGAACAGCAGGAAGGGCACGAGGGATTGCATGGACGGGCTCCTGTGGCGGGGGAGCCTTCATCCTGGCGACGCGCCGGGCCTCAGTCTGGAAGCTGGGTGCACTGCCGGCGGTAGGCCGCCGGGGTCATCCCGTAGGCGCGCCGGAACCAGCGGCCGAGATGGCTCTGGTCGGCGAAACCGAGAGCGCTGGCGAGGTCCGCCGGTTGCCCGCCGACAGCGAGCATCTGCCGCGCCTTGGCCAGGCGCAACTGGACCAGGTAGGCGTAGGGTGGCAAGCCGTAGGCGGCCTTGAATGCACGGTTCAGGCGGAAGCGGTCGGTGCCGCAGGCGCTGGCCAGCTCGTCCAGGCCGATGTCCTGGTAGAAGTGCGCATGCAGGTAGTCGCGGGCTTTCTGCGCCACCAGCGGCAGGCGCGGATCGAATGGCTTCGCCTCGCGCCAGCCGAGGTGCACGCGCAGCCGCTCCAGCACCAGCTCCAGGGCGGTCTGCCGCAGCAGTCGCAGCTCGCGGCCATGCAGGACGCGGAAGGCCTGGGCGATGGCCAGGGTCAGGCGCGGGTCTTCGGTGAGGTTGGCGTGGAAGCCGGGGTCGCGGTCGCTGGGCGCATCGTCGAAGGTCGCCCGCAGTTCGCGCCGCAGCCAGTCCGGCTGCAGGTACAGCATCGAGTAGGTGAAGCCGCCGGCGATCGGCGCGCGACCGTCGTGGATCTCCCCCGGTTCGACCAGGAATACCTGGCCGGCGGTGCTGTCGTGTCGGCGTCGGCGGCAGTTGAATTGCTGCACGCCGATCTCGGTGTAGCCGATCAGGTAGCTGTCGTGCCAGTGCGGATCGTAGGCGTGGCCCTCGAAATGGGCGCGCAGGGTCTCGATCCCGGTCTCGGCGTCGCGGGCCAGGTCGATCCAGTCTCGGCTGCCCATCGTGCGTCAGGTCTTCCCACTCGTTGGTTTCGTCGCCGCGACTATAACGCGCCCGTCCGGGGTTCTAGAAGATTCGTGCAGGCGGCTGCGCTCCTCCGGAGGCGGGAATTGATCGGCGTTTCTGGACAATCTATCCAGGCCGCCGCGATTACTCCGCAAGGCCGCCCTCCCTAGACTGGGTTCTCCACTCACCGCAGGAGAAACACCCCATGGTCGACCACTCCATCAAAGGCAAGACCGTCCTCATCACCGGCGGCGCCAAGAACCTGGGCGGGCTGATCGCCCGTGATCTCGCCGCCCACGGCGCGAAGGCGATCGCCATCCACTACAACAGCGCCGCGAGCAAGGCCGATGCCGACGCCACCGTCGCCGCGCTGCAGGCAGCCGGAGCCAAGGCGGTAGCGCTGCAGGGCGATCTCACCAGCGCCGCGGCCATGGAAAAGCTGTTCGCCGACGCCATCGCCGCGGTGGGCAAGCCGGACATCGCCATCAACACCGTCGGCAAGGTGCTGAAGAAACCCATCACCGAGATCAGCGAGACCGAATACGACGAGATGAGCGCGGTCAATTCCAAGTCTGCGTTCTTCTTCCTGCGCGAAGCCGGCAAGCACGTCAACGACAACGGCAAGATCTGCACCCTGGTGACCTCCCTGCTTGGCGCCTATACCCCGTACTACGCCGCCTATGCCGGCACCAAGGCGCCGGTGGAGCACTTCACCCGTGCCGCTTCCAAGGAGTTCGGCGCGCGCGGCATCTCGGTCACCGCGGTCGGCCCGGGCCCCATGGACACGCCCTTCTTCTACCCCGCCGAAGGTGCCGATGCGGTGGACTACCTGAAGAACGCCGCGGCCTTGTCGCCGTTCTCCAAAACCGGCCTGACCGACATCGACGACGTGGTGCCGTTCATCCGCCACCTGGTCAGCGAAGGCTGGTGGATCACCGGCCAGACCATCCTCATCAATGGCGGCTTCTCCACCAAGTGAGCCACGCAGCGGCCGCCACGGCGGTCGCTGCCTGCCTGCGGAAACCCTTCATGCACGTGACCCTGGTAATCGCCGGCGGCATCGTCCTGCTCGGCCTGTTCCTGCTCTTCGGCAAACTCTGGGATGCCGGGCCGGCGCTCGCTGCCGGCCTGTTCCTGCCGACCTGGCTGGCCGTCGCGCTGGTCAACCTGTGGGTCGGCGTCCAGCACGCCGGCTACGGCTTGCGCGAAGAACTGCCGATCCTGCTGCTGGTCTTCCTGGTCCCGGCGGCACTGGCAGGCGTGGCGATCTGGCTGGCGCCGCGCTAGGCGGCGGCGCTTCAGACGCGGAAACGGCCGACCAGCCGCGCCAGTTCCGAGGACAGCTCGGACAGCCGGCGGCTGGCCCCGGTACCCTGCTCCGAATGTTCCGCCGCCTGGGCGGAAAGCTCGCGCACCTCGCTGATGTTGCGGGCGATTTCGTCGATTACCCGGCTCTGCTCCTCGCAGGCCGAGGCGATCTGCGCGGCGAGGTCGTTGATCCGCCCCACCGCGTCGCCGGTGGCGGCCAGCACGCCGTCGACCCCGGCGGCGCGCTCGACGCTGTCGCGCGCCTTGAGACTGCCCGACTGCATGGCCCGCACGGCGTTCTGCACCCCGGCCTGGAGGCGCTCGATGCGCGCCTGGATGTCCTTGGTCGAATCCTGGGTGCGCGCCGCAAGCGCCCGCACCTCGTCGGCCACCACGGCGAAACCGCGACCCTGCTCGCCGGCCCGCGCGGCTTCGATGGCGGCGTTGAGGGCGAGCAGGTTGGTCTGTTCGGCGATGCCCTTGATCACCGTCAGCACCGCGTCGATGCTGGCGGTTTCCTGGGCCAGTTGCTGGATGCTCTCGGAACTGCTCTCCACTTCCTGCGCCAACTGGCGGATCACCTCGATGGTCGCTTCCACCACGTTGGCGCCCTCGCGCGCCTGCCGGCGGGCGTCATCGGCCACCTGCGCGGCGCTCTGGGCATTGCGCGCCACCTCGTGGACGGCGCTGCTCATCTGCGTCGCGGCGGTGCTGACCTGGTCCACCGATGCGTGCTCGCTGTTGATCAGACGATCGTTGGCGGCGGTCATGCCGGCCAGCGAACCGGCGGAATCGGCGACCTCGCCGGTGACCCGGCCGACCTCGCGGATCAGCGGCTGCAACTTGTCGAGGAAGGCGTTGAAGGCGCTGCCGAGGCGGCCGGGTTCGTCGCGCGAAGTGACCTCCAGGCGCACGCGCAGGTCGCCATCGCCGTTGGCGATCTCTTCCAGGCGTTGCAGCAGACGCTGCAACGGACGGGTCACCAGGCCGGGGAACACCAGCACCAGCGACAGGCACACCAGCAGGCCGAACGCCACCAGCGCCACCTGCTGCCAGCGGTGGCGCTCGCCCAGCGCGGAGGACGCCTCGCCGTCAGCGGCCGCGGCCGCCTCTTCCATCTCGTCGAGCTGGTTGATCACCTCGCGCATCGCCCCGAACTGGCGATCGCTGTCACCGTAGCTGAGCTGCGCCGCAGCGCTCGGATCGCTGGCCGCCAGGCTCAGCACCCGCGCCGAGGTCGCGCTCCAGAGGGCATAGCCGCGCTCGAACTCGGCGACCTTGGCCAGTTCCGCCTCGCCCGGCTGCATCGCCGCGTACTGGCGCACCCGATCCAGGGCCTGCTGCAGGTTTTCCGCGTGATCGTTCCTCAGGCCGGCGATCTGCTCGGCGCTCAGGTGGCCCTCGAGCAGGCTGCGCTCGGCGACGAAGGCCTGGTAGAGATCGCGGTCGGCGTTGAGCAGCAGGGCGATGCCGGGGAGAAAACGCTTGCCCAGGCGCTGGTTGGATTCGTTCAGCTGGGCGATGCCATGCACGCCGAGCGCGCCCACCAGCAGCAGAAGCACCGCCAGCAGGAGGATCGGCAGAGCGATTTTCCTGCGGAACGACAGGTTAGCGAACCATTGCAGCATGCCGGCATCCTCGCTCGTGGCTTTCCAGGCTATCGGTCGCAGCACGACCGATCTTGAGCGACCGTACGTCCGTGCCAGTAGGAATCAGACTAGCAGGCGCAGGGTTTCGAACAGGCGCCGGTCATCCTTCTTCGCCGAGCGGGCGTGGCGGCGGATCACCTGCAGCAGGCACTCGACGAAACATTGCGCCGGATTGCTGAGGGCTCCGCCGCGCCGGGTGATGATGCCCAGCCGTCGTGGCTCGAAGGTTTCCCGCAGCGCCAGCGGCACCACCCGGCCGAGCAACGGCGGGGCGGCGCCGATGATCGCCGGCACCCAGGTGCACATGTCGGCCTGCTCCACCAGGGTCTGCAGGATCGCCACGGAGTGCGCGCGGACGATGCGCCGCTCGTCGATCAAGGCACCGTGGCGCCAGAACAGCTCGCGCATCAGGGCGTCGTGGCCGTCGCCGGTGTAGTTCAACGCCCAGTCCTGTTCCAGCAGCTCGTGGATCGAGCCGCAACCCGCCAGCGGATGCCCCTGGCGGACCAGCACCGCGGTGTCGTAGTCGAGCAGCTTCTCGCAGGCGAATTCCTGGGCCGCCTGGGCGCCGTGCAGCGGGCCGATGGCGAAATCCATGCTGCCGTCGCGAAGCAATGGCTGGGCCACCGCCATCAGGCTTTCGAAAAGCTCCAGGTGCACCTCCGGCATGCGCTCGCGGAACGCCTGCACCGCCTCCGAGAGGAAGGTCAGCGCCACCCAAGGCGTCACCCCGATGCACAGCCGGCCGCTGGCCTGGCCACGCAGGTGGTCGAGTTCGACCTGCGCGTGCTCCAGTTGCTTGAGCACCAGCCGGGCGTGGATCAGCAGCGCCTTGCCGTATTCGGTGAAGGTCAGGCCGCTGGGCGTGCGGACGAACAGCGGCAGATGCTGTTCGGTTTCCAGTTCGCGCAGCGCGCGGGTCACGGCCGCCTGGGAAATCCCCAGGACGCGGGCGGCGGCGCGGATGCCGCCGGCGTCGGCACTGGCGACCAGGGCTTGCAACTGGTGGAGTTTCACGGGCTTACCGAGGTGACAACGAAAGGTTGTCATCATAGCCAAAGCGAGCCTCCCCGCCAGTCCCCCGCTTGCCTACCATCGGCTTCGACAACGCCCCGCCGCCCACCGGTCGGAGCCCTTGAGGAGAACAAGAAGAATGACCGAGCCTGCCGTCCTGCCCGCCATCGCGGCGCTGCGGGAAGAGATGGTTACCTTGCGCCGCCATATCCATGCCCACCCGGAGTTGGGTTTCGAGGAACGGCGAACCGCCGCGCTGGTCGCCGAATGCCTGGAGGCCTGGGGCTACCAGGTCAGCCGTGGAGTGGGTCGCACCGGCGTGGTCGGCACCCTGTGCCGCGGCGAGGGCCCAGCGCTGGGCCTGCGCGCCGACATGGACGCGCTACCGATCCAGGAAGCCACCGGCCTGCCCTACGCCAGCCAGGTGGACGGCGTGATGCACGCCTGCGGCCACGACGGCCACACCGCGATGCTCCTCGCCGCGGCCAGGCACCTGGTCGAGTCGCCGCGCTGGCGCGGCACCCTGCAACTGATCTTCCAGCCTGCCGAAGAGGGCCTCGGCGGTGCCCGCGCGATGCTCGACGACGGGCTGCTGGAGCGCTTCCCCTGCGACGCCATCTTCGCCATGCACAACGTCCCGGGATACCCCGTCGGCCACCTCGGCTTCCATCCCGGCCCCTTCATGGCCTCGGCCGATACCGTGGTCATCCGCGTGATCGGCAGTGGCGGCCACGGCGCGGTGCCGCAGCGCACCGTCGACCCGGTGGTGGTCTGCTCCGCCATCGTGCTGGCCTTGCAGAGCATCGTCTCGCGCAACGTCGACCCGCAGGACACCGCGATCGTCAGCGTCGGCGCGATCCATGCCGGGACGGTCTCCAACGTGATCCCGGCCAGCGCCGAAATGATCCTCAGCGTCCGGGCCCTGACCGCGGAAACCCGTGCCCTGCTGGAGCGCCGCATCGGCGAACTGGCCCGCGGCCAGGCCGCCAGCTTCGGCGCGCGGGCGGAGGTCGACTACCGGCATTGCCATCCGGTGCTGGTCAACCATCCCGGGCAGACCGCGTTCGCCCGCGAGGTGGCCCGCGACTGGCTGGGCGAGGAATGCCTGATCGACGGACTGCGGCCGTTCACCGCCAGCGAGGATTTCGCCTTCATCCTCGAACGCTGTCCCGGCAGTTACCTGGTGATCGGCAATGGCCAGGGCGAGAGCGGCTGCCAGTTGCACAACCCCGGCTACGACTTCAACGACGACTGCCTGGCCGTCGGCGCCAGCTACTGGGTGCGACTGGCCGAGCGCTTCCTGGCCTGAGCCAGGGTTTTCAACGGGCGCGCGGCCTGGCGCGCGCGGATCGACAGAGGACAACCACAATGACAAGAACCCTCGGCAGCATCGCCCTCTCCCTCCTCCTCGCCGCACCGGCCGGCGCCGCCGACTGGACCGGCAAGGTCCTGCGCCTGGGCGTCGACCCGACCTACCCGCCGCTCGAATACAAGCAGCCGGACGGCCGCCTGGCAGGCTTCGGCATCGAGATCGGCGAAGCCCTCTGCGCGGAGCTGCGAGCCCGCTGCGAATGGGTCGAAAGCAACTGGGACGGCATCATCCCGGCGCTGCTGTCGCGCAAGATCGACGCCATCGTGTCGTCGATGACCATCACGCCGAAACGCGCACAGCACATCGCCTTCACCGACCGCGTCTCCAACGCGCCGAGCCGCCTGGTGGTACGCCGTGGCTCGGCGCTCCTGCCCGACGCCGAGAGCCTGCGCGGCAAGCGCGTGGGGGTCGGCCAGGGCTCCAACCAGGAGGCCTACGCCAAGGCCGAATGGGCCGCCAAGGGGGTGCGGGTCGTCTCCTACCAGAACCAGGACCAGGTCTACGCCGACCTCGTCATGGGCCGCCTCGACGCCTCGCTGCAAGGCGCGGTGCAGGCCAGCTACGGCTTCCTCGACAAGCCGGTCGGCAAGGATTTCGAACTGGCCGGAGCGGTGCTGGACGACCCTCGCTACTTCGGGGTCGGCGACGGCATCGGCCTGCGCAAGGAGGACGTGGCGCTGCGCGAGGACCTGAACAAGGCGCTGGCGACGATCCGCGCCAACGGAACCTACGCGCGAATCAATGCCCGCTACTTCGACTTCGACCTCTACGGCACGCCCTGAACGGCGTCCGGCCGCTTTTCACCTCGACCGACAACAACAAGCAATGGAGAGTGAAATGTTCCTCGACGGCTTCGGCCCGCAGATACTCGCCGGCACCCTGGTGACCCTGAAACTGGCGCTGGGCTCCCTGCTCGGCGCCGTGCTCATCGGCCTCCTCGGCGCCAGCGCCAAGCTCGCCGCCAACCGCCCGCTGCGCGCCCTGGCCAGCGGCTATACGACGCTGATCCGCAGCGTCCCCGACCTGGTCATCATGCTGTTGCTGTTCTTCAGCCTGCAGATCCTCCTCAACCGCGTCACCGACGCCCTCGGCATCGGCCAGGTCGACATCGACCCGTTCGCCGCCGGCTGCGTCACCCTGGCGTTCATCTATGGCGCCTACTTCACGGAAACCTTCCGCGGCGCCTTCCAGGCGGTCCCGGCCGGCCAGGTCGAAGCCGCGCAAGCCTACGGCATGGGGCGCTGGCGAGTGTTCCGCCGGGTACTCCTGCCGCAGATGCTGCGCTACGCCCTGCCGGGCATCGGCAACAACTGGCAGGTGCTGGTCAAGTCCACCGCGCTGGTCTCGATCATCGGTCTCGGCGACCTGGTCAAGGCCACCCAGGACGCCGGCAAGGGCACCCTGCAGTTCTTCCACTTCACCCTGGTCTGCGGGCTGATCTACCTGGCCATCACCGCAATCTCCAACGCCGCGTTGCTGTGGCTGGAGCGGCGCAGCTCGCTGGGCGTCAGGAGGCCGCTGCCATGAACGCGGTACTCGACGAATACTGGCAGGCCTACCTGTGGACCGACGGCCTGCAACTGACCGGACTGGCGATGACCCTGTGGCTGCTGATCCTCGCCGTGGCGCTTGGCTTCCTGCTGGCCATCCCGCTGGCGGTGGCGCGGACCTGCGGCAACCCGCTGCTGCGCTACCCGGTCTGGCTCTACACCTACGTGTTCCGCGGCACCCCGCTGTACATCCAGTTGCTGTTCTTCTACACCGGCGTCTACAGCCTGAATGCCATACGCGCCCAGGACTTTCTCAACGCGTTCTTCCGCGACGGCTTCAACTGCACGGTGCTGGCCTTCGTCCTCAACACCTGCGCCTACATGACGGAAATCTTCGCCGGCGCGATCAGGAACACGCCCCACGGCGAAGTGGAAGCGGCGCGCGCCTACGGCATGGGCGGCTTCACCCTCTACCGGCACATCGTCCTGCCCTCGGCGCTGCGCCGGGCACTGCCGTACTTCAGCAACGAAGTGATCCTGATGCTGCACTCCACCTCGGTGGCGTTCACCGCCACAGTGCCGGACCTGCTCAAGGTGGCCCGCGACGTCAATTCCGCCACCTATGCGCCGTTCCTGTCCTTCGGCATCGCCGGCGCGCTCTACGCCGGCACCGCCTTCCTGCTGATCTGGCTGTTCCGCCGCGGCGAGCTGCGCTGGCTGGCCTACCTCAGACCGCAAACCCACTGACCTCTCCCGGAGACACGCGCATGTACAGCCTGCAGGTCGAAGACATCCACAAGCGCTACGGCAGCCATGAGGTGCTCAGGGGCGTTTCGCTCAGGGCCGGCAAGGGAGACGTGATCAGCATCATCGGCTCCTCCGGCTCGGGCAAGAGCACCTTCCTGCGCTGCGTCAACTTCCTGGAAAAGCCCTGTGCCGGGCGCATCCGCGTCGGCGACGAGGAACTGCGCACCCGTCCCGGCGCCCTGGGCGAGCTGCGCGCCGCCGATCCCCGGCAGTTGCAGAGGATCCGCAGCCGGCTGGCGATGGTCTTCCAGCATTTCAACCTGTGGAGCCACCTGACGGTGCTGGAGAACGTGGTCGAGTGCCCGGTCAACGTCCTGAGAATGAACCGCGACGACGCCGTGGCCCGCGCGCGCCACTACCTGGCCAAGGTCGGCCTGGCGGAGAAGGTCGAACGGCAGTATCCCTGCGAACTCTCCGGCGGCCAGCAACAGCGCGTGGCGATCGCCCGCGCCCTGGCCATGGAGCCGCAGGTGATGCTGTTCGACGAACCGACCTCGGCGCTCGATCCGGAACTGGTCGGCGAAGTGCTGAAAGTCATGCAGCAGTTGGCCGAGGAAGGTCGCACCATGGTCCTGGTCACCCACGAGATGGCCTTCGCCCGCCAGGTTTCCAGCCATGTGATCTTCCTCCACCAGGGCGTGATCGAAGAGCAAGGGACGCCGGACCAGGTGTTCGGCGCGCCGCGCAGCGAACGCCTGCGCCAGTTCCTCGCCGGCAACCTGAAATGAGCCCGGGGCTCAGCGCGACGGCGCGAGGAAACGCACGAAGACCAGCTCCGGATCACCTTCGTCGAGGTTGTCGATCACCCCGCTCGGCTGGAATCCCTTGCGCTCCAGCAGGCGCCGCATCGGCAGGTTGGAGCGGTTGCAGGAAGTGAACAGGCGGTCGCCGCGACAGTCGTCCCGCGCCTGCCGCAGCAACGCGCTGGCGATGCCGCGCCGGCGGCAGTCGGGGGCGACCGCCGCATCCTAGACGTTTTCACAGGTCAGGGCACGTCGCCGCGGCGCATGATCTATAGTCGCCCGGATCAGCCCCAGAGGATGCCGGACATGCCCCGTTCGATCGTCATCGTCCACGGCTGGAGCGACGATTCGAAGTCGTTCCGCCGCCTCGCCGAGCAGATGGAAGCCTGGTTCGGCAGCGCGCCGACGCAGATTTGCCTCGCCGACTGGATCTCCCTGCAGGACGACGTCACCTACGCCGACCTCGCCGCCGCCCTGGATCGCGCCTGGACCGCCCAGGGACTGTCGCGGGCACCGCGCACGGTTGACGTGGTGGTGCACAGCACCGGCGCCCTGGTGCTGCGCGACTGGCTGACCCGCCACTTCGACCCCGCCAGCGCGCCGGTCAAGCGCTTCCTGATGCTCGCCCCGGCCAACTTCGGCTCGCCGCTGGCGCACAAGGGACGCTCCTTCATCGGTCGCGTGCTGAAAGGCTGGAACCGCTTCGTCGGGCAGACCGGCACCCAGGTGCTGAAGGGACTGGAGCTGGGCTCGCCGTACTCCTGGCAACTCGCCGAGCGCGACCTGTTCGGCGCCGAGGCCTGGTACGGCGCCGGCCGCCTGCTCGCCACTGTACTGGTGGGCAATGTCGGCTACAGCGGCGTCGAAGCCATCGCCAACGAAGCCGGCGGCGACGGCACGGTGCGGATCGCCACGGCGAACCTCAACGCCTGCCGCCTGAGCCTCGAACTGGATGTCCGCCAGCGCGCCAGGCCCGGCTGGCGCCTGGAAGAATCGCGCGGCGAGATCGCCTTCGCCATCGTCGACGGCGAGAACCACGCCAGCGTGGCGCTGAAGGACCGCGGACCGAAGAACCCGCATACCCTGGAGCTGATCCGCGCCGCGCTGGAGGTCGAGGACGCCGATTACCGGAGCAGCGGCGCAAGCTTCCCCTGGCAGCGCCGCATCGATCAGCTCGACCCCGGCATCGAGCGCCGCTCGCCGCGCTACCTGAACCTGGTCAGCCACGTCTGCGACGACCTCGACCAGGAGGTGCGCGACTACTTCATCCAGTTCTTCCGCAAGCTGAACAGCGACCGGCGTTTCGAACAGCGCTTCTACGAGCAGGTCATCGCAGACGTCCATCCCTACGAGGACAACCCCGCCTACCGCTCGCTGTACCTGTCGATCGAGTCCCTCGACGACCTGCTCGCCGGCTTCGCCGTGGACACCCTGTCGCTCAGCGTGTCGGCCCAGCCGCCGTTCGATCCGCCGCGCCAGCCGGTCGGCTATACCGCGGTGGGCCCCGGCGACAGCGAAGGCCTGGCAATTCCGCTGGCGCAGGTGCCGCGCTTCCTCGCAGCCCACCGCACCCTGCTGCTGCGCATCCGCCTGACGCGCCTGGTGGACAGCGGCGTATTCGTCTTCAGGAACCCCTGAATCGGCGCCCGGCCCCCCGCCCCGCTGGGCAGACACCCAGGCTGGGCGCAGGCGATCACGGTTGGCCTTCGGGCCACTCGACCCGCTGCAATGGCGCGCCGCCGCGCCCGAGGCGATGGACGATGCCGCTGCCCCGGCGCAGATCGACCCGCACCAACCGCCCGCCTTCCTCTCCACGGCCGCTGAGAAGCAGGTTGTGGGCATCCAGGCGGAACAGCCGCTCGGGACGCTCGATGGGCAGCTCCAGGGTCCAGAGCAAGCTGCCGTCGCCAGACACCGAGCTGAGCAGCAGCTCGCTACGCTCGGCCAGGCTGCGCCGGTGCAGCACCAGCCAGTTGCCGTCGACTCGCCAGGGACGGCGCGCCAACCTGGAATCGCCGCCCGGCAGCGCCGAGGCATAGCGACGGTACAACGCCTCCTCGCGCGTCTGCTCGTCGCGCCGGCGACGGTACTCGGCATCCGCCGCCGCCTCCAGGTCGGCGACCCGTTCCCGCCAGGCATCGTGCGCGGCAATCCAGCGTCGCCGTTCCTGGCGGTAGGCGTCACGCGCCGCAAGGAACGCACGGGTACTGGGAAAACGCTCCA
Source organism: Pseudomonas aeruginosa (assembly GCF_001457615.1). Classification (GTDB taxonomy): domain Bacteria; phylum Pseudomonadota; class Gammaproteobacteria; order Pseudomonadales; family Pseudomonadaceae; genus Pseudomonas; species Pseudomonas aeruginosa. Next base: position 2,210,953 of record NZ_LN831024.1, on the reverse strand, counting down.
CGCGCTCGTCGAACTCTTCCGGCGGCTGCGGCTCGGGCGGCAGCGACGGATGCTGGCGCTGCCGCTCGGACGGTCGCTCGAGCAGCCGCTGCGGCTCTTCGGCAGCGGCTGGATCGGGCAGCAGGCCAGCCTGCAGGAAGGCCGCGTCGAGCAGCGGACGCAGTCGATTCTCCGCCGGCGACCGCCAATCCAGGGTGCCCAGTGACAGGCGCTGGCGTCGCGCCCGTTGGTTCGCTGCCGGCAGCGCCTCGCCACGCTCCAGCGCTCGGGCCTCGTGATCGCTGGCGAGGATCAGCAGGCGTCCGTCGGGCAGGCGCGTCAGGCCCGGCGCCTGCCAGTCGATCCCGGCATTCGCCGGCGGCGGCGGGTCGCCGTGGAAATACCGCGCGGCATCGACTTCCGGAGCTTCGCGCAGGGCCAGGCTGTCGCCGTCGAGGAACCAGACGCGGCCGTCCAGCGCGAGCATCAGCAATCCGCCCCGGCCTTCGTCGTAGCGATAGGCGTCCTTCCCCCAGGGCGCCGACTTCAACGGCAGGCCGCCAGTGCGCCGCTCCAGCTCGTCGAACGCCAGCGCAGGGGCGGCGTCGCGCCGGTCGAGTACGTAGAGTTCGTTGCGCAGGAAGAACAGGTAGCGCGACGACTGGCCCAGCAGTTCGCCGGAACCCCAGTCGTCGCCGCGCTCGTTGTCGGCATCCAGGCGCATGCTCCAGCGCAGGCTGCCGTCCTCCAGGTCGACCACCTGGGCATAGCTGCGGCTGCTGCCGTGTACCACGCCGTTGTCCACTTCGTTGGCGCGATAGTCGTCGAGGGTGAACGCCAGGTAGGAATGGCCCTGTTCCTCGAAGACCAGTTGCGGCCCGCTGAAGCCGGCCTCGTCGTACTGGCCGAGAATGAAATGAATGGCCACCGGCAAACCGACCAGCAGGCCCAGGCCGAGTACCGCCCAGAGGACGGCGAAAAGCGTCGCTCCCTTCTTCATGCAACTCCCATGCGTCCCGCGATCCTGGGACCGTCCCTCAACTGGCGACGGCATGAACGGCGCATTCTAGGGAGCCGCCGGCCTCGCTTCAAAGGCGGCAAGCGGCCATCAGTGGTCCATGCTCATGGGCTTTTCGCCCCCAGCAGGACGCCGAAACCGACCAGCAGGGCGCCAAAGAACTGGTCGATGCGCCGGCGGAAACGCAGGAGTCGGCCGCGCACCGCCGGGCTCGAGAGAAAGCAGGCGACCAGGCCGAACCAGGCCACGTGGGCGAGCGCGATGAAGGCCCCGTAGCCCAGTTGCGCCGGCAACGCGGTATGCGGATCGATCACCTGCATGAACAGGCTGACCACGAACAGGCAGGTCTTCGGATTGAGCGCATTGGTCAGGAAGCCGCTGCGCAACATCGCCCAGGACGAAACCCCGGCGCCGCCCGCCGCCTCCTCCGCCACCGTGTCCTCTCGCGCCAGCAGCATGCGCAGGCCGAGGAACACCAGGTAGGCGGCGCCCGCCATCTTCAGCGCGGTGAACAGCGCCAGCGACTCGCGCACCAGCACGCCGACGCCGAGGATGCTGTAGCCGACATGTACCGTCACCCCCGCGCCGATGCCCAGCGCGGTGAGCAGGCCGGCGCGGCGGGAATACAGCAGGCTGTTGCGCGAGACCATGGCGAAATCGGCGCCGGGGCTGATCACCGCGAGCACGGTGATGGTCAGGAAAGCTATCAACTCTGTCATGCCTGGAAGGCTCCAAGGTAGAATGTATGGCACAATCTACCGGTCTCCAGCGCCGAGCGAGAACGATGAATACTGACAATCATGGTGAGGAAAACTCACCATTCAGGCGCCGTCGCCTGCCCTCGCTGAACGCCCTGCGCTGCTTCGAGGCCGCCGCCCGCCTGGAGAACTTTTCCCGTGCCGCCGAGGCCCTGTGCCTGACCCACGGTGCCATCAGCCGCGCCGTGCGGACCCTGGAGGAGGAACTCGGTTGTGCGCTCTTCGAACGCCGCGGCCAGCGGGTTTTCCTCAGCGAGGCCGGCAGGCGCCTGCTCGCCGGCACCGGCCCGGCCCTCGACCTGATCGAGCGCACCGGCGAGGCCCTGCGCGCGGAGGCCGGCCCCACCGCGCTGGTGCTGTCCTGCGAACCGACCTTGCTGATGCGCTGGCTGATCCCGCGGATCGCCGGATTCATGCAGGAACAGCCACGACTGTCGATCCAGCTGGTCGCCGGCGGCGGGCCGTTCGCCTTCGGCCGCGGCATCGACCTGGCGATCCGCCGCAACGACTTCCCCTGGCCGCCCGGCAGCCATGCCCACTGGCTGTTCGACGAGCAGGTCGGCCCGGTCTGCCGGGCGAGCGACGTCGAACGGCATTTCCACCTCGATGCAGGCCCGCCCGGGCTTCGCGCCGTCGCACCGCGCCTGCACACGGCGACCCGCCCGCAAGCCTGGAACACCTGGACCCGTCTCGCCGGACAGGCGCCGGCGACGACCGAAGGGCAGCGCTTCGAGCACTTCTACCTGAGCCTGCAGGCGGCCGGCGCCGGACTCGGCGTGGCCATCGGTCCCTGGCAACTGGTGCGCGACGATCTGGCCGCCGGCCTGCTGGCGGCGCCACTGGGATTCCTCGCCGACGGCAGCAGCTATCACCTGCTGACCCCGCGACCGTTGCAGGCCGGAGAGCCTGCCACGCTGCTGCTGGAATGGCTGCGCCGCAGCGCGGCGGCCTGATGCGGCCCGCTCAGGGCCAGGCGCGCAGCGCCCGTTCGACCACCGCCAGCAGGCGCTCGCAAGGCACCCGGTCCTTGGCCTGCACGCTGAGGCCGAACAGCACGGTGGCATAGAAGGTCGCCAACTCCTCCACGTCGGTGTCCGCCGCCAGGTCGCCGTCAGCGATGCCGCGCCGCATGCGCTCACGGAACAGGCGGATCGACTCGCCGCGCTCGGCGCTCAACGCGTCCCGCACCGCCTCGCTTTCCGGGGTTCCGGTCAGCGCCGCGAGCACCACCAGGCAACCGCGCGGGAACTCGTCGGAACAGAAGCGCGCGACGGTCTCGCGGAGCAGCTCGGCCACGCCCTCGCGGGCGCTCGGCGCGCCATCGAGGACATCCCGGCGATAGCGGCCGTGCTGGCCGAGATAGTGGGCCAGGGCTTCGCGGAACAGCCCTTCCTTGCTACCGAAGGCGGCGTACAGGCTGGGCGGCCTGATTTCCATCGCCTCGGTCAGGGCCGCCAGCGAAGCGCCTTCGTAGCCACGCACCCAGAACACGTCCATGGCTCGCTGCAGGGCGGTGTCCCTGTCGAATGCCCGTGGCCTGCCTCGCGTTGCCATCCTGACCTCCATTATTTGTATCGATCACTATAAATTTACTTGACGAGCGTTGCCATCGCCATATTATTTAGCGACCGATACAGATGTTCAAGCCATCTCCCTGCCGCCTTCGAAAGGAAAAGACCATGTCCAACCTGCTCCTCTCCCCGCTCGCCGTAGGCAACCTGGCCTTGCGCAACCGCATCGTCATGGCGCCGATGACCCGCTCCCGGGCGCAACAGCCGGGCGACGTGCCGACCGCCCTGAACGCTCTCTACTATGCGCAGCGCGCCGGCGCCGGGCTGATCGTCAGCGAGGGCACGCAGATTTCCCGCCTCGGCCAGGGCTACGCCTACACCCCCGGTATCTACAGCGAGGCGCAACTGGCCGGCTGGCGCCAGGTCACCGAGGCGGTGCACGCCGCCGGCGGACTGATCGCCGCGCAGCTCTGGCATGTCGGGCGCATGTCGCATCGCTCGCTGCAGGCCGGCGGCGAGGCGCCGATCGCGCCCTCGCCGATCCAGGCCAAGGCCCAGGTGTTCATCGCCGATGGCCAGGGCGGCGGGTCCATGGCGCCCGCCGACGCGCCGCGGGAAATGACCCTGGAAGACATCCGCCGGGTCCGCGACGAATTCGTCCGCGCCGCACGCAACGCGCTCGACGCCGGCTTCGACCTGGTCGAACTGCATGGCGCCAATGGCTACCTGATCGACCAGTTCCTCGCCAGCGCCAGCAACCGACGCAGCGATGCCTATGGCGGTAGCCTGGAGAACCGCGCGCGGTTCCTGCTGGAGATCGTCGACGCGCTGGTCGCCGCGGTCGGTGCCGAGCGCGTCGGCCTGCGCCTGTCGCCCTGGGGCACGATCAACGACATGCACGACGACGAGCCGGAAGCGATGACCCTTTACCTTGCCGAAGCCCTGCAGCGACGCGGCATCGCCTACCTGCACCTGGCCGAGTGGGAATGGAGCGGCGGCCCGGCCTACCCGCAAGGCTTCCGCGAGCGCCTGCGCGAACGCTTCCGCGCGCCGCTGATCGTCTGCGGCAACTACGACGCCGAGCGCGCCGAAGCGATACTCCAGGCCGGACTGGCCGACGCGGTGGCGATCGGCCGGCCGTTCATCGCCAACCCCGACCTGGTCGAGCGGATCCGTCTCGGCGCGCCGCTGGCCGAGGCCAACCAGGCGCGGTTCTACGGTGGCGACGCTGCCGGCTACACCGATTACCCGACCCTCGGCCAGTCCGCTACGGCCTGATTCCCTTCCCTCCCATGCATCGTTCCCGGGCGCGGCCACGGCTGCGCTCGCGGAGGAGTCTTGCCGTGCTATTGCCGATCCTCCTGCTGGCCGCCGCCGGCTTCACCATCCTGACCACCGAGTTCGTCATCGTCGGCCTGCTCCCGGCGCTTGCCGCAGACCTCCAGGTCAGCGTCGCCCAGGCCGGCCTGCTGGTCAGCCTGTTCGCCTTCAGCGTCGCCGCCTTCGGTCCGTTCCTCACCGCCGCGCTGGCGGGCGTCGAACGCAAGCGGCTGTTCGTCGCCTGCCTGCTGCTGTTCGCCGCGGCCAATGCGCTGGCCGCCGTGGCCGGCGATATCTGGACGATGGCCGTGGCGCGCTTCGTCCCGGCCCTGGCGCTCCCGGTGTTCTGGGCCATGGCCAGCGAAACCGCCGCGCACCTGGCCGGCCCCTCGCGCGAAGGGCGCGCCGTGGCGCTGGTGTTCTTCGGCATCGTCGCCGCCACCGTGCTTGGCATTCCCATCGGCACGCTGATCGCCGACGCCTGGGGTTGGCGCCTGGCATTCGCCGCACTCGCCGCGCTGGCCCTGGCCAAGGCGCTGCTGCTGGCCGCCTGGCTGCCGCGCATTCCCGGACGGCCGGGCGTCTCGCTGCGCAGCCAGGCGAGCGTGTTGCGCCAACCGCTGGTGCTCGGCCACCTGTTGCTGTCGCTGCTGGTCTTCACCGGCATGTTCACCCCCTACACCTACCTGGCCGACATCCTCCAGCGCCTGGCCGGCTTCAGCGGTTCGCTGGTCGGCTGGACGCTGATGGGCTTCGGCGCGGTAGGCCTGCTCGGCAACTGGCTCGGCGGGCGCCTGGTGGATCGCAGCCCACTGGGCGCAACCCTGCTGTTCGTCCTGCTGATGGCGCTGGGCATGCTCGCCCTGGTGCCGACCCTCGGCAACGCCTGGCTGCTCGCCGCCACCCTGGCGACCTGGGGCGTGGCCCAGGCAGCACTGTTCATCGTCGGCCAGGTGCGGGTGATGAAGTCCGCGCCGCGGGCCCCAGCGTTCGCCGCCTCGCTGAACATCTCCGCCTGCAACGCCGGGATCGGCATCGGCGCCCTCGCCGGCAGCCGGGTGATCGACGGCAGCGGCCTGGCGCCGCTCGGCGAGGTCGGCGCGCTGGTCTGCCTGGCGGCGATGGCCGTGGCCCTGCTGCTGATGCTGGCGCCACGCCAAGCTGCCACCGAGCCGTCCCTCGGCGGCCAAATCCCTCACTGAGCCCACCAAGGAAGCACAACCATGATCCTCGATAGACTCTGCCGCGGCCTCCTGGCCGGCATCGCCCTGACCTTCTCCCTGGGCGGCTTCGCCGCCGAGGAATTCCCCGTCCCGAATGGCTTCGAAAGCGCCTACCGGGAAGTCGACGGCGTGAAGCTGCACTACGTGAAAGGCGGCCAGGGGCCGCTGGTGATGCTGGTACACGGTTTCGGCCAGACCTGGTACGAATGGCACCAACTGATGCCGGAACTGGCCAAGCGCTTCACCGTGATCGCGCCGGACCTGCCCGGCCTCGGCCAGTCCGAGCCGCCGAAGACCGGCTATAGCGGCGAACAGGTCGCCGTCTACCTGCACAAGCTGGCCCGGCAATTCAGCCCGGATCGCCCGTTCGACCTGGTGGCCCACGACATCGGTATCTGGAACACCTACCCGATGGTGGTGAAGAACCAGGCCGACATCGCCCGCCTGGTGTACATGGAAGCGCCGATCCCGGACGCGCGGATCTACCGCTTCCCGGCCTTCACCGCCCAGGGCGAGTCGCTGGTCTGGCACTTCAGTTTCTTCGCCGCCGACGACCGCCTGGCGGAAACCCTGATCGCCGGCAAGGAACGCTTCTTCCTCGAGCACTTCATCAAGTCCCATGCCAGCAACACCGAGGTGTTCAGCGAGCGCCTGCTGGATCTGTACGCCAGGTCGTACGCCAAGCCGCACAGCCTGAACGCCTCGTTCGAGTACTACCGCGCGTTGAACGAGAGCGTGCGGCAGAACGCCGAACTGGCGAAGACCCGCCTGCAGATGCCAACCATGACCCTCGCCGGCGGCGGCCACGGCGGCATGGGCACGTTCCAGCTGGAGCAGATGAAAGCCTATGCGGAGGACGTCGAAGGCCATGTCCTGCCCGGCTGCGGCCACTGGCTGCCGGAAGAGTGCGCCGCGCCGATGAATCGCCTGGTGATCGACTTCCTCAGCCGCGGTCGCTGAGTCGTCCCGGTCCGGGCGATCAGAACTGCTCGCCCGGGCAGAACAGGCAGCGCAGCAGCAGGGTCATGAGCACGACAGCGCCGGAAACCAGCAGGTAAGGCAACGGGGAGAACAGGTCGTCCTGGTCCTTGCCATCGTGCTCACTACTCATGCTCTCACCTCGAGAATCGTCATGGCGGAAAAGACGCAGGATATGCACTTGCCGTCCTTGAAAGTGCACGGCGAAGTGTTCGAAGACTATAGAAACGAAGCGATCGAGTTCAATTACATCTGTGTCAGCTTGCTGTCGGCAAAACGTCAGCGGAAAGACAACGGAATATATTTCCCGATAATGCTTGGGGGTCAGCCGCGCCCCGCCCCAGGCTCTGCCGGCGTGGCGCGAGCGCCGGGGCGAAGGAAAAACCAACTTACAATGATCCCGACCCGGAATTATTCCGCCAAGTAGCTTCCGTTTCGGAAAAAAGCGACTCGCAGCACTGTTTCGGTGCAATAACGTCACATTTGAAAGTTTCGATTAAGTTTTCCGTTATCGATTATCCATAAATACGTTTGATCGCTCTCCGGACGTTTCATAGATTGCACGCCTTCACTCTCTGCGAGGCATTCCCGTGACGCATCCAGCGACCGTCTACAGCCTGTCCACCCGCCTGCTGCACTGGAGCATGGCGTTCTGTTTCATCGGCGCGATCGTGCTGGCCTATTTCGTCATCTGGGTGCTCGGCCACGACCACCCGCAGCGCCTGCCGGTACTCAACCTGCACTGGGTGCTGGGCCTGCTGGTCGGCCTGCTGCTGGTCCCTCGGATCGTCTCGCGGCTGCGCGGGCCGCGCCTGCCAGCGGTCCCCGGCACGCCGCTGGAGCACCGCCTGGCGCACTACGCGCACCTGTCGCTGTATGCCTTGATGCTGGTGATGCCGCTCACCGGCTACGTCGGCACCCGCCTGCCCACCGACTTCGGCCTGTTCGTGGTACCCAGCTTCAAGGACACCGCGCTGTTCGCCTGGATTTCGCAAACCTGGAACCTGAGCTGGGAGGCGTTCGAGAAGCCCTTCGACGCCGTTCACCGCGTGGTCGGCCTGTGGCTGAGCACCTCGGTGGTGCTGCTCCATGCGCTCGCCGCCGGCTACCACCAGTGGGTCCGCCGCGACGGCACCCTGGAGCGCATGCTCGGCCGTCGCCAGCGCCGCTGAGCGGGGCCCTTCGTCGGCTCTCGCGGCGGCTCGGCGACGATCTGCTATAGAGGTAGGGACACGCAGGGAAAACCTCGCCGCCCCGAGGCTCCTCCGTGGCAACCACAGGCGTCGCGCAGGTAGCCGGGTCGGCCTCCGACAGAGAGGAGCATGCCATGGCCAGCCTGCACTGCCAGCACCGCAGCTACACCATCACCGCCGACGTCGTCGAGCATCCGGGCATTCCCACGCCCTGGGCCGGCGGCTGCCACATCACCGATCCCGAAGGCCACACCAGCAAGCGCATCGCCCTGCCCGTGCGCTTCGCCTTCCTCGCCGACCTGGAAAACGCCCAGCGCGCCTCCATCGCCCACGGCAAATGGCTGGTGGACCAGCGCCTGGACCGCGGCAAGGCGCTGTTCTGAAGCGCACAACGAAAACGGCCCTCGCAAGGAGGGCCGTCGTTCATCGCGGCGCGGCTCAGGCGCTGCCGGCTTCAGCGGTTTCGCTGCGCCGTCGCGGCGGCGCGCCATGGCTGTCGTCGCCGGCCAGCGGCACTTCGTTGCCCTGGGCGTCGTACAGCTTGCCGTCGAGGAAATAGTCGCCTTCGTGCAGGGCGGCGATGTCCTGGTAGCGCAGGGTCCGCTCGCTGGCGGCGACGAACACCGACTGCTGGTCGGAGTTGCCGGCGGTGAAGTGGTTGAACGCCAGGTTGAGCAGGATCGCCATGATCGCCGAGGAACTGATGCCGGAATGGAAGATGGTGGCGAACCAACTGGGGAAGTGATCGTAGAAGGTCGGCGCGGCGATCGGGATCATACCGAAGCCGATCGAAGTGGCGACGATGATCAGGTTCATGTTGTTGCGGTAGTCCACCTTCGACAGGGTGCGGATGCCGCTGGCGGCGACCGTGCCGAACAACACGATGCCGGCGCCGCCGAGCACGGCGGTGGGCACCGCGGCGATCACCCGGCCCATCACCGGCAGCAGGCCGAGGATCACCAGGAACAACCCACCGGTGGCGACCACGTAGCGGCTCTTGATCCCGGTCACCGCCACCAGGCCGACGTTCTGGGCGAAGGCGCTCTGGGTGAAGGAGCCGAAGATCGGCGCCAGCATGCTGGAGAACATGTCCGCGCGCAGGCCGTTGCCCAGGCGCCGCGAGTCGACCTTGGTGTCGATGATCTCGCCTACCGCGAGGATGTCCGCCGAGGTTTCCACCAGGGTCACCATGATCACGATGCACATCGAGATGATCGCGGCGACCTGGAAGGTCGGCATGCCGAAGTGGAACGGCGTGGGAAACGCCACCAGCGGGCCTTCGGTGACCTTGGAGAAGTCGGCCATGCCGAGGAACACCGCGATGACGGTGCCGATGACCATCGCCAGGAGGATCGACAGGCGCGAGATCGAGGCGCTGCCGAGCTTGCTCAGCAGCAGCACGATGACCAGGGTGATCGCCGCCAGGCCGATGTTGGCCATGCTGCCGAAGTCCGGCGCGTGGCTGTTGCCGCCCATCGCCCAGCGCGCGGCGACCGGCATCAGGGTCAGGCCGATGGTGGTGATGACGATGCCGGTCACCAGCGGCGGGAAGAATTTGGTGATGCGCGAGAAGATCGGCGTGATCAGCAACCCGATCAGAGAGGCCGCCATCACCGCGCCGAGCACTGCGGGAATGCCGCCGCTGCCACCGCTGCCGATGATCGCCACCATGGTCGCCACGCCAGCGAAGGACACCCCCTGGACCAACGGCAACTGACAGCCGAAGAACGGCACGCCGAGGGTTTGCAACAGGGTCGCCAGGCCGCCGGCGAACAGCGAAGCGGCAATCAGCAGGCCGATGTCGCCGGGCGCGAGGCCGGCGGCCTGGCCGAGGATCAGGGGGACCGCGACGATACCGCCATACATGGTCAGCACATGTTGCAGGCCGTAGGCCATGTTGGCGCCGACACCGAGGTTCTCGTCTTCAGGCCGTGGAACGGGTGGGGTTCCGGAGGACGTCGTTTTCATGGTGCGCTGTTCTCGCTTTTATTGTTGTGCGCACACTGTAGACAATTCGATCCGAAAATATCCAGACAAATGTATACAAAATTTCCGACAAATCTGTGACAGCGCTGGTGCCAGCCACTTCCGCTCGCGCGCTTATCCGCGCGCCAGACGGTTTCCTTCCTGCTGCACCATCCTCCCAGCCCCGACCAACGGCCATGGGCCCGCGCCGAAGGGCATTAACGATAGAAAGCCGCCCTCCATCCCGCCAGCGAGCTATCAGCAATTCTTCCACAAAAAGTTGATGAAATTCACATTTCAGGAATTACGCCAGGACAGCCCGGAAAGCGCTCCTAGTCTGGCAGTCAGGCCGTGCCCGAGGCGGCATTTCGGGCAATAGCGCCATGCCATCAACGGCTTATCGATCATCGCCTCACAAGGAACGGAGTCTCATGAGCAACAAGAACAATCTCAGATACGCACTCGGCGCCCTCGCCCTCTCGGTTTCCGCCGCATCCCTGGCGGCACCTTCGGAAGCGCAACAGTTCACCGAGTTCTGGACGCCCGGCAAACCCAACCCGTCGATCTGCAAATCGCCGTTGCTGGTCAGCACCCCGCTTGGCCTGCCGCGCTGCCTGCAAGCCAGCAACGTGGTCAAGCGCCTGCAGAAGCTGGAGGACATCGCCAGTCTCAACGACGGCAACCGCGCCGCCGCCACGCCGGGCTACCAGGCCTCCGTCGACTACGTGAAGCAGACCCTGCAGAAAGCCGGCTACAAGGTCAGCGTGCAGCCCTTCCCGTTCACCGCCTACTACCCGAAAGGCCCGGGTAGCCTGAGCGCCACCGTGCCGCAGCCGGTCACCTACGAATGGGAGAAGGATTTCACCTACCTGTCGCAGACCGAGGCAGGCGACGTCACCGCCAAGGTGGTCCCGGTGGACCTGTCCCTCGGCGCCGGCAACACCTCCACCAGCGGTTGCGAGGCGGAAGACTTCGCCAACTTCCCGGCCGGCTCGATCGCGCTGATCCAGCGCGGCACCTGCAACTTCGAGCAGAAGGCCGAGAACGCCGCGGCCGCCGGCGCCGCCGGGGTGATCATCTTCAACCAGGGCAACACCGACGACCGCAAGGGCCTGGAGAACGTCACCGTGGGCGAGTCCTACGAGGGCGGCATCCCGGTGATCTTCGCCACCTACGACAACGGCGTGGCCTGGTCGCAGACCCCGGACCTGCAGTTGCACCTGGTGGTCGACGTGGTACGCAAGAAGACCGAGACCTACAACGTGGTCGCCGAGACCCGTCGCGGCAACCCGAACAACGTGGTGATGGTCGGCGCGCACCTCGACTCGGTGTTCGAAGGCCCCGGTATCAACGACAACGGTTCGGGCAGCGCCGCCCAACTGGAGATGGCCGTGCTGCTGGCCAAGGCGCTGCCGGTCAACAAGGTGCGCTTCGCCTGGTGGGGCGCCGAGGAAGCCGGCCTGGTGGGCTCGACCCACTACGTACAGAACCTCGCCCCGGAAGAGAAAAAGAAGATCAAGGCCTACCTGAACTTCGACATGATCGGCTCGCCGAACTTCGGCAACTTCATCTATGACGGCGACGGTTCCGACTTCGGCCTCCAGGGTCCGCCCGGCTCGGCCGCCATCGAGCGCCTGTTCGAAGCCTACTTCCGCCTGCGCGGCCAGCAATCGGAAGGCACCGAGATCGACTTCCGCTCCGACTACGCCGAGTTCTTCAACAGCGGCATCGCCTTCGGCGGCCTGTTCACCGGCGCCGAGGGCCTGAAGACCGAAGAGCAGGCGCAGAAGTACGGCGGCACCGCCGGCAAGGCCTACGACGAGTGCTACCACAGCAAGTGCGACGGCATCGCCAACATCAACCAGGACGCCCTGGAGATCCACAGCGACGCCATGGCCTTCGTGACCAGTTGGCTGTCGCTGTCGACCAAGGTGGTCGACGACGAGATCGCCGCCGCCGGCCAGAAAGTACAATCGCGGTCGCTGCAGATGCAGAAGAGCGCCAGCCAGATCGAACGCTGGGGTCACGACTTCATCAAGTAACCGCGACTACCCTGCGCCGGGCCGCCGGCGCAGGTTCCCCATCCAGGCCCGGCTCATCCACCGGGCCTTTTTTCATCGGCGCGCGATCACTCCACCGCTTCCAGCAGGGTCGCCACGCCCTGGCCGCCGGCGATGCACTGGGTGGCGATGGCATAGCGCCCGCCGGTGCGCCGCAGCAACGCAGCGGCCTTGCCGGTGATCCGCGCGCCGGTGGCGCCCAGCGGATGACCGATGGCCAGGGCGCCGCCATCCAGGTTGATCCTGTCCATGTCCAGCCCCAGTTCGCGGATGCAGGCGATGGATTGGCTGGCGAAGGCCTCGTTGATCTCCACCAGGTCGATGTCGGCGATGCCCAGCCCGGCCCGTTGCAGAACCTTGCGCGTCGCCTGCACCGGCCCCATGCCCATGATCTCCGGCGCACAACCGGCCACCGCCACCGCCTTGATCCGCGCCAGGATCGCCAGCCCGTGGCGGCGCGCGAAGTCCTCGCTACAGACCAGCAGCGCGGCGCTGCCATCGGTGAGCGGCGACGAGGTGGCGGCGGTGACGCTGCCGCCGAACGCCGGCTTCAACTGGGCCAGGCTCTCCAGGTTGGTACCCGGGCGGATGCAGCCATCCTCGGCGACCCGGCCGGCGGGGGTGTCGATGGCGACGATCTCCTCGCGCAGCAAGCCGGCCTCGCGCGCGGCGACTGCCTTGGCGTGGGAGCGTACGGCCATCTCTTCCTGCTCGACGCGGCTGACGGCGTAGCGCTCGGCGACATTCTCGGCGGTCTGCCCCATGCTCATGTATACCGCCGGATAGTCCTGCAGCAACGCGGGATTGGGCGACAGGTTGAAGCCGCCCATCGGCACCCGCGTCATCGACTCTACCCCGGCGGCGATGAAGGCTTCTCCGGCGCCCAGCAGGACTTGCCCGGCGGCGTAGTGGACGGCGCTCATGGACGAACCGCAGAAACGGTTGAGGGTCGCACCGCCGAGGCTCTGCGGGAAGCCGGCACGGAAACTGGCGATGCGCGCGATGTTCATGCCCTGTTCCGCCTCCGGATAGGCGCAGCCCATGACCACGTCCTCCAGCAGCGCAGGGTCGAGATCGAGTTTCTCCACCAGCCCCTTGAGCACCGCGGCGGCCAGGTCATCCGGGCGGATATCGACCAGCGCGCCTTTCCTGGCGAAGTGGAACGGCGAACGGGCGTAACCGGCGATAACGACTGAAATCGGCGACATGAGGATATCTCCGTGAGATGGATTGGCTGGATCGCAGGAAGATATTACGCGCATAATATTTATTGAATTACAGTCGAAATACAATTTGACCGAAAAAGCCGCAGGACTCGCCGAAACGCCCTCAGACTTCGTTCAATTCGCTGATATGCCGATACTCGGCCCCCAGTTCCCGGGCCAGGCGCTCGGCCTTGCCCAGGCGCAACGGGCCGCTTTCGAGGTCGACCAGCAGGCTCGGGCAGGCAGCCTCCGGCAGCGCCGGCCAGTCGCGCAGACGGCCGTCGGTAAGCACCAGCAGACGCTGATGCTCGGCGGGTTTCTGCCGCTGTCGGCGCGCCAGCCAGCCAGCGGCCTGGTGCAGGGCGTCGAGCAGCGGCGTACCGCCGCCGGCGCCCAGCTGGCGCAGCCAGTCCTGCAACTCCCGCGAGGCCTTCTGCCCCTGCCAGAGCCATTGCGCCTGCTGCCCGGTGGCATGCAGCACGGCCAGGCGGATGCGCTGTCGATAAGCCTCCTCGAACAGCGTCGCCAACACTCCCTTGGCCTGGGCCAGGGCGCCGTACCGGCGGGTGCTGGCGGAGGCATCGACGATCACCAGCCAGAGTTCGCCCGGGCGCCGGCTGCGCGGCTGGCGAAGCAGGTCACGGCGCTGTCGGGGACGTCCGCGCAGCAGGGTCGGCAACCATTGGATGGCGCCCTCCGCACCCTGGCTCAGGGCGCCGCCAAGTCCGCCGCGCAGGGCTCCGGGTCTGCTCCTGGCATCCGCACCCATGACCGAGCGCGGGCGGATGCTCAGGGCTTTTTTGGCCAGCGCGGCAGCTCGCGGGCGGTCCCCATGGCCACCGGCCGAGCCGGCAATTCGCCCCACTGCCCTTCGCCGTCGCCAGTGCGCTCCGGGAGCGCGACAGGGGCCGCCGCGGGCGGTGGCGGTGGATTGGCCGCCGATGGTGGCGGGTTCGACTGGCGACGGCGATGCAGCAGGGCGAAATGTTCCACCGCATCGATGTCCTCCGCCTCGATCCGCTCGCCGCCGCGCCAGGCTGCATGGGCGCGCGCCGCGCGCAGCCAGACCAGGTCGGCGCGCAGGCCATCGACAGCCGCCTCGAAGCAGCGTCGGGCGATGCTGTCCAGCGCCGCATCGTCCAGGGGAATCCGCGCCAGTTGCCGGCGTGCCTCGGCGCAACGGCGGCGCAGGGTGTCCTGCTGGCCTTCCCAGCGTTCGACGAAGGCCTGCGGGTCGGCATCGAAGGCCAGCCGGCGACGGATGATCTCTGCCCGCTCGGCCGGCGGCGGCTGGGTATCGAGGCGCACGTTGAGGCCGAAACGGTCGAGCAGTTGCGGGCGCAGTTCGCCCTCTTCCGGGTTCATCGTGCCGATCAGCACGAAACGCGCCGGATGCCGGTGGGAAATGCCATCGCGCTCGACCAGGTTGACGCCGCTGGCGGCGACGTCGAGCAACAAATCCACCAGGTGGTCCGGCAGCAGGTTAACTTCGTCGACGTAGAGCACGCCGCCGTCGGCCTTGGCCAGCACGCCCGGGGAAAACCGCGCGCGACCTTCGCCGAGGGCGGCGTCCAGGTCGAGGCTGCCGACGATGCGCTCCTCGCTGGCGCCCAGCGGCAGGGTAACGAACTCGCCCGCCGGCAGCAGTTCGGCGACGCCCCGCGCCAGGGTCGACTTGGCCATTCCGCGCGGCCCCTCGATCAGTACCCCGCCGATCGCCGGATCGACCGCGGCCAGGCACAGCGCCAGCTTCAGTTCGTCGGCGGCGACCACGGCGGACAGGGGGTAATGCACGGTAGCGCTCATGGGGATTCCTGCGGCGGACGGACGGAAATACGGACCGCCAAGTCTATCAGGCCGGCGGCGCCGGTATCGAACCGTGAAACAGTCGTTGAACCGGCCGCCTCGCTTGCAGTAAGCTCGGGACTCGTTCACGGGAGAAACCCATGCCGCACACCCGCCATCCGCACCTGCATTCCAGTGCCTCGCGCCCTGGCTTGTCGTTGCGCGCGCGTGCGCCGCAGGCACCCCGTGCCGCGTATTTCTTCGGGTATTGGTTTAGCCACTCCGGCGCCTGATACCCCAACGGCGCCCACGGTATACGGGACGCCTACCCTGCACACGCAAACCCCCGGTCGGCTCCCCGACCGGGGGTTTTGTTTTTCCGGCCCGTTTTTCCGGCCCACAAGGCCACAACCACAGACCAACGCACAGGACATCGATCATGACCGCATACCGCTACCGCACTGGCTACCCGCTCAACACCTGGCGATTTAGCGACGGCCGCCAGCCGCTCGCCAACCCACGACATTGCCGAACACCTCGATAGGGCACGACGCGCGCGGGACGCCCGCCGCCAGCCCAGGAAGCCAGACCATGAACTCATCCGTATCCGCACTGACCACCCTTTCGCCGAACGTCCAGGCCGTCGCCCTGCCCAGCGCCACTGCCCGTACCGCCCTGGAACGCCTGCCCAGCCCGCTCGAACTCAAGGCCCGCCAGCCGTTGCCGCTGGAGCTGGCCAGCCAGGTCGCCGCCAGCCGCGACGCCATCCGCGCCATCCTCGACGGCGACGACCCGCGCCTGCTGGTGGTAGTCGGACCCTGTTCGATCCACGATCCCCGCTCCGCCCTCGAATACGCCGAACGCCTCGCCGCGCTGAGCGACGAACTCGACGGCCAGTTGTTCCTGGTGATGCGCGCCTACGTGGAAAAGCCACGCACCACGGTGGGCTGGAAGGGCCTCGCCTACGATCCGCACCTGGATGGCAGCGACGACATGGCCGCCGGCCTGGCGCTGTCCCGGCAACTGATGCTGGACATGCTGCGCCTCGGCCTGCCGCTGGCCACCGAACTCCTGCAACCGCTGGCCGCCGGCTACTTCGACGACCTGCTGAGCTGGGCGGCGATCGGCGCGCGCACCAGCGAATCGCAGATCCACCGCGAGCTGGTCAGCGGCCTCGGCCTGCCGGTGGGCTTCAAGAACGGCACCGACGGCGGCGTCGGCATCGCCTGCGACGCGATCCGTTCGGCGGCCCACGGCCACCGCCATTTCGGCCTCGACCCGCACGGTCACCCGGCGCTGATCGAGACCCGCGGCAATCCGGACACCCATGTGGTGCTGCGCGGCGGCCGCCACGGTTCGAACTACGGCCCCGAGCAGGTGCAGGCCGTGCGCCAGGCCCTGGAAAGCCAGGGCATCGCCACGCGGATGATGGTCGATTGCAGTCACGCCAACAGCGGCAAGAACCCGCTGAACCAGCCCGGCGTCCTCGCCAGCGTGCTGGACCAGCGCCTGGCCGGCGCCAGCGACCTGGTCGGGGTAATGCTGGAAAGCCACCTGTTCGACGGTTGCCAGGCGCTTGGCGGCGAACTGCGCTACGGCGTCTCGATCACCGACGGCTGCCTCGGCTGGGAAGGCACCGAGCGGATTCTCCGCGACGCCGCCCGGCGGCTCGCCGAGCGGCGCTGAAAGCGGTGGGAGCGGCCATGCCGCTCCGCTATTCCTCTTCGACGTCCAGCAGCAGGTTCTCCAGGGCCTCGCGATAGGCCCCCGGCTCCTGCCAGAGCCCGCGCCGCTGCGCCTCCACCAGGCGCTCGGCCATGTCGCGCAAGGCTTGCGGATTGTGCTGGCGGACGAACTCGCGGGTCTCCGCGTCGAGCAGGTAGGCGTCGGCCAGCAGCGCGTACTGGTGGTCGTCGATCAGCTCGCTGGTGGCATCGAAGGCGCACAGGTAGTCCACCGTCGCCGCCAGTTCGAAGGCGCCCTTGTAGCCGTGGCGCTTCATCCCGGCGATCCACTTCGGATTCACCGCCCGCGCCCGCACCACCCGGTTGAGTTCTTCCTTGAGCGTGCGGATGCGCGGGTTGTCCGGCTGGCTGTGGTCGCCGTGGTAACTGGCCACCGGCGCGCCGCGCAGGGTTTCCACCGCCGCCAGCATGCCGCCCTGGAACTGGTAGTAGTCGTTGGAATCGAGCAGGTCGTGCTCGCGGTTGTCCTGGTTGTGCAGCACCGCCTGCAGGCGTTCCAGGCGCTGGGCGAAGCGTTCCCGCGCCGGCGTGCCGTCGTCGGCGGCACCGTAGGCGTAGCCGCCCCAGTTCAGGTAGACCTCGGCAAGGTCGGCGCGGGTCTCCCACAGCCGCTCTTCGATTGCGCCCTGCACGCCGGCGCCGTAGGCACCCGGCTTGGCGCCGAAGATCCGCCAGCCGGCCTGCCGGCGCGCCTCCGCCGGCGCCGTGCCCTGCGCCTCGAGGCGCTGGCGCTCCAGGCGTACGCGAGCGGCCAGCGGGTTCAGCTCCTCCGCCTCGTCCAGCTCGGCGACCGCCTGCACCGCCGCATCGAACAGGCGGATCAGGTTGGCGAAGGCGTCGCGGAAGAACCCGGAGACCCGCAGCGTCACGTCGACCCGCGGGCGGTCCAGCAGGGAGACCGGGAGGATCTCGAAATCGGCGACGCGCTGGCTGCCGGCCTGCCAGACCGGTCGCACGCCGAGCAGGGCCAGGGCCTGGGCGATGTCGTCGCCGCCGGTGCGCATGGTCGCCGTGCCCCACACCGAGAGACCGAGCTGGCGCAGGTGATCGCCATGTTCCTGCAGGTGACGCTCGAGCAGCAGGTTGGCCGACTGGAAGCCGATGCGCCAGGCGGTCGGGGTCGGCAGGTTGCGCACGTCCACCGAGAAGAAGTTGCGTCCGGTGGGCAGCACGTCGAGTCGCCCGCGACTCGGCGCGCCGCTCGGACCGGCCGGTACGAAGCGCCCTTCGAGGGCTGCCAGCAGCCCGTCGATCTCGGCCCCGCCACAGGCGTCCAGGGTCGGTGCCACCTGTTCGCACAAGCCGCGCAACACCTCGCCGCTGGCACGCCAGGCAGCAGGCGGCGATTCGCCGCCCAGGCAGCGTTCTATCCAGTGCAACGCCAGCAATTCCAGGCGTTCGCGGGTATCCCCGAGAGTACGCCAGGGCTCCCCGCCCCGCTCTTCCAGGCAGGCCGGCCGCGCGCCCTGCCAGGCCTCGCCCATGTCGCAGGCCAGCGGATCGAAGCCCAGGCCAAGGTCGTCCGCCAGGCTCTTCAGCAACCCGGCGTTGGCGCCCTTGCCATCGCCGCGCGGAACCCGCAGCAGCGCCAGCAGGGTATCCAGGCGCAATCGCCCGCTCGGCGACTCGCCGAACACATGCAGGCCGTCGCGGATCTGCGACTCCTTCAGGTCGCAGAGATAGGCGTCCAGCTGCGGCAGCCAGCTGTCCGGATCGTCGCTGAGCTGCAAGCCGATCTCGCGGTCGAGACGGTTGTCGCGCAGGAGGACGAGAATCTCGCCGCGCAACTGTTCGGCGCGGCGTGGGTCGAGCAGCGAGGCATCGTAGAACTCGTCGGCCAGGCGCTCCAGGTCGCGCAGCGGGCCGTAGCTCTCGGCGCGGGTCAGCGGCGGCATCAGGTGGTCGATGATCACCGCCTGGGTGCGGCGCTTGGCCTGGGCGCCCTCCCCCGGATCGTTGACGATGAACGGATAGATGTTCGGCAGCGGACCGAGCAACGCGTCCGGCCAGCATTCGGCGGACAGGCCGACTCCCTTGCCCGGCAGCCATTCCAGGTTACCGTGCTTGCCGACGTGCAGCAGGGCATCGGCGCGGTAGGCGTGGCGCAGCCAGAAGTAGAACGCCAGGTAGCCGTGCGGCGGCACCAGGTCGGGATCGTGGTAGACCGCCGCCGGATCGAGCTGATAGCCGCGCGCCGGCTGGATGCCGACGAAGGTCAGGCCATAGCGCAGGCCGGCGACCATCATTCGTCCGTCGCGGAACATCGGGTCCTGTTGCGGCTCGCCCCAGCGCGCCAGCACCGCCTGGCGATTGCGCTCCGGCAGGCGTGCGAAGCAGGCCAGGTAGTCGTCCAGCGCCAGGCTCTGGGCGCAGGGCCGTAGGTCGAGATGCTCCAGGTCGTTGCTGACGCCGCCGAGCAACTGGCGGATCAGCTCGGTTCCGCTGGCGGGCAGTCCGTCGACCGGATAGCCCTGCTGGCGCAGGGCACGAAGGATGTTCAGCGCCGCCGCCGGGGTGTCCAGGCCGACGCCGTTGCCGATCCGGCCATCGCGGGTCGGGTAGTTGGCCAGCACCAGCGCCACCCGTTTTTCCGCGTTTGGCTTGCGCGCCAGCTCGGCCCAGCGCCGCGCCAGTTCGGCGACGAAATCCATGCGCTCGTCGTCGGCGAGATAGCAGACCACGTCGCTCTCGCTGCGTTCGCTGCGCCAGGCCAGGCCCTTGAAACTGATCGGCCGGGTGACGATGCGCCCGTCCAGCTCCGGCAGCGCCACGTGCATGGCCAGGTCGCGCGGCCCCAGGCCTTGCGGGTTGTCCAGCCAGAGCGGGCGGTTGTCCAGCGAGCAGATCGCCTGCAATACCGGCACGTCGCGACGGAACGGACGCAACTCGGGCGCCTCCGGATTGGACTGGGCGAAACCGGTGGTATTGACGATCAGCGCGGCGTCGCTGCGCTCCAGCCAGTCTTCCACCTGCGCCAGGCAGGCGCTTTCCTTGAGGCTGGCCAGCGCGATCGGCAACGGGTTGAGCCCCTGCGCCGCGAGGCGTTCGCAGAAGCGTGCGATGAAGGCGGTGTTGGCTGCCTGCAGGTGGGTGCGATAGAACAGCAACGCGACCACCGGACGCCCGGCCTGCCAGTCGGCACGCCAGTGTTCCAGGGTCGCCTCGGCATGCCGTGGATGGAACAGCGCCACCCGCGGCAGCGCCTGCGGTTCGCGCCAGGCGTAGTCGCGGCCGAGGCACTGGCTGGCCAGGCAGCGGTAGAACTGCCCGGCGTTCTCCAGGCCGCCCTGGCGCAAGTATTGCCAGAAGCGCTCGGCCTGCTCCGCCGGCAGGTTGCCGAGGGCGCTCAGCTCCGGGTCGGGGCGGTCGTCGCCGGGCACCGGGATCAGCAGCGCGCCGCGCTCGGCCAGCGCCACCAGTTGCTCCACGCCGTAGCGCCAGTAGCCGATGCCGCCGTGCAGCGAAAGCAGGATCACCCGCGCGTGCCGCAGCACTTCCTCGACGTAGAGGTCCACCGAGGCGTGGTTCTGCAACTGCATGGGGTTGGCCAGGCGCAGGCTCGGGTAGTCGTCCGGCAGCGCACGGGCGGCCTCGGCCAGCAATGCGAGGTGCGAATCGCCGCTGCAGAGGATCACCAGCTCGGCGGGAGTCTGGGCCAGGTGGGCGATGCCGTCGTCGGGAACGAAGCCGCCGGGTTGGGTGCGCAACAGGTGCATGGACGTTCTACCGGTAGGACGCAAGAAGCTGGGGCCGGCGAATCGCCATCGCCGGCCCCGGCCGGGGATCACGGATCAGGCAAGCGCTGTGCGCAGCTGGTTGGCAATGGCGGCCTGGTCCAGCTCCTGGCCGATCACCACCAGCCGGGTGCTGCGGACTTCGTCGGCCAGCCACTTGCGGTCGAAATGCCTGTCGAAGCGCTTGCCGACGCCCTGTACCAACAGGCGCATGGGCTTGCCCGGAATGGCGGCGAAACCCTTGATGCGAAGTATGTCGTGACGCTCCACCAGCTCGCCGAGGGCCTCGAGCAGCGCAGCTTCCTCCACCTCGGGGAGATCGACGTGGAAGGAGTCGAACTCGTCGTGGTCGTGGTCCTCGTGGCCCTCGTGGTCGTGGTGGGTCGGCCGGCCGTCGATGTGCAGCTCGGCCTCGGCGTTGAGTCCCAGCAAGACCGGCAGCGGCAGCTCGCCCCGGCTCGCCTCGACGATCTTCACCGCCGCCGGCAGCTCCCCGGCGATCTCCGCGCGGACCCGCGCCAGGGCCTCGGCGTCGAGCTGGTCGGCCTTGTTCAGGATCACCAGGTCGGCACTGGCCAACTGGTCCTCGAACAGTTCGTGCAGCGGCGATTCATGGTCGAGGTTGGGGTCCTGGCGGCGTTGCTGGTCCACCTGCTCGGGATGGGCGGCGAAGGTACCGGCCGCCACCGCCGGACTGTCGACCACGGTGATCACCGCGTCGACCGTGCAGGCGTTGCGGATTTCCGGCCACTGGAAAGCCTGCACCAGCGGCTTGGGCAGGGCCAGGCCGCTGGTCTCGATGAGGATCTGGTCAAGGTCGCCGCGGCGCGCCACCAGCTCGCGCATCACCGGGAAGAACTCTTCCTGCACGGTGCAGCACAGGCAACCGTTGGCCAGCTCGAAAACGCGGCCCTGCGCCTCTTCTTCGCTGCAGCCGATGGAACATTGCTTGAGGATCTCGCCGTCGATGCCGAGTTCGCCGAACTCGTTGACGATCACCGCGATGCGCCGGCCTTCGGCGTTGTCCAGCATGTGCCGGAGCAAGGTGGTCTTGCCGGCGCCGAGGAAGCCGGTGACGATGGTGACGGGGAGTTTCGCCAGGGTTTTCATGGGCAGCCCTTGTTCAGCTCGGCGGGCATGCGGACGAGTGGCGCGGACGCAGGGGCCGCGCAACGGATTCGCCACCGGATCACCCCGCCCGGTTGTATGGAAGTCTTGTCCCCGGGCATCGCGCCACGGGATCGACGAGGCAGGTCTCCTGGCTCACGGTCTGGCGTCTCCGCCGGTTCCCCGCCTTCCCGCGTCACGCAGTGGCATTGGGGAACGATCGCCGTTCACAGTTGCGGGGGCAGCCGCGGCATCGACCGCGTTCCCTCTTAGCCCCGCCGTCGCCGGCGAGGAACCTCGAACCGGCAAGGCTACGCAGTGCGCGGGCCAGGGTCAATCGGGCCGGTTGACGCCCGGCGGTCCTTCATGCTGTCCTAGGCGGGTTGTCCCAGGTGTCTCGTGCCGGCGCGCACGAGGTGAAACGGGAAGCCGGTGACGCTCTCCGAGCCAGTCCGGCGCTGCCCCCGCAACGGTAAGCGCATCGCGCGCGAGCCCGGAGACCGGCCTGGAACCTTTCGTTTGATTCACCCGCGGTGGGCGGGCGCAAGCGTGAAGCGGGCCGTCCGGGCCTGTTCCTCGTGCGTACTCCTCTGCCACGCCCATGCCAATCCAGAGGGAACGCACCATGTCCAGCAGCACCCTGGCGCACGCCAGCTCCACCACCTCCCTGTCGAAGCGACTGAGCCTGGCCATCGGCGCCGGCCTGCTCGGCGCGCTGCTGGTCTATTTCGCCGGTTTCTCGCACATCGACGCGGTACACAACGCCGCCCACGATACCCGGCACAGCTCCGGCTTCCCCTGCCACTGAGTCGCGAGGGAACCAGAATGATCAAGCGCATCGCCCAGACCGCCGGCTTCGCCGGCCTGCTCGCCGCCCTGCTGCTGACCCTGCTGCAGATTCTCTGGGTCACCCCGCTGATCCTCGAGGCGGAGACCTACGAGAAGAGCGAGCCGGTCGCGGCCCAGCCCCACGAACACGCCCCCGGCGTCGCCGCCCATGTCCACGACGAGGAGGCCTGGGAGCCGGAGGACGGCTGGCAGCGTACCCTCTCCACCACCGGCGGCAACCTGGTGGTGGCGGTCGGCTTCGCCCTGATGCTCGCCGGCCTCTTCACCCTGCGCGCGCCGGGCCAGACCTGGCAGGGCCTGCTCTGGGGCCTGGCCGGCTACGCGGTGTTCTGCCTGGCGCCGTCGCTGGGCCTGCCGCCGGAGCTGCCGGGTACCGCCGCGGCCGACCTGGTGCAACGCCAGTACTGGTGGATCGCCACCGCCGCCGCCACCGCGGTGGGCCTGGCCCTGCTGGTGTTCGGCGGCAACTGGCCGCTGAAGCTGGTCGGCGCCGTCCTGCTGGCGCTGCCGCACCTGTTCGGCGCGCCGCAGCCCGAGGTCCATGCCAGCCTGGCGCCGGAAGCCCTGGCCCAGCGTTTCGTGGTCGCCTCGCTGGTCAGCAATGCGCTGTTCTGGGCCGCCCTCGGCCTGGCCGCTGCCTGGCTGTTCCGGCGCAACAGGGCGGCGTCGACGCCTGACCGCCTGCCACCCGCGACCCTTGCCGGTCGCGGGTCCATAGTGCCTCTCCTTCCATTTCCTCCGGTGCGCGCATGCCCCTGCCCATCCCCAGCCTGCTGATCGCCGGCATCGGCTGCCGCCGAGGCTGTAGCGCCGAGCATCTGCGCGCGCTGCTGGAGCGAACGCTGGGCGAACACGGGCGCAGCCTGGCCGAGCTGGACGCCCTCGCCAGCATCGACGGCAAACGCGACGAACCCGGCCTGCGGCAACTGGCCGCGCTGCTCGAACGCCCGTGCATTTCCTCGCACCCGCCGTCCTGCACGACTACGAGCCGCGCCTGCTCAGCCCCTCCGCCGTCGCGCTGCGCGAAACCGGCTGCTCCAGCGTCGCCGAGGCCGCCGCCCTGGCCCTGGCCGAACGCCTGGGTGGCGGTCGCGCCGATCTGCTCGGCGCGAAACGCAGCGACGATCGGGCGAGCATCGCCCTGGCACGTCTTCTCACCGAACGAGAACTCCCATGACCGTCTATTTCATCGGCGCCGGTCCCGGCGACCCTGACCTGATCACCGTCAAGGGGCAGCGCCTGATCCGCCAGTGCCCGGTGATCCTCTACGCCGGCTCGCTGGTTCCGCAAGCGCTGCTCGAGGGGCACCAGGCCGGCCAGGTGGTGAACACCGCCGAGCTGGACCTCGAACAGATCGTCGAGCTACTCGCGCAAGCCCATCGCCGTGGCCTCGACGTAGCCCGCGTGCATTCCGGCGATCCCTCCCTGTACGGCGCCATCGGCGAGCAGATCCGCCACCTGCGCGAACTCGGCATCCCCTATGAGATCGTCCCCGGGGTCACCGCCACCGCCGCCTGCGCCGCCCTGCTCGGCTGCGAGCTGACCCTGCCCGAAGTGTCCCAGACGCTGATCCTGACCCGCTACGCCGCACGCACGAAGATGCCGGAAGGCGAGAGCCTGGGTGACCTGGCGCGGCACCGGGCGACCCTGGCGATCCACCTGGGCGTCGCCCACCTGGCGAAGATCGTCGAGGAACTGCTGCCGCACTACGGCGCCGACTGCCCGGTCGCGGTGATCCACCGGGCCAGTTGGCCCGACCAGGAACAGGTTCGCGGCACCCTCGGCGACATCCTGCCCAAGGTCGCCGCCAGGAATTTCCGCCGCACCGCGCTGATCCTGGTCGGCGAGGTGCTGGCCGCCGAAGGCTTCGCCGACTCTTCGCTGTACCGCGCCGAGCATCGACATCTCTATCGACCCGGCGAATGAACCGCCGTCCTTAGGTTCGGCGCCGACCACCGGCAGCACGCCTAGACTCGTCACAAGGCTTGCGACAGCGGGCCGGCACGGCTAGCGTTCAGCGCTGGCCCCTTTTTTCCTGAAGCCTTCGGACACCCATGAAACGATTCCTCCTCGGTCTGGTTCTGCTGCTGGCGGTCGCCGCCGGCGTCCTCTACTTCGTCCCGGCTACCCTCCTCGCCAGCGTACGCACCGTCGAGCGCGGTCTCGCCGGTCTCAGCGAGCACAGCGTGCAGGTCGACAACCTGGAGATCGCCTACCTGGAAGGTGGCTCGGAGAAGAACCCGACCCTGTTGCTGATCCACGGCTTCGGCGCCGACAAGGACAACTGGCTGCGCTTCGCCCGGCCGCTGACCGAGCGCTACCATGTGGTCGCCCTCGACCTGCCCGGCTTCGGCGACAGCAGCAAGCCGCAACAGGCCAGCTACGACGTCGGCACCCAGGCCGAGCGAGTCGCCAATTTCGCCGCCGCCATCGGCGTGCGCCGCCTGCACCTGGCCGGCAACTCCATGGGCGGGCACATCGCCGCGCTCTACGCGGCGCGCCATCCGGAACAGGTGCTATCGCTGGCGCTGATCGACAACGCCGGGGTGATGCCGGCGCGCAAGAGCGAACTGTTCGAGGACCTGGAGCGCGGCGAGAATCCCCTGGTGGTGCGCCAGCCGGAAGACTTCCAGAAGCTGCTCGACTTCGTGTTCGTCCAGCAACCGCCGCTGCCGGCGCCGCTCAAGCGCTACCTCGGCGAACGCGCGGTAGCCGCGTCGGCGTTCAACGCGCAGATATTCGAACAACTGCGCCAGCGCTACATCCCGCTGGAGCCGGAACTGCCGAAGATCGAGGCACCGACCCTGCTGCTCTGGGGCGACCGCGACCGCGTGCTGGACGTCTCCAGCATCGAGGTGATGCGTCCGCTGCTGAAGCGGCCCAGCGTGGTGATCATGGAAAACTGCGGACACGTGCCGATGGTCGAACGCCCGGAGGAAACCGCGCAGCACTACCAGGCCTTCCTCGACGGCGTACGGAACGCCCAGGTGGCCGGTCGCTGAAAACGCGAACCGGCGCCTGGGCGCCGGTTCCGGGGGAGCGGGAGCCGTCGCGAGGACGGCTCGGATCCAGGCCTCAGGCCTGGATCAGGTTGGCGATCTGCACGTCCGGGTTGACGTCCTGCTCGTAGTCGACCCCAGCGACCTCGAAACCGAACAGGTTGAGGAACTCGCTCTTGTAGCCAGCGAAGTCGGTCAATTCGTAAAGGTTCTCGTTGGTTACCTTGTCCCACAGCTCCTCGACACGGGACTGCACTTCCGGCTGCAGTTCCTTGTAGTCGGCACGCAGGCGGCCTTCCTCGTCGAGGCGCGGCTCGGCGCCGTACAGGCTCTCCCGGTACAGGCCGTCGACCTGCTCGATGCAACCTTCGTGGGTACCCTGCTCCTTCATCACCTTGAACAGCAGCGACAGGTACAGCGGCATCATCGGGATCGCCGAGCTGGCCTGGGTCACCACCGCCTTGAGCACCGAGACGCGCGCGTCGCCGCCCAGCGGGGCGAGCTTGTCGCGGATACCGAGGACCTTCTGGTCGAGATCCTTCTTGGCTGCGCCGATGGAACCGTTCCAGTAGATGTCGTGGGTGATCTTCTCGCCCAGGTAGGTGAACGCGGTGGTCTTCGCGCCGTCGGCCAGCACGTCGGCCTCCAGCAGCGCGTCGATCCACATCTGCCAGTCCTCGCCGCCCATCACCGCAACGGTATCGGCGACCTCCTGGTCGCTGGCCGCCTCCAGGACCACGTCCTTGATCACTTCCTTGTCGGTGTCCAGGCCACGGAAGCTGACCGACTTGCCGATCGGCTTGAGGGTCGAGGAGAACACTTCGCCGCTCTTCGGATGGGTACGGCGCGGCGCGGCCAGGCTGTAGACCACCAGGTCGACCTTGCCGAGATCGCGCTTGATGGTCTCGATGGTCAGCCGCTTCACCTCGTCGGAGAAAGCGTCGCCATTGATGCTGCGGGCATACAGGCCTTTCTCGTGGGCGAACTTCTCGAAGGCCGCCGAGTTGTACCAGCCGGCGGTGCCCGGCTTGCTCTCGCTGCCCGGACGCTCGAAGAACACCCCGAGGGTATCGGCGCCGGAACCGAACGCGGCGGTGATGCGGGCAGCCAGGC